>PWLR01000068.1 GCA_003558435.1 Nitriliruptoraceae bacterium | reverse complement strand
TCCCGCGGCGGGAACCCCTTGACGTTGGTGTGCGCCGCATAGAACGGGGCAAGATCGAGGTGCTGCTCGACCAGCTCATCGACGAACCGGGCCAGGTGTTCCGCCGGGAGCCACTCATCAAGCGATGGCGGCAACAACATCGTCTGTCCCGGCTGATAGTCCCGGAACACCTTCCCGACCGCACCCCGCGACGCTTCCGCAGAACCGCCCCCGGACACCATCGCGTCTTCCGCGGAAGACACCGGCACATCCACCAACCGCTGCTGCTCCACCATCACCACCCGTCATCCGACACCCCCACATTCTCGCAAACCCGAACCCCGAAACGGAAACGACCTCGCAGTTACTGACCCACGCTCCTAGGTCACGTCCGGAGCTTCGTTGCGGCGTCGCCTCTTGCTTACGGCCAGGCAGGGGTGTTCAGCCGTCGGTAAAGGGGTGGTCGGCTGATCGTGGATCTACGTCGCCGTGTTTCCGTTGGGCGAGGCGGGTGACTCCTTCGAGGATGCAGTGGACCCCGAAGTCGAAGTCCGGATCGCCTTCGACGTCGGAGCTTTGCACGCCAAAGGCGCCCGTGGCCAACACGGAGCTGACCTCGGGGAAGCTCTCGGGATCGATCAGGCTCGCCAGCGTGTCGCGCCATTCGAGCTCGACCTCCCGTTGGGGCCGACCTCCGGTCTGATCGGCCATGTTCTGGAGCAGAGCCGCGTGCTGGCGCACGTAGCCCGAGAGCGTCGTGATCACCGCGAGCCGCTCCAGGGGCTCCAGGCCGCTCTCCCGCAAGGCTCGGAGCCCGGCCTCCATCCAAGCGACGGAGTTGGGGCCAAGGGGTGGTCCCGAGATGGGCACCTCGATAACCCATCCCTTGCTGGCACGGGCGAGTGCTCGGGCCCATGCCTCGGTCGCCGACCGCCAGCCTTCGTCGAGGGGAAGCGCCGGCGGCTGGCCCGCAGCACCGTCAACCATGAGGGCCAACAGCTCGTCCTTGCTGGCGACGTGCCGGTAGAGCGCCATGGTCGATGCGCCGAGCTGCTCGGCGACCCGACTCATCGAAACGGCGGCGAGCCCGTGCTCGTCCGCCACGTCGATCGCCGCCGCGACGACCCGCTCCACGTTCAACGCTGGCCGAGCGTCGCGAGGGTGGGAGGACGACACCCGCCACAGGCGATGCAGGCCCTCGGGGAGAGCGTTCGGTGATCCGGTCTCAGCCATCGCTCCAATGTAGCGGGCGAGGACCGCTGCGCGTATGACGCACGCATTAGGCGTATCTTATACGCTTGCGTATGCTGTACGCATGCAGGCGTGGGAGCGACGGAGGGAAGTAGCGATGGACGCTGCGGTCCAGGTCGAGGACCTGCAGAAGAGCTTCGGTGACCGGGTGGTTCTCGACGGGGTCGACCTGGCGATCTCGCGCGGAACGATCTTTGGCCTCCTCGGCCCGAACGGTGCCGGCAAGACGACGCTCGTGCGGATCCTGGCCACGCTGCTTCGCTTCGATGCGGGTCGGGTCCGCGTCGACGGGTACGACGTCGTCGGTCAGGCGGCGGCCGTGCGGCGCACGATCGGGCTGACGGGGCAGTACGCCTCGGTGGATGATCTGCTCACCGGCCAGGAGAACCTGTTTCTTCTTGGCCGTCTCGCACATCTCGACCGAGGCAGGGCTCGACGTCGTACCGCGGAACTGCTCACGCGATTCGATCTCGAGCAGGTCGCCGGCATGCGGGTCGGCACCTACTCCGGTGGGATGCGCCGACGGCTCGACCTGGCAGCCAGCCTGATCGCCGCCCCGCCGGTGGTCTTCCTCGACGAGCCGACCACCGGGCTCGACCCTCGAAGCCGCAGAAACCTGTGGGGCGTCATCCGGGGCCTGGCAAGCGAGGGGACCACGATCCTGCTCACCACCCAGCACCTCGAAGAGGCGGATGCGCTCGCCGACGAGATCGCGGTGCTCGACCACGGGCTGGTCGTGACACGAGGCACCCCCGGGCAACTCAAGGCACGCATCGGAGCGGAACGGTTCACGGCTCACCTGGAAGTCGCCGCTGACCTCGACCGTGCGGCGCGCCTTCTGCCCACGGCCTCGCTCGATGCACAGGCCCGCACGGTGACCGTCCCCCTGTCGGGCCCCGACGAGCTGCGATCCGCGCTCAACGCCCTGAGCGAGGCGGGCATCGCACTCACGCGCACGCAGGTCACCGCGCCGACCCTCGACGACGTCTTCTTCGCCGTTACCTCGACTGCGAACTCGGAGACCCGCCGATGACGGCGACCTCCCCAACGAACCGTTCGCAGATCTTCTGGCTGATTGCCGATACCTCTGCGCTGGCCGGCCGTAGCATCCGACTGGAACTGCGCCGTCTGGATGGCCTGCTGGTCACCGTGCTGCTGCCCGTGCTGATCTTGCTGGTGTTCGTCTACATCTTCGGTGGCGCACTCCGGACCCCAGGCAGCTACGTCGACTATGTGGTGCCTGGCGTCGTGGTACTGACCTGTGGCTACGGCGCGTCCCTGACCGCGACCGCGCTCACCCAGGATCTGACCACCCCGACGATCGACCGCCTGCGATCCCTGCCTGCATCACCGGCAGCACTGTTCGCGGGGCATGTCACGGCTGCCCTGCTTCGCACGCTGTTCTCCGCCACGCTGGTGCTCGTCGTTGCGGTCGGGCTCGGGTTCGGTGCGGTCGCCAGTCCACGCGCCTGGTTGGCCGCGGTCGCCGTGACCCTGCTCTACATCCTGGCCATCGGCTGGGCCTCGGTGCTCGTCGGGGTCATCGCCAGGTCCGTCGAGGCCGCGGGCGGCTTCTCGTTCTTCGTGCTGTTCCTGCCCTACCTCTCCAGCGGGTTCGTCCCGCCCGAGACCCTCCCGACAGCACTGCGAGCCTTCGCTGAGAACCAGCCGCTGACACCGGTCATCGAGTCCGTGCGCGCCCTGCTGCTCGGAACCGACCTGGGCAATCACGGCTGGAAAGCGACCATGTGGTGCACCAGCATCGTTGTGCTGGCGATCCCCGCCTCCGCCAGGCTGTTCAACCGCCGAACCAGGCAATGACGAGCCTCCAACCGCACCACACCCTTGCCGGACAACACCGCTCGACGGATGAAGTCGACGGGATGCCCGGCCGTTGGCAGAAGTCGCAGGGCGCGACAGCGTCCCGATCCGGGTCGTCGCTATCCGCCGAGAGCTTGCACGCACGCCCTGCGCGATGAACTGCACATCGGGGTCTGTTGCGTCCTGTCCGCTCACCACGAACAGTCCGCTGGAAGCGTTGAAGCTCGCGTGCAGCGCGATCGCGATGATCACATTCTGACGTGATCGGTTCCACAGCAACGCGATGACCACCGACAGTCCCACCAACGCCACGATCACGAACACGGCCACGAACTCGAGGACACCAAGCGGTAGTTCCCCGCGCGACACCGGGGTGTCGGTCGCTGCGGCGACAGCTACCTGGACCGCGACCACCGCGACCGGCGCCGTCAGCATCCGGGATGGGCGGGGGCGGCCCGTCCTCCGGGAGCGGTCGACGGGTGCCTGAGGGTGAGCCGTGGGTCAGGGCCGCGCAGAGGGTCACGTTCACCGCCGGGTCGACCGCTGTGGCGTCGAGACGCCGGCGGGCGCGTCCCCGCACCCCCGACCCGGCCACCAGGGCGTCGGCGAACCTCTGGAAGGTCCCGTCCATCTCCTGCTGCGTGGCCTGCCCACCGACCGGCATCGACCAGGCGCCACCGGGACTACGGCTGCGGCGGTCGCTGGTCCGCGGGTGCCGCGTCCCCCGGACGGCGGTCCGTTGCCGAGCAGGCGCTCGTCCTCGGGGACGAGTCCAACCTGGTCGGTTCGAGCAGGGCGTGCGATTCGCGCGGTCATGCACGCGTTGCGTGAGGATGTGGACCTGACCATGGACGCTGCGATGGAGGCGCACATGGGGGCGGATCCACGATCACGATGGTCCACATCATCGAAGCTGCACCCGTCGCTCTACGGCACGAACCGCCCGTGATGCGAGCGGCGACCCGCGCACCGGCCGTGCGGTGGGCGCAGACGCGCCATCGAACTCGTCGATTCTGGTTGGATCGGCCGATGGACGGGACGAGCGCGGCGTTACCCGCCCGTGCAGAGGTGATGGGAGGGGACGTGCTCGGCGAGGCCCGCGAGACCTCCGCGTCGACCACCGGTCTGGTGGTCGCCTACACCCGCGCTCGCGGTGGTGAGGCCGCACTGTCCGCGCTCCTCGCGGCCGCCGAGGTGCCCTTCACGGTCGAAGAGCTCTCGGATGCGTCCCGCTGGTTCTCCTACGACACCCGCATCAGACTGTTCCAGGCCGCGGTCGACGTCTTCGACGACCCGGACGTGCCCCACGCGATGGGGTCCACGGCGCTGGAACACGGGATGCCGGCGGGCATCATCCTGCTGCTCCGCGCCGTCGGTTCTCCGAGCCGGGTCTATGCCCAACTGCCGAGCGCGGTGTCCAAGTTCTCCACGACCTCGACGATGCGGCTGGAGGACGCCGGTCCGACCCACGCCGTCCTCGACTACCGGCTCCACGACGGCTACGAGCACTCCCTCCTCGACTGCCGGTACGCGCAGGGCCTGATCGGCGTCGTGCCCACACTCTTCGGCCTGCCGCCCGCCCGCGTTGAGCATCCCTCCTGCGAATCGGACGGCGCTGCCTCGTGCAGCTACGAAGTGTCGTGGCGGCGGCGCGAGCGGGGGTGGTTGCCGGGTCGGCACCGATCCGCACGTGCGGCCGAGCTCACCGCACTCCGCGAGCAGTTGGGCACGTTGCAGTCGGGTGCCGCCGACCTCGTGGCGCAGGACGACCTGCCCGCGATCTTCGCCCGTATCACCGAACGAGCCGCCGGGGCCGTGATCGCGCCGGCGCACGTGCTGGCGGTCGAGGGCCTGCGCGGGGATGGTCCGCAGATCCACCATGCGGGACTCGACGAGCAGGCCGCGCAGAGGATCGGCCGAGCCTTGCTGCGGGGCGAGTCGATCGGCCGAAACGCCGTGGTCGTCGAGGTCGCGACGGCCGGACGCAGCTACGGACGTCTGGCTGCGATCCACAACGACGGGCAACCGGCGTTCCCCGGCGAGCACAGCTTGCTCCGCGCCTACGCGAACCACGCCGCAGCCGCGCTCGAGCTGGTCCTCAGCCGGGAGGCCTCCCGGGGTGACGCCGCCCGATCCCGGGATCTGCTCGACCTCGCCGCGCGGCTGGGCGGCACCACCGATGACGGCACCATCGCCGACATCGTCGCGGACGCGATCCCCAGCATCGTTGGCGTACCGCGCGCTTCGGTGCTGCGCTGGGATGCGAGTGCCGGGCAGCTGGCCGCGACCGCCGCACGGGGGCTGTCCGACGACGAGCACGCTGCGTTGTTCGCCGCCCGGCTCCGGCCCGACGACATTCCCGAACTCGCCCGGATGCTCGCCCGCCACGAACCGACGGTCCTGCGCGCCGGGGCACAGAGTGCGACCCTGGGCTCCGTGCTCGAGCTCGCCGGCTCCGCCATCACGATCGCGGTGCCGCTGCTCGCCGGAGAGGAGCTGCTCGGGGTGTGCACGGCCTCCACCGGGAGCGACACCCCTCCCGGCTGGCCCGACGAGGACGCCATCACCCGCCTCCGCGGGGTCGCGGATCACGCGGCTTCGGCACTGCGCAACTGCCGGCTCCTCGAGCGCATCCGTCACCAGGCGGACCACGACGGTTTGACGGGGCTGCCCAACCGTCGGCGGTTCCAGGAACTCGTCGACGTCCAGGTCCGCGACGCGCCCGAGCGAACACAGCCGCTCGGCGTGCTGTTCTGCGACCTCGACGGGTTCAAGGAGGTCAACGACCGACACGGTCATGCTGCCGGGGACGAGCTGCTGCGACAGGTCTCGGCGCGGTTGCGCGGGCTGTTACGCAGGGGGGACGTCGTCGCGCGCCTCAGTGGCGACGAGTTCGCCCTGCTGGTGCTCGGTCCCTCGATCCGGGAGCTCACCGGGGAGGTCGCCACGCGCGTGACCGACGCGTTCACCGCTGCGTTCATCGTGGCCGGGACCGAACTGCGGTTGAGTGTCTCGGTCGGGGTGACGATCCACCACCCGGGCGACGACGCCGACCTGATGCTGAGGCGGTCCGACGCCGCCATGTACGTGGCCAAGGAGCGGGGACGCAACCAGATCGTTTCCGCAGAGGCGATGCCGAGCGTCGACAGCACCCGGGTGCGATCACGCGACGCGCTGGTCGACGCGCTGGCCGCGGGAGAGATCGAGCTGCACTACCAGCCGATCGTGTCGCTCGACCCCGACGCCCGACGCCGCGACGACCTCATCGTCGGCCACGAGGCGCTCGCGCGCTGGCGGCACCCACAGCTCGGCTTGCTCACCCCGGCCAGCTTCCTCGCCGACGCCGAGCGCTCGGGCAGCGTCATCGAACTCGACCTGTGGGCCGTGCGTACAGCGGTGACCGCCGCGGGTGACTGGCAGCGCGCCGGACACGCTTGGCACGTGGCCGTCAACGTGTGCGCGAGCACGCTGCTCGACGCACGGCTGGCGCCGACGGTCCGTCGGGCCCTCGTGCAGGCCGACCTCGATCCCGCCATGCTCACCCTGGAGATCGTGGAGAGCCGGGCGCTCGCCGACCTGCCGGGGGTCGTCGAACAACTCACCACACTGCGACGGATCGGGGTACGGCTCGCTCTGGACGACTTCGGGACGGGCTTCTCCACCTTGACCTGGCTCCAGCGTCTGCCCATCGACCAGATCAAGCTCGATCGCAGCTTCGTCGCGGCTACGGACGACGACCCAACGCCTCCCGGGCTGATCAACGGCGTCGTCGCCCTGGCACGCGCACTCAACCTCGGCGTCGTCGCCGAGGGCGTCGAACACGCCAGCCAACTCGAACTGCTGCGCGAGGTGGGGTGCGGATTGGTCCAGGGCTACCACCTCGGACGTCCCCGAGCCATCCCCCTGCGAGCCATCGACGTTCAGCCCCCGCGAGGAGGCCGACCGGCTGACCGGGACTGATCAGCCGTGTCCGGAGTCGGCTGTCGACGGACGCCTCGTGGTGGCGTCGAGCCCTTCCCGGAAGCGTCATCTCGCCCGCGAGAACCGTCAGCACCAGCCGGGTCTTCTCCCCAGGCGGGATCGCGATCGGTCGGGCCATCAGGAACCTCCAGACCTGACCAACGTGGATCTGCGCCCCATCCCCTGGCGGGGGATACGACGTCGGTTCCACACCACCAGCGATGATCGCGACGGGGGTCTGCCGCTCCGGGCCGGCTTCGGTGTCCTCAGGTCGCCGCTGGCGCTGCGGCGGTCCTGCTCGTGGTGCGCGGCGGTCGGGACGATGGCGACCGGCATCGTTCAGGCCGTGGCGTGCCAGCCGAGGGTGGAATGCCGTGGGACCAGCACCGGTTGGAGGACGAGCGAACTCCCGGTCTGTTGGCCACCCTCGATCAGCATGACGGCCGTGTCTGCTGCCATCCGCCCCAGCTCATAGCCCGGCAGGCGCACGGTGGTGATGGGCGGGTTGGTGAACGCCGTCATCGGCGTGTCGTTGTAGCCGACGATGGCCACGTCCTGCGGGCACGACAGGCCCCGGACCCCCAGAGCCTCGAGCGCCCCGAAGGCCATGAGGTCGTTGTGAGCGAAGATCGCCGTCGGCAACTCGTCGTGCTGGTCGAGGAAGAGTTCCATCAGTCGGCGGCCCTCCGCCATCACCGGCCGAGCTGCGGTCTCATCCGGCTCGAGCGCGACGACGCCATCCGCTTCCAGCCGGCTGCGGAAGCCGGTGGCCCGTTCGTAGAAGGACGAGATGTCCGCCGGCCCGCAGAGTTGGGCGATACACCGGTGTCCCAGCTGCAGGAGGTGTTCGGCAGCCAGTCCGCCGCCGCGTTCGTCATCGTGGATGATCGCGGGGATGCCCGATCCCGGGAGGTATCGCGATGCCAGCACGACCGGCATCTGCTGTTGGGCTCGTCGCAGCAGCCGTTCGTCGCCGGTGCGCGCGCCGGTCACGATCGCCGCGTCGACGCGGCGGGCAGCGAGGTTGTTCATCACCCGGCTCATCCGCCCGTGATCATCACGGGTCTCGGCGATCAGGGCCATGAGGCCGCGACCCTCCAGCTGGTTCTCGATGCCTCGCACCACGGGCGCGATGAACGGGTTGCCGAGGTCGGCCACGACGACGCCGAGGGTGTTGGTCCGGCCTCGACGCAGGCCGCTGGCGACGGCGTCCCCCTGGTAGCCGAGCTCCTCGGCGACGGTGCGCACCCGCGCGACCGTGTCGTCGCGGACCAGGTAGCCCTTCGCCGGGTCGAGTGCGCGCGACACCGTCGACGGGTGGACGCCCGCCTTGTCTGCAACATCCTTCAGCGTGACCTTCGACACGACGACTCCGAACACGATGAATGCAAACGATAGCAGTGGGTCATCGTGGTACGGCACAGGCGTTCGCCGGAACGCCGGATCACCGTTCACCGGCGGTTCCGTAGCGCTCAGGGCGGTGTTCGGTCGGTCGTTCCATCCGGGTCGATGAAGCCCACCGAGCCTTGACACCGGGTTTCGGGGTGCGTATTGTGCAACGCATAGCAATCGATTGCGGTAGTGCAGAACCCGGCGGCGACCGAGGTTCCACCGCCGAAGCGATCGAGGCGGTCGGCGACTTGGGAGGGTGCCGTGGGAGGATCGATGAACGTGCCGGATCGTGACGCTGCGGTGGGCAGCCAGCCTGCCGATGATCGGGTGGGCGGCGATGACCATCCCGCGCCCATCATCGAGGGCCGCAACATCGTCAAGCGCTTCGGCGGGGCGGTCGCGGTCGACGATGTCAGCATCGCGGTGTCCCCCGGTGAGATCCACGGTCTGCTGGGGGAGAACGGTGCCGGCAAGTCGACCCTGATGCGGGTCCTCGCCGGTGTCCTCGCGCCCAACGAGGGGGCGGTGTGGGTGGAGGGGCGGAAGCTCGATCCCGGCGACACGCGGGCGGCCCTCGATGCGGGTGTCTCGCTCGTGCATCAAGAGCTGAGCCTGGTGCCCGAGATGACGGTCGCCGAGAACATCCTGCTCGGGTCCACCCCCAGCCGGTCCGGGTTCATCAACACCCGGGAGCAGAAGCGGATCGCCGCCGAGGCGCTCGAGGAGATCGGGGTGAGCGTCGACCTCGACGAGCCCATCGCGAGGCTCTCGGTGGCCCTGCGGCAGTTCGTCGAGATCGCCCGTGCGATCGCACGCAAGCCTCAGGTGCTCATCCTCGACGAGCCCACCGCCACCCTGACCCCGGCGGAGACCACGTACCTCCTGGACATGCTCCAGCGCCTCGCGGGGCGTGGTCTGGCCATCATCTACATCTCGCACCGCATCCCCGAGATCTTCGCCATCTGCAACCGGGTGACGGTGCTGCGTGACGGTCGGCACGTCACGACCGTCGACATCGAGGACACCACCCCCGAAGGGGTGGTCGAGTTCATGGTCGGGCGTGACCTGCAGCTCGAGCTCGAGACCCACCGGGTGGATCCTGACATCGGCGAGGTGGTGCTGTCCGCTCGGGGCCTTCGGGCGCCGGGTGTGAACGACATCGACCTCGATGTCCGTGCGGGTGAGATCGTCGGGCTGGGTGGCCTGGTCGGTGCCGGGCGCACCGAACTCGTGCGGGCGATGATCGGCGCCGACATCCGCACCGCCGGCGAGACGACCATCACGCGGGATGGGATCACCAAGCGGATCGCGAGTTATCGCTCCGCGGTCGCCGGGGGTGTGGCCTACATCCCCGAGGAGCGGCGTACCGACGGTCTGGCGCTGAGCATGCCCGTGGTCGACAACATCACGCTTCCCAACCGTCATGCACTGTCTCGCGCCCACGTCCTGCAGTCACGCAAGATCGTGGACTTCGCCAAGCACCTCGCCGAGGTGGTGAACCTGCGGCCACCGGAGATCCATCGCAACGTCGGTCAGTACAGCGGCGGCAACCAACAGAAGGTGGTGTTGGCGAAGTGGCTGGGGCGTGAGCCGGAGGTGATCATCCTGGACGAGCCGACGCGGGGCGTCGACGTCGGGGCCAAGGCGGAGATCCACCGCCTGATCCGCGAGTTGGCCGACAACGGCGCCGCGGTGCTGGTGGTCAGCTCCGACCTGCCGGAACTGCTCGAACTGTCCGACACGATCCACGTGGTCCGCGACGGGCGGATCGTCGGGACCTTGTTGCGAGATCAAGCCGATGAGACGTCCGTCATGGCACTGGCGTCCGGTCAGACGAAGGTGGACGCCCCATGACCAACGACACCTCCACGGGCACCGTCAGCGCCCCGAAGCCCGCCGCCCTCGAGGAGAAACTCGAGGAGCAGGCGTTCAAGCTCTCGGCGTGGATGGCGAACCAGGGCATCTTCATCTTCACCGCGGCACTGATCCTGTTCGCCGCCGTGTTCATCGACGGGTTCGTCTCGCTGCCCAACATCACCGACGTGTTCAACCGGGCGGCACCGATCGGGATCGTCGCGGCGGGGATGACGTTCGTGGTCATCAGTGGGAACTACCTCGACCTCTCGGTGGTGGCGCAGGTGGCGACCGCCGGTGTGGTGCTGATCGCGGTCAGCAACGAGACCAGCATCCCGGTCGCGATGCTCGTGGCCGTGGTCATCGCCCTGGCCTACGGGCTGGTCAATGGCGTCGCCGTCGGGGTCTTCAAGGCCAACGCGGTCATCGTGACCCTGTCGACGACCTTCATCGGTCTGGGCCTGCTGCGGTGGGCCACCGGGGGCAGCATCTACTTCGGCCCGAGCGACGGAGCCATCCGGGCGTTCGGGGCCACGCGGATCGGGCCGCTGCCGCTGGCGATGATCCTGTTCGTGGTCGTCACCCTGATCCTGTCGTTCGTGCTGACGCGCACGACCTTCGGGTTCATGGTCCGGTCCTTCGGTTCCAACCGCGAAGCGACGAGACTCTCCGGGGTGAGCACACCCTGGGTGGTGATCGGCGCCTTCACGGTGACCTCGCTGGCGGCCATGCTCGGCGGGTTCGTTCTGGCGGCGTTCTCGAACACGGCCGTGTCGGCGATGTCGGACGGCTACGACTTCCGTGCCCTCGCGGCCATCATCGTCGGGGGCACCAGCGTCTTCGGCGGTCGTGGCAGCGTGCTGCGGACCTTGCTCGGGGTCGTGTTCGTCAGTGTGTTGACCAACATCATGGTGCTCTCCGGACTGGGCTTCGGCATCCAGCAGATGGCGATCGGACTGCTGATCGTGCTCGCCGTGTCCGTCGATGCGCTGGCACGGAAGGCGACGGGAGCATGACCGACACCCAGACCCAGCCACAGCACGCCGAGACCGATGACGCCCGCAGTGATCTGATCAGCCGGGTGCGCACCATCCTCGGCCGGCGGACCGAAGGGCGCGCCGTCGCCCTGCTGTCGGTGGTCGTGGTCATCACCGCCATCACGGAACCGATCGTGTTCACCTCCTATGAGGTGACGCTCGGTCGTATCGCGCTGATCGGCCTGGTGGCCCTCGGGCTGACCGCGGTCATCCTCATGGGCGAGTTGGACCTGGCGGTGGCCAGCACCCTGGCGGTCTCCGGCGTGATCATGGCGAGCTTCGAGAGCATCACGATCGGCATCCTGGCCGCGCTGGGGACCGGCCTGTTGATCGGGGTGGTGAACGCCTTCTTCGTGATCGTGGTCGGCATCAACTCCTTCATCGCGACGCTCGGCATGCTCTTCTTCCTCCGGGGTGCGGCGTTCGTCATCTCCGGGGAAGCGCCGGTCCGGTTGGCCAACGTCGATGCCGGGATCGCCTTCGGTCGACCGCTCATCGGTCCACTCTCGCCGCGGATGCTGATCTTCATCGCGGCCTTCGTCATGCTCCACATCTTCCTCACGCGGGTGCGCGCCGGGCGCGAGTTCTACGCGGTGGGCGGAAACCGTGAGGCGGCCCACGACGCAGGCATCCCGGTGACGCGTCGGGTGTTCACGGGCTTCATGATCTCCGGTTTCGTCGCATCGCTGGCCGGCGTGATCAACACCCTGGAACGTACGGCCGCCGATCCGACCGCAGGCTCGGCGGTGCTGCTCGCCAGTTTCGCCGCAGCGATCATCGGCGGCGTGCTGTTGAACGGCGGCCGGGGTTCGGTCTTCGGCACGTTGTTGGGTGCCTCGTCGCTGGGACTCCTCCAGGTGGCGTTGACCCTGTCCGGTGTGCAGGTGGATGTGCAGAACATCGTCATCGGGTCGGTCCTGCTGCTCGCCGTGATCACCGACCCCAGCAGTCTCCGAGCGGCGGCAGGAAGCATGCGAGCGCTCGTCCGGAGCCGATCCGGGCCATAGGCATCAGGACGAGCTCACGGCCGACCGACCCCCGGTGGGCCGCAAAGGGAACGAGAACAAGGACAAGGGAGAGAGAACCATGCAGATGAGACGATCGAGGCTCGTGGGCCTGTTCGCGGCCGGAGCGATGGTGCTGGTTGCGTGCGGTGGCGCCGCTGACGACGGCGCCGTGGACTCCGCCGATGCCGAGGGCGATACCACCGACGCTGACGGCGGCGGGGCGACAGACGGTGAGGAGTTCGACGTCTTCGCGCTGCTGCCCCAGGGCAACGACCAGCCCTACGGCACGACCTACCTGCCCCCGATGGAGGCGAAGGCCGCAGAGCTCGGCATCAACCTGACCATCACCAACTCGCAGTACGACGCCGACACCCAGGCCAGCGACTGCGAGGTCGCGGTCGCATCCCGGCCCGACCTGATCATCCTGTGGCCGGCGGTCGGCGACACCATCCGGCCCTGCCTCTCCGCTGCCGATGCGGCCGGCATCCCGGTCACCATCACCAACTCCGACGTGAACCCCGAGGACAAGGACCTGACCGAGGCGTTCTCCGGTCCGGACACCTACGGTCAGGGAGCCGCATCCGCAGAGATCATGTGCGACCTCGCCGGCGGGGACGAGATCGGCATCATCATGGTCAACGGGCTGACCGGTAACTCGACCGCCATCAACCGGGAGAGCGGCTTCGAGGAGACGATCGAGGCGGAGTGCCCGAACGTCACCATCCTCGCCCGCCAACCGGGCGACTGGAACAAGGACGACTCGCAGATCGCCGCCTCGGAGATGATCACGGCCGTCGGCGCGGAGAACATCGACGGTGCCTACGCGGCCGACGACACCATGGTCGCAGGTGTGATCGATGCGTTCATCGCACGGGACATGGACCCGGCCGATCTGTACATCACCTCGATCGGCAACACCTTCCTCGGCAACCCGCTCGTGTCCGACGGCTCGCTCGACGGGACCGTCTTCCAGTCGTCCTCCTGGGACGGCGAGAACGCGGTCGTCCTGGCGCACGAGGTGCTGACCGGGCAAGCGGTCGAGGACCTGTTCATGCCATCGGTGAAGGTCACCGCGGACAACGCGGACGACCCCGACGTGGCACCGGAGTGGTGACCCGCTCCGACTAGAACGACCGGAGGTCCCGGGGGCGCGTGGCGCGCCCTGCGGGACCTCCGGTGTCAGTGATCGCCCCGGCATCACCCAGCAACCACCAGCGGAGGGAACAGCGCGCCATGGATACGACACGGCTCAGCGGCAAGCACGTCCTGATCACCGGAGCAGCCCAGGGCATGGGCGCGGCGGTGGGCAAGCACTACGCGGCACAGGGGGCCAAGGTGTGCCTCGGCGACATCAACGTCGAAGGGGTCGCGCAGGTGGCCAAGGAGATCCGGGAGGCCGGTGGCGAAGCGACCCACGTCCGGATCGACGTCACCGACCAGCAGGACGCGCAGGCCGCGGTGGCCCACACCGTCGAGGCGTTCGGCAGCATCAACGTCCTGCTGAACAACGCGGGGATCAACAAACCCCTGTTCTTCCTCGACATCACCCGCGAGAACTACCAGAGGATCATGGAGGTCAACGCCTGGGGCAAGCTCAACGTGATGCAGGCAGCGGCGCAGCAGATGAAGGACCAGGGCAAACAGGAGGCCCCCTACAAGATCATCAACGTCGGCTCGATCCTGTCCCGGGACACCTTCGACGACGTGGTCGTCTACGGCATGAGCCAGCATGCGGTCCTGGCCCTCATCAAGGGCGGTGCCAAGTCGTTGATGGAGCACAACATCACGGTGAACGGCTACGCACCCGGGGTCGTCCGCACGGAGATGTGGGAACAGCTCGACCGCGACCTGGTCGAGATCGGCAAGTTCGACAAGCCGGGCGAGTCCATGGACCGCCTCGCCGAGAACATGATCCTGATGAAGCGCTACTCCTATCCGGAGGACATCGTCGGGACCGCGTCCTTCCTGGCGAGCCAGGAGAGCGACTACATGACGGGCCAGTTGCTGATGATCGACGGCGGCATGGTGATCCAGTAGCCGGCCCGACCGCGGATCGCGGGGTCCTGGCCACCACCCGTGGTCGAGCTCGCCGGAGGAAGGGGACGCGGAGCTCGTCGGCCTAGGCTGGTGGACCGGAAGGTCCGTTCGCCGTCCTCCGAGGAGAACCCCATGGCCAACGACGTCGCCGCCATCGTGCTCGCTGCCGGCAAAGGGACCCGTTTCCGTTCGGATCTGGCCAAGGTCCTGCACCGCGCCGCCGGGCGCAGCCTAATCGGCCACGTGCTGGAAGCGGTCCGACCGCTGCAGCTCGCCCAGGTCATCGTGGTCGTGGGCCACCAGGCCGACGAGGTCCGTGCAGAGGTCGAGGCGTCGGGGATCCCCGGCCTCACCACCGTCGTGCAGAGCGAACAGCGCGGAACCGGTCACGCGGTGCAGCAGGCGGTTCCCGCGCTGGCGCACGGGATCGACCGGGTCATGGTGCTCGCCGGCGACACGCCGATGATCACCACGAGCTGGTTGGAGCGTCTGATGGCGGATGCGAACGACGTGGGCGGCGCCTTGCTCACCGCGCAGCTGACCGACCCCTCGGGTTACGGCCGGGTGCTCCGCGACCGCGACGGCCACGTCGAGGGCATCGTGGAGCACAAGGACGCGAGCCCCGCTCAGCTGATGGTGCGCGAGATCAACGCGGGCATGTACCTCGTCGACCGGGGGCGGTTGGTCGGAGCGCTGGCGCAACTCGACGACGACAACGAACAGGGTGAGATCTACCTCACGGACGTGGTACGGATCCTGACCTCCGAGGACCTGCCCTTCGCGGGTACGGAGGCCCCGGCCGAGGTCATCGCCGGAGTCAACGACCGCATCCAACTGGCCGAGGCCGCCGCGATCCTGCGGCGTGGCCACCTCCTGCACCTGATGGCCGAGACCGGGGTCGGGGTGCTGGACCCCGCGACGACCTATGTCGATGTCGACGTCGAGGTGGGCCGCGACACGGTGCTCCTGCCCGGCACGATCCTCGAGCGCGGGACCCGCGTCGGCGAGCGCTCGACCATCGGCCCCAACAGCCACCTCACCAACGTCGAGGTCGGTGATGACGCCGTCGTGCACTCGACCAGAGGTGTCGATGCGGTGATCGGCGATGCGGCCGAGGTGGGCCCCTTCGCCCATCTGCGGGCCGGGACCCGCCTCGGTGCTGCGACGAAGGTCGGGGCCTACGTGGAGACCAAGAACACGACCCTCGGGGAGCGTTCCAAGATCCCGCATCTGTCCTACGTCGGCGATGCCGAGGTCGGCACGGGCGTGAACATCGCCTGCGGGGTGATCACGGTGAACTTCGACGGGACGACCAAGTCGCAGACCACGATCGAGGACGATGCGTTCATCGGTTGCGACACCATGTTGGTCGCCCCCGTCACGATCGGGGCGCGGGCCTACACCGCTGCGGGATCGACGATCACCGACGACGTGCCGGCGGACGCGCTCGGCATCGCGCGATCCCATCAGACGACCAAGGAGGGTTGGGTCGCGCGCCGGCAGGAGCGTGACCGGCGAGGTTGAGCGCACCGGGCTGCGCGCCTCCTCGCAGGACGGCTACGGTCTCGGCCCCCGGCGGGCAGGCATGCAGTGGAAGTCGTCACCAAGAAGCGGATGATGATCTTCTCCGGATCGTCGTACCCGGAGCTCGCCCGTGAGGTTGCTGACCACCTCGGCATGCGTCTCGGCGACGTGAAGCTGTCACAGTTCGCCAACGGTGAGCTGTACGCCCGCTTCCAGGAGTCGGTCCGCGGCGCGGACGTGTACGTGATGCAGTCCCACGTCTCCATCCCGGACGGGATGAGCGTCAACGACTTCGTCATGGAGCAGTTGGTCATGTTGGACGCGCTCAAGCGCGCGTCCGCCAAACGCACCGTGGCCGTGATCCCGTACTACGGCTACTCGCGATCCGACAAGAAGGCCCAGTCGCGCGAGGCGATCGTCGCGCGCATGATCGCCGACATGTACGAGTCCGTCGGCGTCGACCGGATCATGTCGGTCGACCTGCACACCGGTCAGATCCAGGGGTTCTTCCACGACCCGTTCGACCACCTCACCGCCCTGCCGCTGCTCAAGAAGTGGATCGAGGACAACACCACGGCCGAGGATCGCGTCATCGTCTCCCCGGACGCCGGTCGTGTGCGACTCACGGAGAAGTTCGCGGGGCACCTCGGATCGCCGATCGCCATCCTCCACAAGCGTCGCGACCCCACCAAGCACAACGTGTCCGAGTCGCTGGACGTCATCGGTGACGTGGATGGCAAGACCGTCATCCTCATCGACGACATGATCGACACCGCCGGAACCATCTGTGGTGCGGCGCAGCTGCTCAAGGAACGCGGAGCACGGCGGGTCATCGCCTGCGCCACGCATCCGCTGTTCTCGGGGCCCGCGGCCGAGCGGCTCGAGAAGTCGGTCATCGAGAAGGTCGTGGTCACCAACACCATCCCGATCCCTCTGGAACGCCGTAGCGACAAGCTGGTCGTGCTGTCGATCGCCCCGATCCTGGCATCGGCCCTGCGTGCGGTGTTCGAGGACGAGTCGGTGTCCGAGATCTTCCAGGGCGAGAACGTCTGAACGGCCGGATGCCCGCGAGCCCGCCCTCCCAGGACCACGAGGGGAACCCGGCTCCGGGGTCGTGCGCCTGCACGACCCCGGGTCCCCGATCGGCACCGGGGTTCCCGATCGACGCCGGGCGCCACGCCACCGGGCGCCGCCCGGGGTGATCGGTTGCCTCGGGCCTGAGCGGCCGGGTAACCTCATCGCACGGTCCGCCTACGCGCGGGCCGGTCGCGTGTCCGCACATCGCCCGTGCGCTTCATCTCGCCAGGCGCCTCGGGCAGAACCGCGACGCACCCCCGTGACACCTCGCCGCCGCACGACGGTGACCGACCCGCGCCGGGGACATTCCCCTTCAGGAGTACGACGTTGTCGAACCAGGTCCAGCTTCACGCCGAAACCCGCCTCCAGCACGGGAAGGGGGCCTCCGGCCGTCTCCGTAAACAGGGCAAGGTTCCGGCGATCCTCTACGGCTACCAGGTCGAGCCCCAGGCCGTGACGGTCGACGCGCTCGCGTTGTTCGCCTCGCTTCGGACCGAGGCCGGTGCCAACGTGCTGATCCGTCTGGAGGTCGAGGGCGACACCCACCTCACGGTCGCCCGCGACCTCACGCGCCACCCCGTCCGCGGGGATGCGCTGCACGTCGACTTCATCGCCGTCGACAAGGACTCGCAGATCTCGGTGGAGGTGCCGATCCACTTCATCGACGAGGAAGAGACGGTCGACGACCAGGGTGTCGTCAACGTCATCCTCTACACCGTGACCCTGCTCGCCAAGCCGCTCGAGGTGCCGAACTACCTGGAGCTGTCACTCGCGGGTCTGGAGATCGGCGATGTCCGGCGCGTGGAGGACCTGCGCGAGCAGCTTCCGGCGGGGGCGGAGTTCGACATCGATCCGCAGCGCACCGTGGTGACCATCAACGCACCGGTCAGCGAGGCCGAGCTCGAAGCGCTGGAGGAGTCCGCGGGTATCGAGGAGGACGAGCCCGAACTGGTCGGCGACGAGGGCGTCTCGCCCGACGACGAGGTGCCCTCGGCCGACGACGGGGCCTGATCGCACCGAGCACGACACGAGAGGGTGGCTGTGGCCGACGACCGCTGGCTCGTCGTCGGCCTCGGCAACCCCGGGGAGAAGTACGCACGGACCCGTCACAACGTCGGAGCCGACACGGTCCGCACGCTGGTCACCCGCGAGCATGCCTCGCTGTCGGTCAACAAACGCATCCGGTGTGAGGTCGCGGAACTGACCGTGACGGGCACCCGCATCGCCGCCGTGGTCCCGACCTCGTACATGAACCGCTCCGGGGAGCCGGCCCAGGCTGCGGCGGCGTGGTTCAAGATCCCACCGGAACAGGTGATCGTCTGTCACGACGACCTCGACGTCGAGGTGGGTTCGCTGAAGGTCAAGCGCGGTGGGGGGCACGCCGGACACAACGGGCTCCGCGACATCGATCGGGCGCTCGGCACACGGGAGTACCTTCGGGTACGTATCGGCATCGGTCGCCCCCCCGGGCGGATGCCGGCCAAGGATTTCGTACTACGTCGGTTCCAACCGGCCGAACGTGACATCATCGCGGTGACGCTCGAAGAGGCGGCCGATGCGGTGATCTCGCTCGCGACCGACGGGCTCGAACCGACCCAGAACCGCTTCCACGTGAAGCGGGACGGCTGACGAGAGGGACCCCCGTGCGGGAGAGGTTGCGACAGTTCGGCCAGGCGTTCAAGCAGCTGCGCCAGATCGACGACCGGTTCGTCGGCTACCTGCTCCTGGGCGCCCTGATCGGTCTGCTGTTGGGCGTCGGCCTCGGCCTGCTCATGCCGTTCGACCCGGTCATCGGGATGCCGTTGTTCGGCACCCTGTTCGCCCTGCTGGGTGCGCTGATCGTGTTCAACCGCCGGGTCCAGAAGGCGCAGTACGCCGCCATCGAGGGTCAGCCGGGGGCGGCCGCGGCGGTGTTGCAGTCCATGCGCGGCCAATGGTTCGTCACCCCGGCGACCGCGGTGAACCAGAAGCAGGACATGGTCCACCGGGTCGTGGGACGACCCGGTGTCGTGCTCGTCGGCGAGGGCAAGGGCCAACGGGTCAAGGGCCTACTCGCCAAGGAGAAGAAGCGTCTCGCCCGAGCCGTGGGTGAGGTCCCGATCACCACGATCATGGTCGGCGACGAACAGGGTCAGGTCCCGCTGAAGAAGATGCAGGTCACGATCAGCAAGCTCCCACGTGAACTGAAGAAGCCCGAGGTCCCCAAGCTCGAGCGCAAGCTCAAGCCGCTGGACAAGGGCCCGCCGGTCCCCAAGGGCATCGATCCGATGGCAGCGGCGAACCGGAAGCGTCCCAAACCCCGCTAGGCGACGAACGCGACCAGCCACCGACCCACACGCGAGAGCCGAGCCGTCCCGACCACCCCGTCGGGCTCCGGGTCGGTTCTCTCGCGTCCCACCCCACTACCCACCGAAGAAGCCCCCGCCCCCCGCCCCGCCCCGGCTCGAGCCGCCTGCGAGTGACGTATGACCAACACCTCCGCCGCACCCCGCTCGGTCGACGACGTCCTCGACCCGGGCCTGGCGACCGGCGCGCTGGCTGCGGCGCTACGTCCCGGACGGGCCGAGTGGGACACCGCCCTGCCGGCGGAGGAACTGCTCGTCGCACCTTCGGCCCGGCCCTACGCGCTGTCGCTGTTGGCCGAGCGTTCGGCGCCGCTGCTGGTGGTCGTACCCCGCACCTCCGATGCGGAGGCCGTCGCCGACGGCATGGCGGCCTACCTCGGTGAACGACGTGTGGCGGTGTTCCCTGCGTGGGAGACCCTGCCGCACGAACGGCTCTCTCCGCAGCCGCGGACCGTCGGACGACGGCTCGCGGTGCTCGACCGGCTCACGCACCCCGACGAGCACGAGGAGCCGTTGCTCGCGATCGTCGCGCCGGTGCGGGCGGCGCTGCAGCCGATGGCCCCGGACCTGTCGCGCCAGCGTCCCATCGTCCTCGACGACCGCTGGGTCGGGTTCGATGCGCTGATCGACGGACTGGCGGCGCTCGGCTACAGCCGGACCCCGCAGGTCGAGGCGCGCGGCGAGTTCGCCGTGCGGGGAGGCATCATCGATGTGTTCCCGTCCGCCGGCGACCACGCGGTCCGCGCCGAGTTCTGGGGCGACGACATCGAGGCGCTGCGCTCCTTCGCGGTCGGCGATCAACGCTCGACCGGGGCGGTGGAGCGGGTGGCGCTCGACGCGGCCCGGGAGATCGTGCTCGATGCCGGGTTGCGTGAGCGGTCGCGGGCGGCGATCGCAACGTGGCCGGAGCTGACCTCGGAGTTGGACCAACTCGCCCAGGGCCAGACCTTCGAGGGCGTCGAGTCGCTGGTCACGATGCTGACCCCCGACCCTGCGCTGCTGGTCGACTTCCTGCCTCGTGGCGGGGGGATCGCGTTGCTGGATCCCATGCTGCTCGAGGACCGGGCGGGCAAGCTCCGCGAGGAGGCCGAGGTCCTGGCCGACACCGCGTGGCGCAACGCCGCCGCGGTCGGGGGGCGGGCGCCGGGCACCGCTGCCGGTGCCGCGAGCGGGGCGGATGGTGACGGAGCGCCGGCCGGCGGGCCGAACCGACAGGACCCGGCCGATCCGTCGGGTCTGAAGCTCGGCTCCGACGGGTTCGCCCGGCCGGGGGAGCTGCTGGCGCGAGGCCCGGAGGCGCTGTGGCGCCTGTCGCCCTTCGGCGGGGAGGGTGACCGGCTGGCCGCGCAACCGTGGGACTCGTTCCGTGGCGACATCGTCACGCTGTCCGAGCGCGTGTCGCGGCTGCTACGCGATGGCGTCCGGGTGGTCGTGTCGGTCGACGCCGATGGTCCGGCACGACGCATCGCCGACGTGTTGGGCGAGCAGGGGGTGCCGAGCCAGGTCACCGAGGCCCTCTCGACCACCCCCGAGCGCGGGCGGGTCGAGATCGCGGTAAGCCCGCTGCGCACCGGCTTCCACTCCGACGAGCTGCACCTGGCCATCCTCGGGACCTGGGACGTGTTCGGTCCGCGCCGCCGACGGGCCAGCCGACGGCTCGGCAACCGTTCCAGTGCGGCCGACACCGTCCTGCAGCTCGACAAGGGTGACGCGGTCGTCCACCGCACCCATGGGGTGGGTCGCTATCGGGGAATGATCACCCGGGAGTTCCCGTCGCCCGACGGCAAGGTCGCCAAGCGCGACTACGTCCTGCTCGAGTACGCCGACGGTGACATGATCTACGTCCCCTCGGACCAGGTCGACGCCATCGCCCGCTACCAGGGTGGTGAGACGCCGTCGGTGATGAGCCTCGGTGGGGCCCAGTGGGAACGGGCGAAGAACCGGGTCCGCAAGGCCGTCCGGGACATCGCCGCCGAGCTGATCCGGTTGTACGCCGCCCGGATGCACGCCCCGGGCCACGCCTTCGCACCCGACGGCACGATGCAGAGCGAACTCGAGGACGCGTTCGCCCACGTCGAGACCGTGGACCAGTTGACCGTCTCCGACGAGATCAAACTGGACATGGAAGCGCCACTGCCGATGGACCGGTTGCTGGCCGGCGACGTCGGTTTCGGCAAGACCGAGGTCGCCATCCGGGCGGCGGGCAAGGCCGTGTTCGACGGCGCGCAGGTCGCGGTGCTGGTCCCCACCACCATCCTGGCCCAGCAGCACCTCGAGACCTTCCGCGAGCGCTTCTCCGGGTTCCCGGTGGAGATCGAGGAGCTCAGCCGGTTCGTCACCGACAAGGACAAGCGCCGTGTGCTCGACGGCGTCGCGGCCGGCACCGTCGACATCGTGGTCGGGACCCACGCGCTGCTCGGCAAGAGCGTCGACTGGAAGAACCTCGGGCTGGTCATCGTCGATGAGGAGCAGCGCTTCGGGGTGTCCCAGAAGGAACGGCTCAAGCAGCTGCGGACCTCGGTCGACGTGCTGTCGATGTCGGCGACACCGATCCCGCGCACACTCGAGATGGCGGTCTCGGGTATCCGGGACCTGTCGGTGATCGAGACCCCGCCGGAGGATCGCCAACCGGTCATGACCTCCGTGCAGGAGTACGACGAGGCCCAGGTCGCACTCGCCATCCGCCGTGAGCTGCTCCGCGACGGGCAGGTCTTCTACGTCCACAACCAGGTCAGCTCGATCCACCGCGTCGCCGCCGGGATCGCCGAGATGGTCCCCGACGCCCGCGTCGAGGTCGCCCACGGTCAGATGGACGAACGCCAGCTCGAGCGCATCATGGTGCGGTTCTGGGAGCGCGACTTCGACGTGCTGGTGTGCACCACCATCGTCGAGTCCGGTCTGGACGTGCCCAACGCCAACACCCTGATCATCGAACGCGCCGACCTGCTGGGACTGTCCCAGCTGCACCAGCTCCGGGGCCGGGTCGGCCGCTCGGCGGAGCGGGGCTACGCCTACTTCCTGTTCCCGGAGGGCGCGTCGGTGACCGAACCCGCCTACGAACGACTCAAGACCATCGCGGAGCACACCCGCCTCGGCTCCGGGCTGGCGATCGCGATGCGGGACCTGGAGATCCGCGGTGCCGGCAACGTGGTCGGTGCGGAGCAGTCGGGCCACGTCGCCTCGGTCGGGTTCGACATGTACTCCCAGTTGCTCAAGGAGGAGATCGCCGACCTGAGCGGCGAGAAGGTCGAGAAGGAGCTCGACATCCGACTCGAGCTCCCCGTCGATGCCCACCTCCCGCACGACTACGTCGAGGATGCGACCCAGCGGCTGGAGCTCTACAAACGGATCTCCGCGGTCCGTAGCGCCGGCGCACTGAAGGACGTCCGCGCGGAGCTGGTCGACCGGTTCGGCGCTCCCCCGGAGCCGGCCGAGCGTCTGTTGACGCTCGCGGCGATCAAGGCCGCGGTGCGCCGCTGGGGGATCACCGAGGTGGTCGTCACCTCACGCGAGCAGCTGCGGGTCGCCCCGGTCGACCTGAAGGACTCGCAGCTGGTCCGGCTCGAACGACGGTTCCCCGGCGCGAAGCTCAAACGGGACCAAGGGGTGCTGTTGATCCCGCTGCCGCGGCCCACGCCCGACGACCTCGTCGCGTGGGTGGCCGGCACGCTGCGCGAGTTGTTCGCGAGCCCGAAGCGCTGACGGCGCGCCAGAGCCGTTCGGTGGTCAGGGCAGGGCGGTCGGCCCTGGTCGTTCGACCAGTCGCCCCTTAGGGTCGAGCTCTCGGGGTGGCCGATGCTCGAGCTGACCGACGAGGGGGTTGGACATGGGCACGGGAGCGGGCGAAGGGCCCCTGCCGAGGCGGCGGCTCCGGATGGAGTTGGCGATGGATGCGGATTCGTTGGACGACGTCTGTACCGCCTTGCGCCGCATCGCCGACACCCTCGAACACGACGCTCGTGAGGAGGTCGACCGGATCTCCGGCCGGCGACACTCGGGTCACGGCATCTCACTCCATGTCACCGATCCGGAGATGGACGGTGGTCGCTACCGGGCCGCGGTGCAGCTCTGGAAGTCCACGCGGGAACGGTGAGCGCCAGCAGGTCGGTGGCCGGCGCCGAGCCGCCCTGCTCGTTGCCTCCACCTCCACGGATCGTCGTGCTGCTGTAGTTCGCGCGCTCGTGCAGCGCGTCGAACTCCCCGTCCCGGATGCGTGCCCGGATGCCGGTCCGCAGTTCGTCGATCAACCCCTCGGGGAGCGGCTCGTGGATCCGATGGGAACGCATGGCCTCCAGGTCCGCGGCCGTGGGCTCGATGGTCACCACCCGGGTCCCGTCACGTCGTAACGTCAAGGCCTCCTGGTGGAGCAGGCGGCGCCGGAAACGCCGCGTGATCCGGTCGGTCGGGGCGGTCGCGGAGGTGTCGACGGCCGACATCGGCGAACTGACGATGACGAGGTCGAGGCGTTCACCGGCCAGCACATCGGCATTGGTGGGCGAGTGGATGCCGCCGTCCACGAACTCGCGACCCTCGTGGGTGCGGGGGGCGAGGTAGCCGGGGATGGCGCAGCTGGCCGCGACCGCCTCGCCGATCGTCGGATCCTGTCCGGGGCTGCGTCCCCACACCACGCGTTGCAGGGACGGCATCTCCACCGCGCACACCCACAGCTCCCGGCCGGGCCACGGCGCGTCGATCAGCCGGTCGACCCAGGCGGCATGTTCGTCGGTGCAGCCGCGTCCGCGAGGGATGAAGCAGGAGGCTGCGGCGATCCAGGGCAGCGGCGTGTCGTCCCGGGCCCGGGCCGCCAGATGGCGCAGCGACAGTGGGGGACTGCCGAAGTCGAACGTCGGCTCGGGCGGTCGAGGTGCCGGCCCGAGCTCGGCGAGCATCCCGCCCGCCGACCGGAGGTCGCCGTGGGTGGCCTCGCACACCAGGTCATCGATCGATGCGCCCGCACGGATGCAGGCGCCCGTGAGGGAACCGGCCGAGGTCCCCACCACGATCGACGCCTGATCGGCCCGCCAGCCGACCTCGCGCTCCAGCGCGCTGAGCGCGGCGAGGTGGAAGGCCCGGCCGACCATCCCACCCGCACCCAGTACCAGTCCTGTTCGCATCGCCCGAGCATGGCGGGGAGCGTCTGGGCGCCAGGCCTCACCGTGCGGCCTCAGGTGCCGGGACCTTGCCAGCGGAACCGGCCCCGCGACGCGCGGCAGGGTCCTACGCGGACTCGAGGTCCTCGAGGTCCACACCCAGCGTCTCGGGAAGCCACCAGAACCCGATCGCCACGATCGCCACCAGGCTGCCGATCGTCCGCGCAGCGGACGCGAAGCCTCCGGTCAGGTCGGCCAGGACACCGAAGGAGGTCAAGCCGATCACCGCGCCCAGGACCCCCGCCACCGTCCCCCATCCGGCCACGGTCGCGCGGATGGCGGTGGGAACCAGTTCCGCGATCAGGGCGCCGGTCGGCGGCGCGAACGCACTGCTCGCCGCGATCGCCAGCAGGTAGCCGAGGATCAGGTCGCGGGGCTGACCGGCGTACGCGTAGGCGACCGCCGCGCCCGTGGCGGCCATGGCCACTCCGGCTGTGAGGGTCCGGCCCAGATGGTCGGCACCCCATCGACCGATCAGGATGCCGGTCAGACCGGCCGGGCCGGCTCCCAACACCAACGTCGACAGCAGCAACGGCGAGGCACCCAGCACCCCTTCCCCGTAGACGAACAGGTAGGTGAACCCCGGGCCGGTCGCCAGGGCGATCATGCCGGTCAGTCCGGCCAGCAGCGCGACCCGGCCCACGTACTCGCGGGGGACCCGCCCCGGTAGCCCGACCGCCGGACCGCGACGCTGGGCGATCGCGGGTTCACGCACCTTCCGGGCCAGCAGCGGCAGCAGCAACAACGGGATCAGCGAGAACGCCATCACCCACCGGAACGATGCCTCCCCGGGCAGCAACCCGCGGCCGACCGACACGATGCCGGAGCCCAACCCGTAGGCGGCGGCGATGAGCGCCAGTGCCGACGAGCGGCCGTGGGCGTCGGCTTCCTCGGCTGCGACGACGCCGGCGAGGGCGTTGACCGTCGACAGTGCGGGCCTGGCGAAGGCGACCATCGCGACGTACCACCAGAACCCCGGCGCCACGGCGGACAACGAGGTGAGCGCCAATCCGAAGGTGGCGACGATCAGCAGCACCGTGCGACGGCCGTACCGGTCGGCCATCGCCGCAGCCGGAAGGCTCGCCAGCGAAGCCAGTCGGACCATGGCCAGGGCGACCCCGATGGTCGTGGTCGGGAGACCCAGTTGGGCGATCGCCTCGTCCCCGGTGCCTGGCTCGCCGAAGTGGGCGGCGACGTCACCGATGACGGTGGTGACCGCGAACTGGCCGATGCCGGCCGCGACCGACAGCGCCGACACCGTGATCATCGGCACGGTCAGCCAGGAGGGCCCACGTGGCTCACGTGCCACCTCGCCCTCCTGTGGCTCCACGGGTCTCCCTGACCTGTCCGGCTCGTGCGGACGGTAGCTGCCGGCGGCGTGCGCACGAGGACCGCGAACGTTAGGTTCCGCGCCATGCGACTCATCACCTGGAACGTCAACTCGATCCGCGCGCGTCTGCCGCGGGTGCTCGAGCTGCTGGAGCAGCACGCGCCCGATGTGGTCTGTGTGCAGGAGACCAAGGTCGCGGCCGAGACCTTCCCTCACGAGGCGTTGGCCGTCGCCGGCTACCGGTCGGTCGAACGTTCGGAAGGGCGCTGGAACGGGGTCGCCCTGTTGGTGCCCGAGGACGTCGAGGTGACCGAGGTGGTCACGCGGCTCCCCGGGGAGCCGAACCCGGCGGAGGCGCGCTGGATCGAGGCGACCGTTCGCGGGGTCCGGGTCGCGTCGGTCTACGTGCCCAACGGCCGCGAGCCGGGCCACCCGATGTACCTGGAGAAGCTCACGTTCCTGGAGGCCATGCGCGACCAGGTCGAAAGGTTGGCCGCTGCGGGGCCCACGGTCGTGGCCGGGGACCTCAACGTGGCCTACGAGGATCGTGATGTGTGGGACATGGCCTCGTTCGTGGACGCCACGCACGTGACCCCACCGGAGCGCGATGCCTTGACCGCGATCTTCGAGGCCGGGGTCGTGGATGCGTTCCGGGCGGTCGAGCCCGAGGCGAGCGGGTTCACCTGGTGGGACTACCGCATGCAGGCGTTCCGCCGGAAGATGGGGATGCGGATCGATCTCGCTCTGGTCAGCCGGGACCTCGGGGTGCGGTCCTGCGCGGTGGACACCTCGTTCCGGGCCGCCAACGAGGCCGGGGACAAGCCATCGGACCACGCCCCGTTGGTCGTCGGACTCGACCTCTAGTCACGCCCGCGTCGTGGTCCCGCTACCACGATCGTTCGGCCACGCGTCGTTCCGGGCCTGGCCTACCGTGGCCTCCGACCGCGCCGTAGCGCACGGTGACGACCCGGCAGAGGAGCTCCGACGGTGACCGAGCAGCGACCGCCCGCCGATCCGCCGCCCGCCGATCCGGAACAGGTCGGGGTCGAACCGGAGACGCCGGACATGATGCAGGTCGAGGCGGCGAGGCTCCTGGCCAACGACGCCCGTGGCCGGCTGCGTGACCGCGGCTTCGACGACCGACAGATCGAGCGGTGGGCCAACACCTACATCGCCGAGTACGGCTCCGGTGATGTCGACACGTTCCTGTCGTGGGTCGCCCGTCAGGCACGCACCGGCTGAGGCGTCACGGGCCGACCCCGTCCCCGACGGTGGATGTGCGGCCCGGACCGGGACGTGATGGGAGAGCCCGGTCCGAGCCGCGAACCGGTCGGCGGGGGGAGAGGGTCCACCGACCGGGAGGCCGTCGTGAAGACGGCCACGGGGGTCACCAGCTGGCCTTGCGGATCCCGGGAAGCTCGCCGTTGAGTGCCTTCTCCCGGAAGGCGATCCGGTCGAGTTGGAAGCGGGTCAGCACGCCGCGCGGACGACCGGTGGTGCCGCCGCGGCTGCGCACGCGCACGGGACTCGCGTCGCGTGGCAGGGCGTTGAGACCGGACTGGGCGGTGCGCTTCTGCTCGACGGTGGCATGGACATCGGCCATGACGGCCTTGAGCTCCGCCCGTCGGTCCGCGTACTTGGCGACGGTCGCCTTGCGCTGTTCGTTCTTCGCGATCTTGCTCTTCTTGGCCATGGTCATCCCTCCGGGCGGTCGTGATGGTCGTGATGGTCGGGATCGGGTCGGTGAGCGCGGTCGGACGTCTCGGCCATGGCCGCGAGGTGGACGCCGAGCCCGATCTCCCGCAGTGCCAGGCGGATGTCGGCGCCGCGGTCGTTGGCCTCCTCCGCGATCACCGCGACGGTGGTCGCCAACGCCGCGAGGAACCCGTCCTCGTCGGTGGCCATCGCATCGGTGGCGATCGCCTGGAGTTGCGCTCCGTCGCCGTCGATCGCCGCGGTGGCGAACGCGATGGCGTCGTGCACGACCTGCACGCTCGGGTCGGGGTGTCGGCCGGTCCCGGGCACGGG
The DNA here is from genome assembly GCA_003558435.1 of Nitriliruptoraceae bacterium. Lineage (GTDB taxonomy): Bacteria > Actinomycetota > Nitriliruptoria > Nitriliruptorales > Nitriliruptoraceae > PWLR01. The sequence goes on along the minus strand of PWLR01000068.1, from coordinate 1,107 downwards.
GCGGGTGCGTCGTCGGGACGGGCGTCTCATCGTTCCTCCGCTTCTGCCTGGGCGACCCCGAGCGCCACGTCCGCAACGATGCGCGACACGTCGAGCTGGCTCTCGCGGGCGACGTCGCCGACGATCAACCACAGGCCACCGAGGGCATCGAGGAACGCGATCGGGTCGCGGTCCATCGCCTCCGCGCCCAGGACGCGCGCCAGTTCACCTTCGTCCTGGATCCAGGCGGTGACGGTCGCGATGGTCTGCTGCAGGACGTCGACCCGGTTCATGACCGCACGCCAACGGCTCGATGCGTGCGTCGTGCGGGGCGGTGCTGCGACGGGCACGCTCCCGCCCCGGTCACGGTCCGGTCCGCACGCACGGGATCCTCCCCGCGGACGCTCGCGCCGATCCGGGACGCCGCACGACGCTGACCGATGAGGTTGCCGGCGGTCGGTCCGAGGCTGAGCGCGGCGCTGAAGCCCATGAGGTGCACCCGGGTCCCCGGCCAACTGAGGTCGGGGTCCAGGACGGGTAGCCCGCCGGCGATGGGTGTGGGGAACCGGGCGAGCAGCCCGGTGAACAGGGGATCGGTGGTGACGTCGACCCGGGCACCGGTCGCCAACCACACCACGTCGGTGTCGAGCTGGCTGCCGTCGTCGAAACACAGCCGTAGCGCGTCGCCGACGGGGAGGACCCCGACCGGGTTCGCTCGTTCGCGTAGCTCCAGCGATCCGTCACGGACGGCCATGTCGATCCGCCGCCGTGCCCGGTGGGGGATGCTGCCGCCCCCGCGGGCGCCGTCGATGATGCGGCGTCGCACGACCGGATCCGGCTCCTGCTCGAACGGACGGCGCTTCTTCGGACCCAACCAGCTCGGATGGGTGTCGAACCTGCGGACGGTCAGGCGACGGCGTGTGACCAGGGTGACGTGCGCGCCACGTTCGATGGCTCCGAGGGCGAGGTGGGCACCCGACAGCCCCCCACCGAGCACGACGACGCGACCGGCCGCCGGGGTGTCCGCGACATCGGCCGCGTCACCCAGGACGGCCCGGCCGTCGGCAACCGGGTCGCGCAGTGCCGGGGGGATCACCGGCTGTCGCACGTTGGTGGCCAGCACGAGCC
>PWLR01000223.1 GCA_003558435.1 Nitriliruptoraceae bacterium | reverse complement strand
TCGTCGCGCTGGTCGTGTGGGTGCCCGTTCGTTTGGGACCTTGGCCTCGGGCGGGGGTTGTGGTGCGGCTCTAGCCTGGCCAGGAGGGAATGAGGGCGCCGATGGCCGAGTTCATGCGCAACAGCGACGCGTTCGCGTGGGAGATGGAGCACGACGCGAGCCTCCGCTCCACGATCGTGACCATCCTGCTGCTCGATCGGTCACCGGACTGGGAAGTGGTCGCGGACCGGTGCGACCGGATCGGGCGGGTGATCCCGATGTTCCGCCAGCGGGTGGTGCCGACCCTGCCACCAGCGCCCCCGCGCTGGGAGTACGACCCCGACTTCGATCTGCACTACCACCTGCGCCGGGTCAACGCCCCGCAGCCGGGCACGTTCGCGACGGTGCTCGAGATGGCCAGACACGCCCAGATGGCCGAGTTCGACCGGGCACGACCGATGTGGGAGATCACCCTCGTCGAGGGGCTCGCGGACGGCGGCGCCGCGCTGGTCTGCAAGCTGCACCACGCGATGATGGACGGCATCGGTGGCGTCCAGATCGCGATGCTGCTCTTCGACCTCACCGAGGAACCCAAAGACCTCGGTCCGCTGCCCCCGGAACCCCCCGGCGAACGATCGGGGTTCCTCGGCGGGGTCAAAGACGCGCTGCGCTACGACGCGGCCCTGCTACGCAAGATGGCCCACACGAGCGCACGCACCGTTCCCGCCGCGGTCCGCCACGCGGTCCCCCACCCGCGCCAGAGCGCAGAATCGCTGCTGGGGACCGCCGCATCGATCTACCGGGCGGTCCGGCCCATCAACCACACCGGTTCGCCCCTGATGACCGAACGGCGGCTGGTACGCCGCCTCGGCGTGCACGAGGTACCCAGACCGGCGCTACGCGAGGCCGCCCACCGGGCAGGGGGCACGCTCAACGACGCGTTCGTCGCGGGCGTCACCGGCGGTCTACGGCGCTACCACGCCCGCCACGGCATCGAGATCGAAGACCTCCACGTCACCATGCCCATCAGCCTTCGCGACGCCAAGGACGCGATCGGCGGCAACCGCCTCACCCTGATGCGTTTCGACCTGCCCGTCGGAGAACCCGACCCGGCCGCACGGATCGCGACGATCCACCACCGGACCCAACAGCTGCGAGCCGAACGCTCCCTGCCCCACACCCAGACGATCGCGGGCGGCCTGAACCTGCTGCCCCGCTGGTACCTCGCCGCCATCCTCCGACACGTCGACCTGCTCGCCAGCAACGTCCCGGGGATCCCGGTAGAGGTCTACCTCGGCGGCGCGAAAGTCCGCATGCAATACCCCTTCGGCCCCACGATCGGCGCCGCGGTCAACGTCACACTGATGACCTACATCGACACCTGCGCGCTCGGCATCAACGTCGACACCGGCGCCATCCCCGACTTCGACACCTTCCACACCTGCCTGATCGAGGGCTTCGACGAAGTCCTCACACTCGCACCACCAACACCACCAGACCACTGACCCCCAACACCCCAAACCCCCAAACCCCCAGACCCCACCGGCCAGGACACGGCGCGCGCGCACCTCGAGCTCCTCCTGCACATGCAGCATGGCCGTCACGGCTGCCGGATGGGTTCGGGGACCTGATGTCCCGATCTCGATCGCGGCGCTCGTGACTGGGCTGCACATGCCGTGGCCCGTTCGAGCAGGACGGTCCGCTGCCGGGGGTTGGGGGTCAGCGTGGCAGCCGTGTCGTACCCGGCTCGGGCTTCGTCGAAGCAGCCCAACCTCTCGAGCAGGTCCCCGCGCACGCTGGGCAGCAGCTGGTAGCCGGTGAGGGTGGGTTCGTCACGGAGGGTGTCGACGATCTCGAGCGCCGCCCGTGGGCCGAAAGCCATGCCCACGGCCACGGCGCGGTTGAGCTCGATCACGGGCGAGGGCGCCAGTTGCACCAGCCCATCGTAGAGGGCCACGATCTGCCCCCAGTCGGTCTCCTCGGGCTTCCGGGCTCGTGCGTGGCAGGCGGCGATCGCCGCCTGGAGTGTGTAGGTGCCGAGTGGGCCGCTGGTCGCGAACGCCCGCTCGAGCGCCGTCAGCCCGCGGCCGACCAGCAACCAGTCCCAGCGTGAGCGCTCCTGGTCGAGGAGCAGCACCTGGCGCCCCGAGGGCGAGACTCGCGCCCGCGTCCGCGATGCCTGCAATTCGAGCAACGCGACCAGCCCATGGACCTCCGCGTGGTCGGGGAGCAGCTCGGCCAAGATGCGCCCGAGCCGCATCGCCTCCTCCATCAGCTCGGGCCGGATCAGCTCCTCACCCGCGGTGGCGGCGTACCCCTCGTTGAAGATCAGGTAGATGACCTCGAGCACCGATGCGGTCCGCTCGCGGATCTCGCCCTGTTGCGGCACCTCGAACGGGACGTGCGCGGCGGACAGGGTGCGCTTGGCCCGCACGATGCGCTGGCCCACCGTCGACTCCGACACGAGGTAGGCCCGGGCGATCTCCTCGGTGGTCATCCCGCCCACCAGCCGCAGGGTCAGCGCCACCCGCGCATCGGTGGACAGCACGGGATGGCAGGCGGTGAACACCAACCGCAGCAGATCGTCGTCGAACGGATCGTCGACCGCCGCCTCGCGGTCTGCGGCCTTCTGCGAGTGGAGCTCGACCTCACGGCCGAGCTCTGCGGTCTTGCGTCGGTGAACCTCCGCGCGGCGCAGCCGGTCGATGCCACGACGCTTGGCCGTGGTCATCAACCAGGCGCCGGGGTTGTCCGGAACGCCCGCCTGCGGCCACTGCTGCAGCGCCGCGACCAACGCCTCCTGGGCGAGATCCTCGGCGAGGCCGACATCACGCACGATCCGGGCGATACCCGAGATCAGCCGCGGGGCCTCGATCCGCCACACAGCCTCGACGGCCCGCCTGACGTCGTCGCTCACCGCAGACCCTCCCACGCCGGTGGCGTTCAGCTGTGCAGCTGCTGCTCGCGCTCACGCAGCTCCGGCGCGAACTCCTCTACGAAGTCATCCGCTTCGAACACCGGACGCAGCTCCACGATGGCGTGCTCGTCATCGGGGTTCGGGATGCGACGCACCCACTCGACCGCCTCGTCCATGGAGCGCACCTGCCACACCCAGTAGCCGGCGAGCAACTCCTTGGTCTCGGCGAACGGACCGTCGATCACCCGTCGCTCGCTCCCCGCGAACTCGACGCGTACCCCCTCCGAGCTCGCGCGCAGCCCGTCCCCGGCGAGCATCACACCCGCCTTCACCAACTCCTCGTTGTAGGCCGTCATCTGCTCCAACAACTCCTGACTCGGCATCTCGCCGGCCTCGGTCTGCTCGGTCGCATTGATCAGCACCATGACGCGCATCCGTCGTCCCTCCTCCTCGTCCGGATCTTGCCTCTACCTCTACGTCGAACAACCGGGGCGGGAATCGACACGATCCTTGGAACAACCAGCCGCCGGCGTCCCACCTTCCAGCAGATCCCCGGTCGGGCGGCTCCACGACCCACCTGCCGCTCCAGCCCAGGGAGCCAGAAGACGCCCCGCAGCGCAAGCCGGTATGTCCCGATCCACGCGTCGCCGCATGCACGCCAGGCGCGGGCCCACGAGGCGACGGCGGCGCGGGGACTCACGGCTGCGCTGCGGCCTTCATCGGTGTCCTCGGCCGCTTCATCCTGACGCCTCACCGGCCGCGGCGGCCGCGTCGTGGATCCGGTGGCCCGCGTCCTCGAGCGCCGCGCAGGCTTCGCCCACCCGGTCGTGTCCGACGAGCAGCCAATCGGTGTCGTGGGTCGAGAGCGCGAAGACCGGAACCCCGGCCTCAGCCAACGGCGCGGCCAGCGAGACCAGGATCCCGGTCAGGTGGAACGGCAACGGCCCACGCACCGACAGCGCCCGCCAACCGGATGCCGCCTGCACCCCGGAGGGAACCACCGACTGCGGCACGACGACCGACAGCTCGACGGCCGTGCGGGTGATCGACACCAGCGGCTGCAACACCTGATCGGCCCAGCTGGGAACGACACCTTCAGCCGGCAGGCGGCAGACCGCGAGCAACGTCGCATGCAGATCGAGTTCCACAGCCCCCCTCGGGTCGACGACCAACGCTACGTCACCGCACCGAGCCACCCCGGGCCTGGAACCCCGGCGCGCCCGACGGGCGCCCGCAGGCAGGTCGACCGAGCGACCTACCTCGAGGAGGAACGATCCGACAACCGCCACAGCTCACGGGAAGCCCGGCACCAGCTCGCCAGCACCTACTCGCCACCGGGCGCGGCCTCCGGGGCTCGACCGCGCCGCAGCTGCTCAGCGGGGCGTTGTCGGGCGCGGGCGCTGAGGTGAGGGCCGTCGGGGGTGTGTGAGCCCCGCCAGCTGCGCCCATGATCTCAAGGGCTGGAGGTGCGCGGGTCACCGGACGGACGGATCCTCACCGTCTCCTTCCCCGCTTCGTCGACCGCCGTGATTCCGAAGGTGCACGCCGCCAGGTCCGCCTCGAGGGTGGCCTCGTGCCCCTCGTTCCGCCAGACGATGGCGAGCTGGTTCGCCGGGGTGTCGCCCACCGTGCAGGTCGCGTCGAAGCCGAAGGCGGGGCAGCTGTTCCGGAAGCGGAGGAGTTCGAGTTGCTGTTGGACGACCGGCTGCCGCAGGCCCTCCTCGACGTCCGCGACGGTGAGGTTCGTGCGGTTGATCTCCTTGTGGCCGCCAGCGCCGGCGCGCTCCACCGCGGCGTGGTCGTTCTTCCCGGCGAAGAGGTCGAGGTACCAGACCTGGGGCTTGCCCGGCATGAACAGCTGGATGGCGCGGGCGAGCAGGAGCTTCTGGTCGTCCTCGCCGAGGGCGGAGTAGTAGGTGGCGTTCACCTGGTAGTACATCTTCTTCTGGCCGTGCAGATCCTTGACGTACCCGCCACGTCCCTTGACCGTCTCGATGAGGCGGTCGATCTCGCCGTCGCTGAGCAGGCCGCGGAGGTCGAGCAGGGGGATCCCGTCGTGGCAGCCCAGCATGTTGACGGTGCGGATGCCCTTGTCGAGAAGGTCGGCGATCCACCGCCGCAGCGTCCTGGCGTCCTCCCGCTCGAGGGCGTCGATGAGCAGCCCGGGGAGGAAGAAGTCGTAGGTCAAGAACCCCTTGGCCGCGATGGTCTCGTGGATCCGTTCCTCGTAGGTGGAGTGGATCTCGGGGAGGAGCTTCAGCCCACGGCGATCCGCCAGGCCCTTCACCCGGTCGAGGAGCTCCCAGGTCCCGGGGTCGTTGAGGAAGTTCCTGGCACCCGGCTCCTTCGGGGCGTAGGCGAACGCGTCCAGCCGGACGATCTCCGCCCCGTAGCCGGCCAGCCGGTCGAGGGTGTTCTCGTAGAAGTCCCACACCAGGGGTGATTCGATGTTGAGGTCCATCTGGCCGAGGTATCGGCGCCGCGACTCGAGGAGGTCGACGACCACGTCACGGTGGTCCTCGAAACCCTCGTAATCGACGTCACCCGGTCGCCCTCCCGCGGCGAAGGCCGCGTTCAGTCGGCCCGCCAGCACGTCGGCCGAGCCGTACTGGAGGCCGGTGGCCTCCATCAGGTCCTGCGGGTCCACCGTGCCGTAGCGCACCTCCTGGTAGAAGGTGTTCCAGTAGGGCTTCTCGGTGCCGTCCGGCATCCGGACCATGAGGATCGGCAGCCCGGGCTTTCGGAAGAACATCTCGGCGATGATCTCGGGCCGGGGCTGGATGTAGCCCTCCGGCGTCATCTCGCCGCAGCCTTCCCAGAACTCGTTCCAGTCGATGAAGAAGTCCTTGTACGGGGACTTCTGGCCGTTGCGGAGCAGGTCCTGGAACTGTGGGGAGAGGACGGAGGCGTGGTTGAGGATGAAGTCGAACTTGACGTCGACGCCGTCGTCGGTGAGTGCGCGCAGGTCCCCCTCCGTCGCGAACAGCTCACTCAGCTGGTAGTCGATCACGGAGAAGCCCCGGTCGAGGTCCGTGTTGAAGATGCTGGGGAGCAGGTAGGCGGACTGGAAGGCGTCCTCGAGTGCGGGCCTTCTGAGGAGGGCCACGAGGTCCGTCAGTGACCCGCCGATGCTGTCGGGGTACACGTTGAGCATGGGACCGGAGCCCGGGAGGTCCTTGCCCATCTGCTGCAGGTAGGTGTCGTAGTCGATGAGCTCGCCGGACTTGGACACGATGATCCGGGCCTTGGCCGCCTGCGAGTGCAGGAGCGCCTGTTCGAGCTCGAGCACGGTGGTCGTGAACGGGCTGTCGGTCGCCCCGTCCCGCTGGCGCGACCGGCGGTGGGCGAGGGTCTCCTCGGGGGTGGAGTTCAGCAGGATGGGGATGTCGACGCCCGTGACGTTGTCGTTGTTGCCGTGGGTCCACTCCAGGACGACGACCCGGGTGTCCGACATGTCGACCGTCTCGTACCAGACCTCGTCCTCCGCTCGGCCCATGCGCTTGAGCTGCAGCCCGGGAGCCCCGTCCCGGAACGCGGCGAGGATCCGGTTGATCTCGTCGAAGTCGATCTCGTTGTGGGTGCCGAGGTAGCCGGCGAGCACCTTCCGGCCCACCTTCTGGTACTCCGACAGCCAGGGGTGCTCGGACACCTGCCTCCGGTCCGCGTCCAGGTCCGATGCCCGGAGCTCCGCCAGGCTGTCCCGTACGCCGTCGTCGTACATCCCGCCGTCCACCAGGCCGCGCAAACCGCCCGCCCTGAAGATGCGCAGCCGCTCCGCGTCGTTCATCCGGGGGACGCGATGCGGGTAGTTGTCGCCGGACATGACGTAGGCACCGATCCCGCGGTCGTGCAGGTAGTGGGCGAGCAGGGAGCCGATCTCGGACTTCCCGACGCCCGAGCCGCCATGGACGGCGACCACGGCGCGGTGGTGGGGGCTCGCCTCGAGCAGCGGCTCCAGGAGTTCCCACAGTCGCGGGAAGATCACCTGCGCCTTGTCCACGTGCCGCTGGGTGATCTGGACCTTGTCACCGGGCATGTCCCCGGTCGGGATGGACTGGAGATCTGGGATCGGAGGGAAATCCATGGTCATGTTCCTGTCCACATTCGCCGGATCGTCATGAGCAGCGGCTCACCTCGGCGTGTCGGGCAACGTTGCCCTCGTGTCTCGGGCATCCCGCCACGCCGCCATGCAACCCCCGGATGGGGGCGCCCGGCGCCGAGTCAAGTCTGCCGTGTGCTCGCGCGACAGCCCTATCGGTCGGTGGGAACGTCATCGGGCACCGGTGGCATCGGTGGCGCGCGAGAGCCACCATCACCCGTCCGTCAGGACCCACCTCCTCGGCCACCGCCATCTCGCGCCAACCGTCGGCCCGCATGGATCAGGACCGCGAGCTGGTACTGGGGTGCGGCATCCCCGCGTTCGCGAACGCGACTCTGGCCGTCATCTCCAACGGTTGATGAACTCGCCTGCCGCTGAGTTGACATCATGCGGATGCGACGCGCTCAGGAAGTGTTGCCCCCCGTCGACGATCGACAGCTTCGCGTCGGCGGAGTTGACGAATCGACCGATCTCGTCCTCGGCGTTCGCAACGGAGTACACCGGATCAGCGGTGCCCTGCATCCAGAGCACCGGACACTGCACCCCATCCAGGCGTGCATGCAGGCCATCGCGGTCCCGGAGGTTTATCGAGCACACTCGTAGCAGGTGGCGTCCCTCATCGCCGGTGTAGTTCCTCTGGTACTCGGCGTGCCAGAAGGAACGATCCTCTTGGCTCACGGTGTCGCCGAAACCTTCCTGGAGCACCGCATCGACGAGGTCGGTCGCCACGACCCAGTCGTCGTCGACCGGCTCGGCGAGCGCATCGATGGCCGGGGTGCAGAACGCCACGCCATCCCAACAGCCCAGATCGATACTCCGCTGGGTCTCGGAGTCCATCGAGGTGCCGAGCGGCATGATGCCCTTGACCCTGTCGGGGGCGAGCATGGCCATCCTTGCGACGACCCAACCTCCCTGCGAGGTTCCGAGGCAGAACGCTTCAGGGATGTCGAGCGCGTCAAGCACCTGCAGGTTGGCGACCGCGCTGTCCCAATACGTGAACTGCTCGTACGTCGCTCTCGTTGCGCCGTGGCCGTACGGCTCGATCGCCAGAAGATTCGCGACGTCATTGAGTGCTGAGTCTGCGAACTGCGGCCGATACAACTCGACAGAGGTGGTGAAGGAATTCACCATCACCAGCGTAGGTAGCGACGCGTCGTACGGCCTGCCGAACCTGTAGCCGATGCTGGATCCACCAAGATGCGAGATATCCACCGTCTGAGTTCCATCCGCCATTGCCACAGCATCTCCTCGCGCCGATCTCCCGACGACACCCGGCTCGCTCTCCGGAACCTAAGCTCCTGGGAGGTACTCCGCAATGGGCGTGCGGCGATCCTCCGCGCCCACGAGCAGCGCCTCGTCGGGGAGCCCCGAGGTGGCGCTCAGCAAGGACTCCAGGGTGATCGCCGGTGGGTGGCCCAGCCGTCGAGCGCGCGCAAGGCGTCGGCCATGTGGGCCCGCACACGATGTGACCCTGCGACGTTCAGCGATTCATCCGACCCGGACGGCCAACAGTTCCTTGAGGTTGGCGTCGACCGCTTCGAGGTAGGTGGGCTCGAACCCGAACAGCCCGAGGTGCCCGGCGATCGAGGGCAGCACGCGGAACTCGGAGTCGGGGATCAGCGCTTCCTCGGCCGCGCAGTCACGGGGCGGGAAGAACATGTCCTCGTCGATGGGCATCACGAAGGTCTTCGCCGTGATGCGCCCGAGCGCCGCTGCCAGATCCCCATCGGTGTTGCGGGCGACATCACCTCGCTGCCACTTCCACGCCATGGCCAGCAGCGCGTTGGGGTCCATCGCGCCGAAGATCGCCACGAGGAAGTTGGCCTGGA
>PWLR01000263.1 GCA_003558435.1 Nitriliruptoraceae bacterium | reverse complement strand
CGGCTTCCGGCCCCACCCAGCCCGGATCGGCTTCCGGCCCCACCCAGCCCGGATCGGCTTCCGGCCCCACCCAGCCCGGATCCGCGATCTGTGGGGTGTGTCCGGTGTGCGTCGCGGCCAGGATGCTCGGGGAGACGCGCCCCGAACTGCTGGGGCACCTGACCGAGGCGGGCCGTCACCTCAGCGCGGCGCTGAGCTCACTGCTGGAGACACGCACCGACCGGAGCGGCGACGAGCAGGGTGAGGCCCCTGACTCCCGGCGCGTGCGCCGGATCGATCTCGACTGACTGACCGTTGGTGCCGCTCGTGTCCCCACACGCGACCCGCACCTCAGCCATCATCGCTCCCACGACCGTCCGGGCCCGACCCCGGCCGAAGCCAACCAACGAGGTGTCCGCGTGCCCAGCTCCGTGCCCGTCGCGATCGGTGTCGACATCGGCGGTACCCAGCTCCGTGCCGCCACGATCGGTGGTGACAGCGAGGTCGTGGAGCGACGTCGCCGCGGCACCGCGGCCCAGGACGAGGCCGCGCTGTTGGCAGCGTTGCGCGAGGTCGTGCTGGAGCTCGGCCCCGGGCTCCCCGTCGGCGTCGGTATCGCCGGGCTGGTGGCCCCGGACGGGACCGTGCGGTACGGCCCCAACATCGGGGTGAGGGATCTCCCGCTCGCGCAGCGGTTGCGGGAGGTGACCGGGGGGGTCGTGGTGGTCGCCAACGATGGATCGACCGCGGCGCTGGCCGAACAGCGTGTCGGCGCCGGGCGTGGGCGACAGGACGTGCTGCTCGCGACCATCGGCACGGGGATCGGCGGGGGAGTGGTCCTCGGCGGACAGGTGCTGCTGGGCTCCAACGGCTTCGCCGGCGAGCTCGGCCACCTGATCGTCCGCGCCGAGGGTCGTCCCTGCCCGTGCGGCAACCTCGGGTGCATCGAGGCGTATGCGTCCGGATCGGCCATCGGGGCGATCGCACGCGACCGCTTGCAGGGATCCTCCCGGGCGTCGGACCTCCGCGACCTCGAGGAGGTCGACGGCCCGGCCGTGACCGGTGCGGCCGCGGACGGCGACGAGCTGGCCATCGAGGTCCTGCAGGAGTGCGGTCGGTGGCTGGGCATCGCGTTGGCCTCCAGCGTCAACGTGTTGGACCCCGAGCTGATCCTCGTGGGTGGCGGGGCCGCCGAGGCCACGGCGCCGTGGTTGTTGCCCGCGGCCCGCGCGTCGCTGAAGAGTCACCTGGTCGGTTCACCTTGGCGCGATCCACCGCCGGTCGAACTGGCGGAGCTGGGGGATGACGCGGGGGTCGTCGGGGCGGCGCTGCTGGCCTTGGACCGCGATCGTGACCACCAGCGGCCGCCCGAGACCGAACGGCCCGTGACGCTCGGATCCGGCGACGGATCCGTTGGCGAGAGGCGGCAGCGCTGATGCGGGTCGTGACCTACAACATCAGCGGGGGGCTCGACCCGGCAGCCGCCGGCAGCGTGCTGGCAGGCCTGGAGCCGCAGGTCGTGTGCCTGCTGGAGGTCCCGGGCAGCGGGCGACTCCGTTCGATCGCACGCCGTGCCGGGCTGGAGGTGGTCGAACGCGCGGGCAAGAAGGGCAGCGGCGCCGCGGTGCTGGTCCACCCCGACGTGCGGGTGCGGGCCAGTTCGCGGGTGCCACTGAGCACGCCGAAGGACCTGCCGACCCGGGAGGCGGCGCATGCGATCGTGAGCGCCGACGGGCTCGGGCTCTCGATCACCGCGGTCCAACTGGGCCTGCGTCCGGATGTCCGGCGCACCAACCTCGACGAGCTGGTGGCCTTCCTGCGGTCGATCGATCTGCCGTCGGTGCTCGGGTGCGATCTCAACGAATCGGTGCGGTCACCGGTGGCCTCCGCGCTGGCGTCGATGTACCAGGACGCGCACGCGGTGGTCGGGGTCGGCAGCGGCGCCACCTACCCGACCTCCGACCCGAGTAGTCGCCAGGATTTCGTGTTCGTCGACCCGGACCTGCGGGTCACCGCGAGTTTCGCGGCGAGTCAGGGCGCCGTGGACGTCGCCAGTCACCACCGACCGGTGGTCGCCGACATCGAGGCCACCGACGCCGCAGGCGCCGAGGGCGATCGGTCCTCGCCGGAGGGTGACGCGTCCGCAGACAGCTCGAGAAGGGACCGGGCATGACGAGCTTCCCGCGCCAGCACGCGCGCACGCGACGATTCAGCCTGGGTGTGCCTCGTGGGTTCGTCCCCGGCGTCGGGTCCGAGGGCCCGGTGGTGCTGTTCCTGCGCACCGACGCCGGTGACGACCCCGTCACCCACCTGTGGCGTCACGATCCGCGGAGCGGGTCGACCGAGAAGCTCGTCGACGCTCGCGCCCTCGGCGGCGACGAGGGTGCGATCCCGACCGAGGAGCGCGCACGACGCGAACGCGCGCGCGAACAGGCGGGCGGCATCGTGTCCTACGCGGTCGACGACGGGCTCACGCTCGCGGCCTTCACGCTGGCCGGGCGGTTGCATACCGTCGATGTCGCCACCGGCAGGACCGCCGAACACCCGACGGCGGGGCCCGCGTTCGACCCGCGCCCCTCACCCGACGGTCGCCACGTGGCCTACCACGCCGCCGACGGGTTGCACCTGATCGAGTTGCACCGGGGCCCGGGGGCGGCGGGCAGCACCCGCCAGCTCGTCAGCGAACCCGGAGTCGCCTGGGGCCGAGCGGAGTTCGTCGCCGCGGAGGAGATGGGGCGTGGACGGGGCGCATGGTGGTCCGGCGAGAGCGACGCGATCGCGGTCGCGCGTGTCGATGAGTCCCGCGTCCCGGTGTGGACCATCGCCGACCCGGCGAACCCGTGGACGACCCCGACGACCCACCCGTACCCGGCCGCCGGCACGGTCAACGCCGACGTGTCGCTCTGGGTCGTGGAGGTGGCGAGCGGGGGCCGCACCGAGGTCGCCTGGGACCGCGAACGCGACGAGTACCTCGCCCACGTCGGATGGGGGAGCGACCCGCTGACGTTGCTCGTCCAGCCTCGTGACCAGCGCACCGCGCGGGTCCTGACCGCTGAGCCGACCACCGGGCAGACGACCCTGGTACGTGAGTGGTCCGACGAGGCCTGGGTCGAGCTGGTCCCGGGCAGCCCGAGCTGGTGTGGTGCGGCGCTGCTGACCGTCGAGGACCGGGCGGATCACGGTGTGGGCGGGACCAGAGCCCTGTGCGTCGACGGTGTCGTGAAGACGCCGGCGGGCTTGCAGGTGCGCGAACTCGTGCGCGTGTACCCGGACCGTGCGAGCGACGGCGGGGAGGGCGGGGACCCGGTCGCGCGGGGGATCGCGATGTTCCACGCGAGTCCCGCCGACGACCCGACCCGGATCGACGAGTACAAGGTCATCGTCGACCCCGAGGACGACGCGGTCTGGTCCGGCGCGGACGGGGGCACGGCGCCGGGCCTGCGGCGGGTCGTTGCGTCCCGACCGCTCCGCGAGGACGCCGTGGGGGACGTCGCCGCCCCCTGGGTCGAGGTGAGCTCGACGTTGTCCTCGCCGGCTCCGACCGTCACGGTCTGTTGGATGTCGTCCCACGGCCGCATGGTCGAACACCCCCTCGAGGTGGTGGCGGAGACCCCGGTGCTCACGGCCCGACCGCGCATGGTCACGCTCGGCCGGCGCGGGCTCCGTGGCGCGTTGCTGCTGCCCGGGCCGGACAGCGACCACCACGAGTCCGCGCGGCTCCCGGTGCTCCTCGACCCCTACGGCGGGCCGCACGCGCAGCGCGTGCTGTCCGCTCAGGCGGCGCACCTGACCTCGCAGTGGCTGGCCGATCAGGGGTTCGCGGTACTGGTCGTGGACGGGCGTGGGTCGCCCGCTCGCGGGCCGATGTGGGAACGGGAGATGCACCTCGACCTCGCCACGGTCGCGCTCGAGGACCAGATCGACGGCCTGAACTCGGCCGCGGAGATCGAGCCCCGTCTCGACCTGACCCGCGTCGGGATCCGCGGTTGGTCGTTCGGTGGCTACCTCGCGGCGCTCGCGGTGCTCCGACGGCCGGACGTCTTCCGCGTGGCGATCGCCGGGGCGCCCGTGACCGACTGGCGGCTCTACGACACGCACTACACGGAGCGCTACCTCGGTCACCCCGACGAGCATCCGGAGGCCTACGCGATCTCCGGGGTGGTCGACGAGGCAGGCACGTTGCCGGGCGCGGCGCCGTGGGACCCGAACGTCCCGCCGGGGCTGCTGCTGATCCACGGCCTGGCCGACGACAACGTGGTCGCCGCGCACGCGTTGCGGCTCTCATCGGCGCTCCTGGCCGACGGGCGGGCGCACACGTTCCTGCCGTTGTCCGGGGTGACGCACATGACCCCACAGGAGGTCGTGGCCGAGCATCTGCTGACCCGCCAGGTCGCATTCCTCCGCGAGCACCTGGGGGTCCGGGGGGCGTGAGGCGCCGGGTCGGGGACCCGGCTACGGCCGTCCGTCGGGGCGGCCACCGCCCTCGCCGCGGTCCTGGGCACGTTTGCCGAGGAAGTAGACGAGTGCGCCGACGGCCAGCAACGGCACGATGATGGGCACACCACGGCCGAAGGTGAACAACACCAGCAGGGCGATCAGCGCGATCCCGATCGGCCGAGCCAGCTTGGTCATCCGTTCCGAAGAGAGCTCGCGCTGGCGGTCGCTGCTGTCCTTGTTGTCCGCCCCCTTGACCGCGCGCGGTCGGCGGCTGCCGGTGCGTGGACCGGACGGCTTCGGCTGACGAGCGGCCCTGGCGATGGTGTCCATGTTCGCCACCAACTGCCGGTGCGCCTCGTCGGACTCGTCGTCGGACACGGTCACCACGACGCCGTCGCGGGTGCGCTTGGCCTGCGGGCTCAGCCCAGCCTTCTGTAACACCTCGAGCAAGACGGTCGCCTGCTCTGCGGGCCAGGTACCCAGTTCCTCGGCCACGGCTCCTCCGGAGTCATCATGCCTGCTGGTCGTCATGCGCGGTGGTGATGGTGCCTTGCGAGTGACCTTGCGAGTGGCCTCGCGAGCGTTGGTGGTCGATCCGCACCGGACCCATGGTCGGTGTCGGGGCTCGACGCCCTTCGGATGCATCCGTAGGCTATCGGTGAACGGACGGGTCCCTGTCCGCTCGCCGACCCGCGGGGGTGGCGAGTTCACGGTACGCGGAACCGTAGGGCAACCACCAGCCCGAGCGGCCCCAGACCGGGACCCCGTCCACGGGAGCCACCGAGGAGGCACGTGTGCCAGGCATGGCCGACGCACCACGGATGTACCGGGCGCTGCTGAAGGTGCTGCCACCGGTCCTCAATCCCTACCTGCACGTGCAGGTCGAGGGGATCGAGAACGTGCCCGAGCGGGCACCGGCGATCCTGGCATGCAACCACCTGTCGTTCATCGACTCGATGGTGCTGCCGATGAACCTGTCGCGGCCGGTGTACTTCCTCGGCAAGGCCGACTACTGGGACTCTTGGAAGACCCGTTGGTTCTTCAAGGGCACGGGGGTCGTGCCGGTCCGCCGTGGGGGCGGTGGCCAGGGCGAAGACAGCCTCAAGACCGGGGTGGAGATCCTGAGTCGTGGCGACCTTCTGGGTATCTACCCGGAAGGAACCCGCAGCCCCGACGGTCGCCTCTACCGCGGCAAGACCGGTCCCGTCCGCATGGCGCTCGAAGCCGACGTGCCGATCATCCCGTGTGCGGTCCACAACACCGATCAGGCGTTGCCGACCGGGAGCTACGTCCCGAAGCGTGAGCCGGTCACCATGCGGTATGGCCAACCGCTCGACCTCTCGCGCTACCGCGATCGCCGTACCGACCCGTTCGTGCTGCGCTCGGCCACCGACGAGCTCATGTACGAGATCATGATGCTCTCCGGCCAGGAGTACGTGGACGAGTACGGCGCGAAGGTCAAGTCCGGCGACGTCGACGTGTCCCGGTTGTTCGAGGTCGAGCTGACCCCGGAGGCGCCGGCCACCGAGTCGGCCACCGAGTCGGCCACCGCGCCGGCCACGGCCACCGAGTCGGCCACCACCGCGCCGGCCACCACCGGTGACGACGAGGGTGCCGGCCGGCACGCCGTCTGAGGCGCGTCAGTCGTCGGGGTCGAGCTCCAACGAAGCCGAGTTGATGCAGTAGCGCAGACCCGTGGGTTGATCCGGAGCGTCGTCGAACACGTGCCCGAGGTGCCCACCACAGTTCGAGCAGGTCACCTCGATACGCCGCATGCCAAGGGTCCGGTCCTCGTGTTCGGTCACCGCCTCCGGTGATGCGGGGCTGTGGAAGCTCGGCCACCCGCAATGGGCGTCGAACTTGGTGTCGGCGGTGAACAGCTCCGAGCCGCAGCCGGCGCAGCGGTAGACCCCGTCGCCCCGTTCGTCCCAGTAGGCACCGGTGAACGGGCGCTCGGTCCCGGCTTCACGCAGCACGTGGTAGCGATCCGGGGTGAGTCGTTCGCGCCATTGCGCGTCGGTGAGCTCCAGCTTCTCGGCCACCTCGTCCTCCTCGTTGCGGTCCTGTCGGGCAGACCTCGCCTCGCGTTCGCGGGGTCGGTCCGGTTCGGTCCCGCGGCACCCCACGGTTCGATCGGTTCGGTCCCGTGGCGCCCCGGTTCCTGCAGGGTACGAGTCGAGGACGAGGTCGGGATGCCCCCCGAAGCCTTTGACGTGAAATGAAAGCCTTCGGCGTGAAGGTTGAAGCGACGCGTGAGCCTGCCGACGTCCGCGGTCGAGGGCAGCGCCACCATCACGAGGAGGTGGCGAGCTCCAGACGGTGCGCGAGGCGGGGCGCCACCACCAGTTCGTGGCCGAGCAGCAGGATCCGGCCGAACTGTGCGGCCAGACGCAACTCACGGGAGGGGCCGGTGACGAGTTCGTCGCGGGCGTCGAGCAGCACGCTCAGCGCGCCGGGTAGCAAGCTGTCGACCTCGGTCTGATCCTCCCGCGGTTCCCGCCAACGCCAGCCATCCGGTGTCGGGCGTCCCGGGCGCAGGCTCGAAGCGGTGCGGCACGGCCCGAGGTGCCCGTCCGCCAGGACCATCAACAGGTGACGTTCGTCGAGATCGTGCTCCGGACCGTCCGGACTCCGGGCCGGGAGCGAGCAGGCCAACCGGTCCGCGCCCAGCGGCAGCAGCAAAGACAGCACTTCGATCAACGCCTGCAGCACCTCGTCGGGTCCGAACGGTCGCAGGGTGACCAGGGCATGGGGCTGGTCGCCTTCGAAGGCCAGCAACATCGGCAGGGGCACCCCGCCGGTGTCGAGGTCCTGGGCGGCGAAGGCGAGCAGGGTCTCGGGGGCGTCGGCCCAGGACTGCGGGGGTGGGGCATCGAGCACGGTGGTCTCCAGGATCGTCGGGTCGAGGCCATCGGGTGGCGTCGGGGATCCTCAGCTTGGCTGCCGGCGACGGGCGCGGGCCGATGGATCATCGTGAGGCTGTGGACACCGCGACACCTCTAGGATGGGTGGTTCCCGTCCGACAACCGAGGATCGTCCCGTGGCCGACCCCGACCGCACCGGGCTCACCGACGAGCTGGTCGACGACCGTCCCAACGACCTGCGTCGCCTCGCGATCACGGTCGCGATCGAGGCGGGCGCGATGTTGACGAACGCGGCCGCGCGCCTCGCCGGCGGGGACGATCTGGACGTGCGCTCGAAGAGCTCCGCCACCGACCCGGTCTCCGAGGCCGACCGGTCGGCGGAGCAGCTCATCGCGACCCGGCTGTCCACGGCCCGACCCGATGACGGGTTGGTGGGTGAGGAAGGCCAGGGCCCGAGGACCGGGACCTCGGGGTTGACCTGGATCGTCGATCCGCTCGACGGCACGGTCAACTTCCTCTACGGCGCTCCGACCTGGAGTGTCTCGATCGCCTGCACGGATGCGTCCGGTGGCCTCGTCGGTGTGGTCCATGACCCCAACCGGGGCGAGACCTTCCATGCGGTGCGCGGTGGCGGTGCCTGGATCCGTGGCGAGGACAGTGAGGACCTCGCGCTGCACTGTTCCGAGGTCGCCGGGCTCGACGCCACGCTCGTCTCCACCGGGTTCGCCTACGAGCCGGAGGTACGCGCCGAGCAGGCGACCGACGTCGCCCGGTTGCTCGCCGAGGTGCGCGACATCCGCCGCGGCGGATCCGCGGCGCTCGATCTGTGCTGGACGGCCGCCGGTCGCGTCGACGCCTTCCTCGAGTTCGCGCTCTCCCCCTGGGACTGGGCCGCCGGGGCGCTGCTGGTCGAGGAGGCCGGTGGCCGCGTCAGCCACACCCGACGCCGCTACGCCGGACAGGAGCATCCCGGCGTGATCGCCGGCGGACCGGTGGCCCACGACCACCTCGCACACTGGCTGGAGGCGCGTCCATGAGGACCCCGACACCGCGCGAGCGCGTGATCGACCTGCGATCCGACACCGTGACACGACCCACGCCGGGTATGCGCCGCGCGATGGCGGAGGCGGAGGTCGGTGATGACGTCTACGGCGAGGACCCCACGGTCCGGGCACTCGAGGAGGAGGTCGCCGGACGCTTCGGTCGCGAGGCCGCGGTGCTGACGCCTTCGGGGATCATGGCGACGCAGGTGCTGCTTCGCGCGCTCACTCGCCCCGGTGACGAGGTCGTGTGCGAGTCCGATGCGCACGTGGTCGCCTACGAGGCGGGCGCCGCCGCCATCAACGCGCAGGTGCAGTTCCGGACCGTCGACGGCGATCGCGGACGGTTGGATGCCGACCGGGTGCGCGCCGCCCTGCGCCCGGCGGCGTTCCCCTACACCACCCTCGGGGCGATCTCCGCGGAGGAGACCACCAACCGGGGAGGCGGTGCCGTCCACGGTCTGGACCGGCTGCGGGCGCTGCGGGCGCTGGCCGACGAGCGCGGGGTGCCCTTCCACGGCGACGGCGCACGGTTGTGGAACGCCCTGATCGCCAGCGGCGAGGATCCGGCCGACGTCGGGGCCAGCTTCACCGCCTTCAGCGTGTGCCTGTCGAAGGGGCTCGGTGCACCGGTCGGCTCGCTCGCGATCGGGGACGCCGAGGTCATCGAGGTGGCCCGCGCATGGCGGCGACGTTTCGGTGGAGCCATGCGCCAGGCCGGGGTGCTCGCCGCCGCCGGTCGGTACGCCCTCGAGCACCACGTCGATCGCCTGGCGGACGATCATGCCAACGCGCGGTCGATCGCCGACATGATCGCCGAGGCCTGGCCCGAAGCGCTCGACCCGACCACGGTCGCGACCAACATCGTCTACGTCGACACCGGCGCGGTGGACGCTGCGCAGGTGATCGCGACGCTCGCGGAGCAGGGTGTGGCGGTGGGCGCGATGGGCGATCACCTGTTGCGCTTGGTCACCCACCTCGATGTCGATGCGCAGGCCTGTCGCGATGCGGCGAACCTGCTCGTGGCCGCGATGGCGCCACCCGCCTGAGCCGGCCGTCCGGTACGACAGGGCGGGGTCGTGATCGAACGACCGGCGGCCGCGGGGACACCTCGACCGGCACCGTGCGCTCCGTAGCATCGGTGAGTCGTTCCTCGAACGGAGCGACCGACGATCTACGGACAGGGGCCCACCATCGCCAACCCGATCCGCCGTCTGGCCAGCACCACCTGGTCGGCCGCGACCCTGCCCGTACGCGTCGCCGCCTCGCTCGTGCCGGGCGGCGACGGCGTCGGCGCGCCGCCCGAGGCGACCACGCTCGGCGACGCCCTGGGGGAGGTGTCCGACGCCGCGGCCGCGATCCGGGGCGGCGGCGAGGAGTCGGGTGCCGGGCCCGAGGGCGGCTTCGACCTCGGCCGGCTGCTAGAGCTGATCGGTGACGGTCCCGGGCTCATCGAGGACGCGGTCGAGGAGGGTGTCGAACTCGTCGGTGACACCTTCGGGCAGCATCGCCGGGTCTGGGAGGACGAGGAGCACACCCACGCACAGATCGAGGTGCGGGGCATCGAGGATCCGGCGGCCGTCGGGCTGCGGCAGCGGCTGGCCTCGTCGCTGCGCCGGTTCGAGGGGGTCCGGTGGGCGGAGGTCAACGCCATCACCGGTCGGGTCGCGGTCGCGTTCGACGGCGGCGAGTCGACCCTGGATGCCCTGATCGAACTGATCGAGAGCCTGGAGGCGACGTACCGGTCGCGTCATCCGACGACGCGCCCCGGCTGGGACACCGAGGAGCGTGCGGAGCATCCGGCCGACGACGAACCGGTCCACCGGGTCGTGGCGATCATCGTGGGTGATGCGCTCAGCCTCGGGTGGACGCTGTTCGGGCGTCTGACCCGTCTGCCTCGGCTCCCGGCCGAGTACGGCGGCCTGGTCTCGGTGATCGAGAACCACCCGTTGTTGCGGATGTCCAGCGAGAAGGTGTTGGGGCGGCGGGCCACCGCGCTGGTGCTCCCGCTGCTCGGGGCCGCCGCGAGTGCCAGTTCGCAGGGCCCGCTCGGCACGATGGTCGACCTCGGGCTCCAGGGCACCGTGCTCGGTGAACTCCGGGCGCGCCGTCACGCCTGGGCCCGCCGGGAACCCGAGTTCTACGCCCGGCACAGCGATACCCCGATCGATCCTCCGGATCTGCCGCCGCGCCCGGAACCGCTACCCGACGGTCCCATCGAACGATGGATGTCGCTCGCAGGCCAGGCCGGACTGGCCGCGTCCGGTGCCGCGTTCGCGGTGACCCGGAGTCCTCGGCGGTCCGCCGACCTGCTCCTGGCGTCCACGCCGAAGGCTGCACGGATCGGTCGCGAGGGCTTCGCGGCACACCTCGGGCGGACGCTGGCCTACCGCGGGGTCGTGCCGCTCGACGCCTCGGCGCTGCGTCGCCTCGATCGCATCGACACCGTGGTGGTCGACGCGGACGTGGTTCTGACCGGCGATCTCACCCTGCACGGGGTCGTGACCCCCAGGGGTGAGCCCGGTGGCGACGAGTTGCTCGCGGCCGCCGAGCGGCTGTTCGATCCCCGGGACGCCGGTCGGCGGCGGTCGCGAGGTCCCTGGCAGCTGCTGTCGTTCGACGACCACCTCGACGATCTGGACGGCGCCGCCCCGGTCCGGGGTGCCAGGACCCGTGCGCGCGAGATCCGCAGCGACGGTGGGACGCCGCTCGCGCTGCTGCGGGACGGGGAACTGGTCGGGCTGGTGCACGCGGCACCCGAACTCGATCTGGGTGTGGAACCGGTGGTCGATGCGGTCCGGGATGCCGGGCATCGCCTCCTGGTCGCCGACGCCACCAGCCGGCTCGGCCGGCTGCTCGGAGCCGATGGCACCATCCGTCCGGGCGGGCCGATGGGCGACGACGTGCGGACGTTGCAGGCCGAGGGTTCCGGGGTGCTGGTCATCGCCCGTCAGGGGCATCGCGGGCTGGCCGCGGCGGACGTCGGCCTCGGCGTGGTCGCCCCGACCGGACGACCGTCATGGGGCGCCGACCTGATCCTCGGACGCGAGCTCGCGGACGCCGCCACCGTCGTGGCCGCGACCCAGGTGGCACGCGCGGTCAGCGAGCGCTCGGCACAGTTCGCCATGGTCGGCAGCGCGCTGGGGACGCTCGTGACCGTCACCGGGCCGCAGACCTCGGCCGGGAGCCGGGCACTGGCGATGGTCAACGGCGCGGCGGGTGCGTCGCTGATCTCCGGGACCTGGTCGGCGGTGAAGCTCGCGCATGCGCCTCGGCCCCGCGTGCCCGACCGGGCACGGTGGCACGATCTGTCGACGGAACGGGTGCTGTCGGCCCTCGAGAGCGACCCCGACCGGGGTCTGACCGAGCAGGTCGCGGCCGAGCGGCGCACCGTCTCCACGGCCGCCGGTCGCGAGGTCTCGCCCATGGAGCCCTTCCTGGCCGAGCTCGCCAACCCACTCAACCCGATCCTGGGTGTGGGGGCCGGACTGTCGGCCGCCGTCGGGTCGATGAGCGACGCCTCGCTCGTGCTCGGACTCGTCGGCATCAACACCGCGATCGGTGGGATCCAACGGCTGCGAGCGGACCGCACGGTGCGCCACCTGCTGCGCCACGACGTCGAGGACGTCACGGTGGTGCGCAACGGCCGCGAGTTCCAGGTACCCGCGGACCAGCTCGTCCAGGGTGACGTGATCGTGCTGCGGGCCGGCGAGGGTGTCCCCGTCGACGCCCGCGTGCTGGAGGTGGACGGCTGCGAGGTCGACGAGGCCAGCCTGACCGGGGAATCCCTGCCGGTCGCCAAGACCCCCGAGCCCAGCGGCGGGGACGTCGCCGAGCGTTCCAGCATGCTCTACGAGGCCACCACCATCGCCTCCGGTTCGGTCCGCGCCGTGGTCGTGGCCACCGGTGAGCACACCGAGGTGGCCAGGAGCCTCGCGCTGTCGGGGCCGCCACCGCCCACCGGGGTGGAGATCCGCCTGGAGGAGCTGACCAAGCGGCTCGTGCCGGCCGCGTTGGCGGCGGCCGGTGGGACCGCCGGTGTGGGGTTCCTGCGGCGCTGGCCGGTGCCCGAGGTGGCGGGGACCGCCGTCAGCCTCGCGATCGCCTCGGTGCCGGAGGGACTGCCGTTCGTCGCCACCGCCGGGCAGCTGGCCGGCGCCAGGCGCCTGGCCAACATCGGCGCGGTGGTCCGCAACCCCCGGACCGTGGAGGCGCTCGGTCGCGTGGACGTGTTGTGCGTCGACAAGACCGGGACGCTCACCGAGGGGCGGGTGACGGTCACGGCGGTCTCGGACGGACGCCGCTCCGCCAAGCTCGACGAACTGGACACACCGCTGCGCCAGGTGCTCGCCACGGCGCTGCGTGCCAGCGACCAGCCGGGTGACGACGGGCGGGTCCTCGCGGAGCTCGACGAGGCGGACCGTGCGTTGCACGAGACGGCCACGGAGCTCCGGCTCGACCCCGACGCGGAGCTCGGGCCCTGGCAGGTCGTCGACGACCTGCCCTTCGAAGCGTCGCGCGGCATGCACGCCACCCTCGGTCGGATCGGTGATCGCGGTCGGGTCGTGGTCAAGGGCGCCCCCGAGTCGGTGTTGGAGGCCTGCGTCACCTGGGAGGTCGATGGCGAGGGGGTCGAACTCGACGACGTCACGCGAGCCGAGGTGCTCGCCCACGTCCACGCGATGGCGGGGCGTGGTCACCGGCTGCTGGCCGTCGCCGAACGTGGC
Source organism: Nitriliruptoraceae bacterium (assembly GCA_003558435.1). Taxonomy (GTDB): domain Bacteria; phylum Actinomycetota; class Nitriliruptoria; order Nitriliruptorales; family Nitriliruptoraceae; genus PWLR01. The sequence continues at coordinate 16,214 of PWLR01000263.1, read as the reverse complement.
GCCGGCCGCGGCGATGACGTGCGCACCGAGGTCGGCGAGGCGCAGCTCGAAGGTCTGTGCCTGCGCGGGATGATCGTGCTCGCCGACCCGGTCCGCGCCTCCGCGGCGGAGGCCATCCACGGGATCGCCCAGGCGGGTGTGCGCACCATCATGGTCACCGGCGACCATCCCGAGACCGCGATCAGCATCGCCCGCCAGCTCAAGCTCGGGTCGGGCAGCGTGCTGACCGGAGCCGACCTCGTCGACCTCGATGACGAACGCCTGGCGCAGGTCCTGGAGGACGTCGCGGTGGTCGCCCGGGTCACCCCGCAGGACAAGCTGCGCATCGTGTCCTCGTTGCAGGCCGCCGGCCGGGTCGTGGCGATGACCGGCGACGGTGCCAACGACGCGGCCGCGATCCGGCTCGCCGACGTCGGTGTCGCACTCGGCCAGCGGTCGGCCTCGGCGGCGCGGGATGCCGCCGACATCGTGGTGACCGATGACCGCATCGAGACGCTCATCGACGCCATCGCCGAGGGTCGGGCGCTGTGGGGTTCGATCCGTGAGGCCCTGGCGGTGCTCGTGGGCGGCAACCTCGGGGAGATCGGGTTCACCAGCTTCGCGAGTCTGTTCAGTTCCCGGGCGCCGCTCAACCCGCGCCAGTTCCTGCTCGTCAACCTGTTGACCGACCTGGCGCCGGCGGTCGCCATCGCGGTGCGCCCGCCGGCGGACGTCTCCACCGAGACCCTGCTGCACGAGGGGCCGGACGTCTCGCTCGGCGATGCGCTGCGTCGTGACGTGGCGATCCGGGGCACCACCACCGCGACCGGGGCGGCGATGGCGTGGACCGCCGCCCGATTGACCGGGACCCCCTCGCGGGCCGGGACCGTCGGGCTGGCCGCGCTCGTCGGGACCCAGCTCGGTCAGACGCTCGTCGCGGGGGGATGGCGACGACCGACCACCGTGGCGACGGTCGCCGGCTCCGCGGTCGCGCTGGTCGCGGTGATCCAGACCCCGATCACGAGCAGGTTCTTCGGATCCCGTCCGCTGGGGCCCCTGGGTTGGAGCCAGGCCGTGACCAGCGCGACCGCCGCTACCGTGGGCTCCCAGGTGGTATCGCGCGTCGCGGAGCGCGTGGCAGCCTTCGAGCGATCCGACGACCTGGTCGACGCGGTCGGACGCGACGATGGCCATCCACGACCGCGGCGAGCCTCGGACATCCCCCGATTGGAGGGTCCCATGCAGGTTCTGGTCACCGGAGCGACCGGGTTCATCGGTGGTGCGCTGGTGCCGCGGCTGCTCGCCGACGGGCATCGGGTGCGCTGCCTGGTGCGTGACGCGGACCGGCTCACCGCCCCCTGGCGTGACGAGGTGGAGATCGTCACCGGGTCCGTCGAGCACGAACAGTCGGTGTTCCGTGCGGCCGACGGTTGCGACGTCGCCTACTACCTGGTCCACGGGATGGAGGGTCGGATCAGCGGTCTGGTCGAGCGCGAACGAGCGGCCGCGGCCTCGTTCCGGGACGGGGTGGAGCTCGCCGGGGTCCGTCGCGTGGTCTACCTCGGTGGCCTGATCGACGAGGAGACGTTGGGCTCGGCCTCCCCACACCTCTACGCCCGCCACCAGACGGGGGAGGAACTGCGAACCGGTGAGGTCCCCGTCACCGAGGTGCGGACCGGCATGGTCATCGGTGCCGGGAGCGCATCGTTCAAGTTGCTCGTGGCCGCGGCACGCGCACCTCTCGGCCTCGACACGGACTGGTCGCGGTCGCGTACCCAGACCATCTCGATCGACGATCTGGTCGAGGTGCTCGTCGCGGTGATCGAGGACCCGCCGACGGCGTGGCAGGTGCTGGAGGTCGGCGGTCCCGAGGTCGTGACCTACGGCGAGCTGGTGGCGCGGACCCGGCTGCTGCTCGACCGACCCGGTGCCTACGGCCTGCGGGTGCCCTACCTGCCCCCGGAGGCGACCGCGGGTGCGGTCGCCCTGGTATCGGGAGTGGACACCACCCTGGCGCTCGGACTGCTGCAGTCGGCCCGGGTCGACACGGTGGTCACCGACGAGTGGGCGATGGAGCGCTACGCCCACCTGCTGGCCACCGGCGTGGAACGATCGATCGCCTCGGCGCTGGCCGGGATGGTGCCCGAACCGGTCTGAGCCCCTCGATGTGGCCGGCTCAGGCGGTCGCGGAGCGCCCCCACGCGCCGGAGGCACGTTGCTGGCCGGCCGACGCCACCTGACGGTCACTCGCCGCCGCGAACCGCGCGACCGTCTCGCGCAGTGCCAGCATGTCGTCCTTGATCAGCGCCTGCGGGCCGTCGCACAGCGCCACCTCGGGTCGCGGGTGGACGTCGACGATGATGCCGTCGGCACCCACGGCGATCCCGGCCTTGATCAGCGCCATCACGAGTTCGCGTTTCCCGCCGGAGTGCGAGGGATCGACGATCACCGGCAGGTGCGTGAGCGACTGGGCGACGGGGACCGCGGAGACATCCAGGGTGTTGCGCGTCATCGGTTCGTAGGTGCGGATGCCCCGTTCGCACAGCACGATCTGCAGGTTGCCGGTGTGGGCGATGTACTCGGCCGCCATGATCCATTCGTCGATCGTCGCGGTCAGACCGCGTTTGAGCAGCACCGGCTTGCCCGCCATCCCCACCTCTTTGAGCAGCTGGAAGTTCTGCATGTTGCGGGCGCCGACCTGGAGCATGTCGGCCTTGGCTGCGACCGTGTCGACGTCCGCCGGGGTGACGACCTCCGTGACGAACGGCAGTTGCAGGTCGCGTGCCACCTCGTGGAGGATGTCGAGCCCGGCCTCACCGAGGCCCTGGAAGGCGTAGGGCGAGGTGCGCGGCTTGTAGGCGCCTCCGCGCAGGATCGTTGCCCCGGCGCTCTTGGCCATCTTGCACGCGTCGATGGTCTGTTCCTCGGTCTCGACGGCGCACGGTCCCGCGATCAACGTGACCGTCTCGCGACCGATGGGCGAGTCACCGACCCAGACCGTCGAGGGCCGGGGATGGGTCTCCATGCTGACCAGCTTGTAGGGCTTGCTGACCCGGATCACGTCCTCGACACCGGGGAAGGCGTGCAGGGGCATCTCCGCGAACTGGGTCAGGTCCCCGACCAGGCCGATGATGGTCTGGTTCTTGCCGCGGGAGACGAAGGCGTCGCCCCCCACCTCCGAGATCGCCTTGACGACCTTGTCGATGTCGGTCTCGTCGGCGCCGGAGCGCATGACCACGACCATCGTGGTGTCCTCTCTGCTCACGGCTCGCTCCCGGTGCGTTTCGTGCAGTGGTGTCCCGTTCGACCTTCCGGAACGGCTACAGCAACAGACGAGCCCCGGAGGATCGGACCCCGGGGCTGCGAGCGCTTCTGTGGTTGGTGCCTAGGTGGCGGTGCGCTCGCCCCCGGGCCGGGTAAACGACGGCCCGGCCGGCAGGCCGAACCACGCGAACCGGGACATGAGGGGCGTGTGCATGGACAGCAGCGTAGCACCGGCGGCTCCGCACGCGGCGGCTCCATTAGGCTGGGCGCGCCCCGGACCGACGACCATGGACCCCATCCCACCGTGCCCGACGCCACCGATCAGCACCTCGGCCCGGACCGTGGTCCGGCCTGCTCGGCATGCGCGCACCCGCTTGGTCGAGGTGCTCGGTTCTGTGCCACGTGCGGACGCCCGGTCGTGGTGTCGGACGACGGTTCCCACGCCGGAACCGTCGTCCGGCAGAGCCCCGGGGTGACCCCTGCGCCTGTGACGGCGCAACGAGCCGGCGCGACCGGCGTGATGGCCTCGCTGGCCACGTCCGCTGCCCCGGTCCGCGACGATCTCTGGACCTGGGACGCGGAGTCCTCGCGATCCGGCACGGCGCGCTGTCCGATGTGTGGTGCGCGCAACGATGCCGAGCGGCAGCTGTGCGGTGCCTGCGGTACCGATCTCGACACCGGCGATCCCCAGCTGACCGTGGCCCCCAGGCCGGTCGAGGACCGGACGTCGGGACCGGGAACGCCGATGGCCGACGACGGCCGTGCCCACGCGGTGCCGTGGCGGCTGCCGGTACTGGCGGGGCTGGTGGCACTGACGGCCGTCGCCGCCGCCATCGTCGGTCTGGGGCTCGGTCCGTTCGCCGCCGAGACCGAACTGCCGCCCGCGGAGTTCGTTGCCGCGAGCTATCCGGGGCAACCGGCATCGCTGGGCCTCTCCGACGTCGCGACGTTGACCGTCCAGAGCCCGGCCGGCACACGGAGCTTCACCCCCGAACATCTGGTCGATGGCGATCCCCGGACCGCATGGCACGGCGATGACGCCGCGTTGCCCGCGGGCACCGACGAGAAGGTCGACCTCATCCTCGACGAGCCGGCCTGGGTCACGGCGGTGGTGATCGACAACGGCGATCATCTCGACGCCGAGGCCTACGCGGCGACCTCCCGCGTGCAACGCGCGATGGTGATCTTCGACGGTGACGTCCGGGTCCCGGTGACGCTGCTCGACCAGGGGATCGCGCCCCAGATCGTCGAGTTGGAGGAGCCGCTGCTCAGCGCGGGGGTCCGGGTCGAGATCCTCGACACCGTCGCCGGCACGGACGCCGACGGGGTCGCACTCACCCGGCTCGAACTGCTCGGCTTCACGGCTCGGGGCGAGGACGTGGCGTTGGCCGAACGACGTGCGGCGCTGCTCCCGGCGGCCGGAGCGATCACGCTGCCCGCTTGACCGCGGGGTCGGAGGTCGTCGCGCCCGCCGGTCGTCCGGGCAGGGATCAGGGTTCGTAGGCGTACAGCAGGACCGTCTCGCCGGCGTCCCGGACGCTGTCGGGGGCGGGGTCCTGGTCGTAGACGCGGTCGGGGTTCAGGAACGCCCCGAAGCCTCCCCGTCGTTCGATCTCGACCTCGAAGCCCAGGGCGCGCAGTTCCGCCTCGGCCTCGTCGACCGGCTGACCACGTACGGCGGGAACGGTCACCTGCTCCGGTCCGTCGGACAGCACGACCGACACCTCGTCGCCGCGACGCAGCGTCATCCCCGGGGTGGGCGCCTGGCTCACGATGCTGCCGGCAGGGGCGCTGGCGTCCGTGCGACGATCGGCGACCCGCAGATCCAACCCGAGTTCCCGCAACTCCGCACGTGCCTCGGCCTCGTTCGAGCCCGTGAGCACCGGGACCTCGACGGGGGCGGGACCGAGGCTCACCGTCACGGTGACCTCACTGGCCTCGTCGACGACCGCGCCACCGGGCGGTGAGCTGACGACGACCTCACCGGAGGGCAGGTCCTCGTCGTACTCCTCGACGACGGTCACCTCGAGGCCGTCGGCCCGCAGCTGGGTCTCGGCCTCGTCCCGCGTCGAACCCACGAGGTCCGGAACCTCGATCTGCGCCGGACCGGCCGAGACGACCAGCGTCACCGTCGAGCCGAGCCGGGCGGCATCGGCGGGTTGCTGTGCGAGGACGTGTCCCTCCGGGGTGGCGAGGTCGTGGAGACGCTGATCGTCGATCGCGACCTCGAACCCGGCGTCGACCAGACGTTCTGCGGCCACCGGTTGGTCGGCCCCGAGCACCCCGGGCACCGGGGTGACGGGCGCGATGACGCGATCCCACACGAGGTACCCGCCGACCGCCGAACCCGCGACGAGCAGCAGGACGACCACCAGCACCAGCCAGCCCCGCCGTTTCCGGGGCTCGACCGCGGCGGCGTGGCGTGCCGGAGGCGAGGAACCGTCCCGTCCGCGCCTCCGAGCGCCCGCGTCGCGAACGACCGCGGTCGCCGTCGGGTCGTGGACACCGGCCGGGTCGGCGTGCAGGAACACAAAGCCCTCGGGGCGCTGGTACTGGTTGAGGATCACCGGCTCGAGGCGTTGCGTACCGTCGTCGTCGTGCGGCTCGTCGGCGTCCTCCGAAGCGTCCTCCGACGCGTCCTCTGGGGCCAACCGACGGGTTCGGCCCCCCGAGGCGATCCCGGGGTCCCCGTCCTCGCCGTAGCGCGAGGCGATCAGGGTGTGCCCGTCATCGGTGAGGTCCTCGACGAGCTCGTCGTCGATCAGGTCGCGAGCCGTCGGGATGGGGGCTGCGGCACCGAGGGTGGGGACGGCGGCGGCCAGGACCCGGCCGAACGCCGCCGCGTCCGGGACCCGCTCCTCGCGGTCGATGGCGGTCGCCAGCACCACCACCTCGTCGATCGCCTCGGTGAGCTCCGGTCGACGCGCCGATGGCAGCGGGACCGGGGTGGACGCGTGCGCCATCGCGGTCAGCAACGGCGTCTCGCGCTCGTGGGGCGGTGTGCCGGTCAGGCACTCGAACAACACGATCCCGAGGGCGTAGACATCGGCGCGGGCATCGAGCCGCTGACCGTCGACCGCTTCGGGCGAGAGGTAGTGGGGGGAACCCACGAGCACGTCGGCCTCGAAGGTCGAGGTCGTGCTGGCGGCCGCGCGCGCCAAGCCGAAATCGGTGACCCTGACGGTTCCGTCCCGACCGATCAGGAGGTTCTCCGGCTTGACGTCGCGGTGGACCAGCCCGAAGGCGTGCGCCGCCGCCAGCCCCGCCGCGGCGGGGCCGAGCACCGCCAGCGCCTCGGCCGGATCCAACCGGCCCCGGTGGCGTAGGACCTCACGCAGTGACAGCCCCTCGACCAACTGCAACACCAGGTAGGCGCCGTCCTCGCCTTCGCCCCAGTCGTGGACGCCGACGACGTTCGGGTGGTTCAGGGCAGCGGCGGCACGGGCCTAGCGCCGGAAACGCTCGAGGAACGCCGGATCGCGAGCCAGGTGGGGATGCAGCAACTTGACCGCGACGGTGCGGTCGAGGACCTCGTCGTGGGCCCGGTGCACACTGGCCATGCCGCCCCGGCCGACCTCGCCGAGCAGCACGTAGCGGTCACCGACCCGGGTCTGTGGGTCGGTGTCCTGGTACATCGTGCGATCCGCCACGGTTGGGGACTCTCCGGTATCGACGGACCGAGGGTACGGCAGGCCGGGACCGCGGTTCGTGACCCCGAGGCCTACCGCCCGGCACGATCCACGCGGTCGCGCAGGGTCTCGTAGCGGATCTCGAGGTCCTCCAGTTCGCCGCTGACCCGGTCGAGCCGTCCCCGGGCGCTGTCCAACTGACTCCGCAGCTCTCCCACGGTCTCGCTCAGTTGGTCGTTGGCCTCCAGCAGGGCGGCGCTCTGCCCGGCGAGTTCCTCGGTGGTCTCGGTGGTCTGCGCGTCGCGCCGCTCGTTGTCGGTGACCGCTGCGGCCAGTTCCTCGTCGAACACCGTCAGCGTGTCGACCAGCCGTGCGAGCTCGCGTTCCGTCTCGGTCAGGCGCGCGGCCGGATCGGCGCGGCTGAGCCGGTTGGTGGTGGTCTCCATGTCCTCGAGACGCTGCTCACGGGCGGTGTCGCGCTCGGTCAGCGTGGCCACCTGCTCGCGGAGCTCATCCAGCTCGGCCGGATCGACGGCGGCGGGAGCTTCGGTGCCCGCACAGGCGGCCAGCAGGACCGCCAGGACGATGGCGACGCCGGTGACCGGGCCGTGCGCGCGCACGGCCGGCAGGGCACGATCCGCGGTGGTCGGGGGGAGAGGGCGCATGGGACGAGGATAGGGCCAGGATGGTGCCGGGTCGGTGAGGCGGCTCCGCAGCATCCCGGTAGCGTGACCGGGAGACGACCGGCGCCGGACGCGGACACGACCGGGGCGGTCGCGAACGGATGGAGGCGCACGTGGTCGAACACCCGATGGGCCGGCGGCGGCGCGGCCGCATGCCGGAGCCGACCGAACCCGTCGACGCCGAACCCACGACCTTCGACGATCAGCTGGAGACGTTGGGTTTCCGGGTCACCGGCTCGAGCAAGCGGGGCGGCCGGATGTGGACCCTGCCCTTCAACCGTTTCCTGACCTTCGTGCTGCACGACTACCAGGATGCCGTGGTGTTGTCGTGGTCGTTCGCGCTGGGGGACTACCTCGCTGAACGCGGGTGGCAGTCGAGCCTCACGGACCTCTCCGCCGCCGAGCTGTACCCGCAGCACGACGTCAAGGTCCCACTGGAGATCGAAGCGGTCGGCGGCGAGATCACCCGGGTGCTCGCCTCACTCCGGCTCGACCTCGGCAACCCGGACCTCTGAGCGGGCTCGCCGACCGCGCGCGGTGAGCTCAGTTCCCGGGGGGGCCGCCGCGTTCACGGCGGTGGCCGCGGAGCAGCTGGGGCGGGAGCAGGAAGACGTCCTGACTGGCCAGCCGGTCACCACGTTCCCCGGCGGCCAGCATCCCCCGGATCGCGACCCCGCCGACGACCACCACCTCGACCGCGAACGTCACCAGGATGCCGATCCCGAGCAGTTCGGCCAGCAGTTGCAGCGTCGGTCCGTCGCCGAGCAACCCGATCGCGAGCCAGGCCGCCACGGCGGTGATCCCGATCAGCGACAGGATCGTGCGCAGACGGCGCGCCGTGCGTGACCAGTCGATGATCGGGGCCGGGGCGTCCTGCGCTGGCCGCGCCGCCGCTGCCGCGGTGTGCGCGGCGGCCTCGGGATCGTCCGGGGCGGTGTCGATCTTCGGGTCGTGATCCGATGCCGCCATCTCAGTCGAGCTCTGCGGAGGCGGTGTTCACACCGATGCTGGGCAGCTCGGTCAGCGCGGCCCGGAGCTCATCGAGGTCGAGCACGTTGTCCCATCGGTCCAGGATGGTCCCGTCACCGTCGACCAGGAAGACCCACGGTTCGTTGCCGCCCATCTCGGTCTGGATCCATTCGGCGGCGGAGGTGTTCAACTGCTGTTCCTCGAAGTCCTCCCAGACCTCGAGGTGGATGATGTCGGCGCGGTCCTCGTACTCCAGCGCCACGTCCGCGAGCACGTCGGTGAGCGGGCCGCAGAACTGGCTCACGCAGTAGACCGGGGTCGTGATGGCGACCACGACCGGTCGTTCGGCGTCGAGCGAGTCCGCGACGGTCTTGTCGTGCAGGTGGGGAGCGGGGATCTCCGCGCCGTCGCCCTGGGCGCGGGAGTCGACCGCCACCGCCTCGACGTCGCCTGCCTCGACGTCGGCGATCGTGGCGTTCTGGCTGCGTGGTGCCTGCTCACCGATGTCGACGACCTCGCGGTCCTCGCCCACCAGGAAGGTGGTCTGGCCCTCCACCACGGTGCCGTCGTCGAGTTCGGCGACCACGCGCAACCCCCACATCCCGGCCTGGTCGAAGTCGACCTGGGCGGCATAGACACCTTGGCCGGCCGGATCGTCGATCAGCGTCGGGGTGGTGGCCTCACCCTCGGGCTCGCGACCGGGCACGGCGAGGAAGTCCGCCGTGACGCTCTGGTCGATCTCGGTCTCACCGCCGGCGTCCTCCCCGAGGTAGCCCAACTGGAAACCGACCTCACCGAAGCCGAGCAACTGACGTTCCGGGCTGAACACGCCCGCGAGCAGGCGTTGATCATCACCGACCGCCAGGTCGAAGCTGGCGATGGCGACCGAGAGTTCCGTGCCATCGACCAGGGCAGCGGCATCATCCGACGGCTGGCTCGTGCCCTCGTCGCCCCCGTTCCCGGCACAGGCCGCGAGCAGGAGCGATGCCGCGGCGATGACGGCGAACGACCGCCGGGCAGGGCGGGAAGGGCGGGTTGGCACACGGGCCTCCGGTAGGGATCTGGCGCTCATGCGAGGGTATGGCAACTCACGGGGGTGTTCGCGACGTAGCCTGTGGGGGATGCGTGCACTGCTTGCCCTGCTGCTGCTGTTGTCCACCGCCTGCACGGCGGTGGATGGCGGTGCTGCCCCGGGCACGTCCGGCTCCGACGTGCAACCACCGGCCGGCAGCCCCGCCGACGCCTCGGACGAGGAGGTCGCGCCCATCCGGGTGGCCTCCGGGCCCGACGCGGAGACGGCGCTGCTCGCCCAGACCTTGGTGGCACTGTTGACCAGGGGCGGTCTGTCCGCCGAAATGGTGCCGTTCTCGGATGCCCGCGACGCCCGACAGGCGCTCGAGCTCGGTCGGGTGGACGTCCGACCCGGCTACACGGGCGAAGCGTGGCTGGAGACGCTGGGCCGCCCGGACCCTCCCGGTGATGCGCTGGAGGGCTACCTCGCCGTCAGCGAGCACGATCGGGGTCAGGGCATCGCCTGGCTACGGCCGCGGTTCGACGAGGGGGTCGATACGCCTCCCGCCAACGCCACGTTCGCGTTCGTGGTCGCGGGGCCGCCATCGATCGATGCCGACCTCGGCACCGTGTCGCAACTCGCGGCCCGCCTGTCGGAGCGTCCGGACGCCACGCTGTGTGTCGATCAGGAGTTCGTCTCGCGCAGTGACGGGTTGCGTGCGGTGCTCGCGGCCTACAGCGTCCGGAGTGATCAGCCGGTGCTGGCGGCCGACCCGCAGGAGGCCGTGCTGGGGGTCGCGGCGGGGGATTGCCTGGCCGGGCTCACGACCGCGACCGACGGTGTGGCATGGCGAGCGGGTCTGCGGCCGCTGGTCGACGACCTCCAGGTGTTCCCGGCGTTCGTGCCGCTACCGCAGGTCCGCGACGAGGCGGCGGAGGCCCACCGGTCGCTGCGCTCGTCGATCGGACCGTTCGCCGCGCAGCTGACCACCGAACTGCTCGCGGCCGGCAACGCCCGCGTCCAGGCGGAGGAGTCGCTCGAGCAGGTCGGTGACGACCTGGCCGTCGAACTCCTGCGCCGAGCCGGCCGCCCCGTGAGTCCGCCGGTGCCGCGGACCTGAACCGCCTCAGTAGTAGGCCGGGACGAAGGACTGGTCCTCCATCGGTGGGCGGACGTAGCCGATGGTCCGCTGCGGGCGGGGTGGCAGCGCGATCGGTTCCGGGGCTTCGTCCGGGTAGTCGAACTGTTCGAGCAGATGGGCGATGCAGTTGAGTCGCGCGTGGCGCTTGATGTCGGCGTCCACCACCCACCAGGGCGCCTGCTTGATGTCGGTATGGGCGAACATCTCGTCCTTGGCGCGCGAGTACTCCTGCCACTTCGCACGGGACACGACGTCCATGGGTGACAGTTTCCACCGCTTGGTGGGGTCCTCGTTGCGGGCCTGGAACCGGCGTTCCTGTTCCTCGTCGCTGACCGAGAACCAGTACTTGATCACCTTGATGCCGGCGCGCACGAGCATGCGTTCGAACTCCGGACCGGTGCGCATGAACTCGCGGACCTGTTCCTCGGTGGCGAAGCCCATCACCCGCTCGACGCCCGCCCGGTTGTACCAGGAGCGGTCGAACATCACGAGCTCGCCACCGGCCGGGAGTTGCTCGACGTAGCGCTGGAAGTACCACTGGGTCTTCTCGCGGTCGGAGGGCACCCCGAGCGCCACCGTGCGCACGGTGCGGGGGTTGGTCCGCTCCGAGATGCGCTTGATGACCCCACCCTTGCCGGCGGCGTCGCGGCCCTCGAAGACCACGACCGCGCGTTGGCCGGTGTCCTTGATCCAGTGTTGGAGCTTGACCAGTTCGACCTGGAGACGAGCGAGTTCCTCCTCGTAGACCGCCTTCTTCAGCACCCCCCGCTTGTTGTACTGATCGGGGTCGAACATCCGCTTCATGCCCGGCTTCTCCACCTCGTGTCCTCCGTGTCGGGCTGCCGGGACGTGCGCCCGGGCTCCGATGCCGGGACGTGCGCCCGGGCTCCGGCGGGCCGTATCGGCTCGGCGGGATGACTGACGCTACTCCCGGCCGAGGACCGGGGTGACCGGGCGTGCGGCCCATCGTGATCCTGCTGGATGTGCGCGCAGGTCGTGCGGGGAGCGAGACGAGGCAGCGGTGGTCACACGCCGTCCCTATCGTCTCGCGAAGTCGAACACACGTTCGACCAGTTCGTGCGACCTGCGTGGTGACGAGCTGCGTATGGCGAAGAGGGAAGGGGCAACGATGACCAAGAGGTACCGGGAACGCATCGAGGAGGTGGAGCTCGCCTCCGACGCACCGGCCGCGTTCCGTTGGCGTGGCCAGCGCTACCGGGTGCTGTCGGTGATCGGACACTGGCACGAGGACGAGGGATGGTGGCGGCGGGCCGACGGGCTCCCGGAACGGATCGAGCGCACGGATCTCTGGCGGGTCGAGGCGCACACCGGCGCACCTACCCACGGGGTCTACGAGTTGGTCCGCAAGGGCGAGGCGTGGCGGCTCGATCGGATCTGGGATTGACGCCCCCGATCTGCGGCCCGTGCGCCCGCGCGAACGCGTCACCGAGGCGAATGACACCGGGTGGGAGCAGGCGTAAGGTTGTCGGTTCGTCCCGGTCGTCGGGGCGCGGAACACCCCGAACGCGGGCAGGATCAACGAGCGTGCGTCGGGGTCGACGAGCGATGGAGAGTCCGAATTGGTCCCGAAGACGATGACCGCCGTGCAGCTGGTGGGCCACGGTGGACCCGACCAGCTGGTGCTCCGCGACGACGTCCCCGTCCCGGAGCCGGCGGCGGGTGAGGTGCTGATCGAGGTCAGTGCGTGTGGGATGAACAACACCGATGTGTGGGTCCGCGAGGGCGCCTACGGCACGGAGACCGATCCGGGCTCGGTCTCGACGTGGCGGCGCGGACGCTCGACACTCACCTTCCCCCGCATCCAGGGCACCGACACCGTCGGACACCTGGTCGCGGTCGGCGAGGGGGTGGCCGAGGGCCGTATCGGTGAGCGGGTGATGGTCGACTTCTCCATCTACAACCGCCCGGAGGGCGACGATTCGCTGGCCGACATCGACTACATCGGCCACGGTCGCGACGGCGGGTACGCGGAGTACGTCGCGGTGCCCAGTGGCCACGCCTACCGGGTCGACGCACCGATCAGCGACGCGGAACTCGCGACCTTCTGCTGCGCCTACCTCACCGGCGAGCACATGCTGGACCGTGCCCGTGTCGCTCCGGGGGAGCGGGTGTTGGTCACCGGCGCGTCCGGCGGCGTGGGTTCGGGGATCATCCAGCTCTGCCGCGTCCGGGGTGCGATCCCCTACGCGGTGACCAGTGCCGACAAACAGGACGCGGTGCTGGCGTTGGGCGCGGAAGCCACGGTCGTCCGCGGCGAGGGCGACCTCGTCGAGCAGGTCGCGCAGGCCACCGGTGGCGAGCCCATCGACGTCGTCGCCGACCTGGTCGCCGGGCCGATGTTCAACGACCTGCTGCGCATCCTGCGCCCCGAGGGCCGCTACACCACGGCTGGCGCCATCGCCGGCCCGGTCGTCGAGCTCGACCTGCGCACGATGTACCTCAAACAGCTCGAACTGCACGGCTCATCACAGGGGACACGCACCGCGTTCCGTCGCCTCGTCGGCTACATCGAGGCGGGATCGATCGAGCCGCTGCTGCACGCGACCTACCCGCTCTCGGAGTTCCACCGCGCGCAGGCGGACTTCGTCGCCAAGCGGTTCATCGGCAACCTCGTCGTCGTGCCGGATGCCCGGTGGGACGAGATCGGCGCCCCCCATGCAGGTTGACGTCCCCGGTCGTATGCGCTCGCTCGAGCTGATCGACACCCAGGCCGGTGGTGACGTCAGCCGGATCGTGGTCGGCGGTGTGGGACCGCTACCCGGCGGATCGGTGCGCGAGCAGCTGCGCTTCCTCGAGCGCCACGGCGACGGTCTGCGCCGCCTGTTGCTGTCCGAGCCGTACGGCGACCCGGCGATGAGCGTCAACCTCATCGTCGAGCCCGGTCACCCCGAAGCCCAGGCGGGCTACATCATCATGGAGGCGATGGGCTACCCGCTGTACTCGGGGTCGAACACCATCTGCACGGCGACCGCGGTGCTCGAGAGCGGTCGCATCCCGATGCGTGAGGGCGTGCAGGACGTCGTGCTCGAGTCCCCGGCCGGTCTCGCGAGGATCACCGCGACCGTCGTCGACGGCCGGGTGACCTCGATCACCACCCGGGGCGAGCCCGCCTACGTGGCCTCTCGCGACCGTTTCGTCGAGGTGCCCGGCTACGGTCGGGTGGGCTACGACGGGGTGTGGAGCGGAGCGTTCTTCGCGCTGGTGGATGCGACGGCTGCGGGCTTCGAGCTGACCCGTGCCGAGGAGCCCGCGCTGGCGGCGTTCGGTGACGCCTTCGTTCGGGCGGTCCGTCCGGAGTTCCTCGAGGTCCACCCCCACCTCGGCGAGGTCGGGCCGCTGCCGTTCGTCCACTTCTGTGGACCGATCGAGCAGGTCTCCGAGGAGGGCTTCCGTTCACGGTCGGCCACCTACGTCCACCCGGGGGTGATCTGTCGCAGTCCCACCGGCACCGGGACCTCGGCACGCCTCGCGCGGATGTACGAGCGCGGTGACGTCGCGCAGGGACAGTGGCTGGACACGATCTCGCCCCGGGACTCGAGCTTCCGTGGCACCGTGCTCGGGACGGCCGCCGTCGGTCATCACCGCGGCCTCGACACCCACATCACCGGACGGGCGTGGACGCTGGCGCATTCACGGACCGTCATCGACCTCGACGACCCGATGGTCGACAGCAGCGACCTCGAGCACCTGTTGCCCGGCCCCACCCCGCTCGTTCCCGGCGCGAGCGGCTAGCGGCGGAGAGCCGGTGGCCCGATGCGGGCTCCGGGCGTCTACGCCGTGCGGAGCTGGCGCTTGAGGCGGAACAGGATGGCGTCCATGCCGCGCAGCCGCAGCGGGCTGATCGCCTGGGCCAGACCCATCGCGTAGTGGAAGTCGTCGGGGACGGCCAGGACCTCCTCGACGGTCGCACCGTTGAGGCCGGTCGCCAGGATGCCGGCGAACCCCCGGGTGGTCGGTGCCTCCGGCGGGCAGTCGAACCAGACCTGGACGCGCCGGTCGTCGTCGACCTCGGTGGCGAGGAAGAACGGGGTCTGGCATTCCTCGACCTGTTCGAGCAGTTCCGGGTGCTCGGCCAGGCGGGCCGGCAGCGGAGCGACGTTCTCCGCGTGTTCCACCAGCAGTTCGATGCGGAGTTCCATCGGTGCCGCGGCGAAATCGTTCACCACGTTCTCAAGGTTCTCCGGCATGGTCATGGCGAGAAGCTCCTACGTTGGGCGGCCGAAGACGGCGAGCGGCGCATCCCCGCTGCTGTCCCGCAACGTACCCGTGTACGCCACCACACCGTTCTCGAGGAGTTCCCCATGGCCGTGACCGACCACGACGCCGACCCGAAGATCACCGCCTACGCCGACCCGAGCGTGTTGGTGACCACCGACTGGCTGGCCGACCATCTCGACGACCCGGAGCTGGTGGTGGTCGAGTCCGACGAGGACGTGCTGCTCTACGAGACCGGTCACATCCCCGGTGCGGTCAAGATCGACTGGCACACCGAGCTGCAGGACCCGGTCACCCGCGACTACGTCGACGGTGAGGGTTTCGCCGAGCTGATGCGCGCCAAGGGGATCACCCGCGACAGCACGGTGGTCTTCTACGGCGACAAGTCCAACTGGTGGGCCGCCTACGCCCTGTGGGTGTTCTCGCTGTTCGAGCACCCGGACGTGCGCCTGCTCGACGGCGGACGTGGCAAGTGGATCGCCGAGGGCCGCGAGCTGACCAAGGACAAGCCCGAGGTACCGGCGGTCGACTACCCCGTGGTCGACCGCAACGACGCGCCGATCCGCGCCTACCGCGAGGACGTCGACAAGCACCTCGAGGTCAACGGCCAGCTGCTGGACGTGCGCAGTCCGCAGGAGTTCACCGGCGAGCGCACCCACATGCCGGACTACCCACAGGAGGGCGCGATGCGTGGCGGGCACATCCCCGGTGCGAAGAGCGTGCCCTGGGGACGCGCCGCCCAGGAGGACGGGACCTTCAAGCCGATCGATCAGCTGCGCGAGCTCTACGAGCAGGAACAGGGCCTCAGCGGCGACGCCGAGGTGGTGGCTTACTGCCGGATCGGGGAACGCTCGAGCCACAGCTGGTTCGTGCTCCACCACCTGCTCGGCTACCCCGACGTGCGCAACTACGACGGGTCCTGGACCGAGTGGGGCAACCTCGTGCGCGCACCCATCGAGAAGGGTGACGGCAGCGCCACCTGAGTCGATCGGCGCCGCCGGGCGCGAGCGGTCCGAGATCACGACCACCACGACGACGCCCTACGGGTGCTCCGCCGCGTAAGCTCGGCCCGCGCTCGCTCGAGGTGGCGCGCCGGGGGACGATGTGGCGGATGCACTGGTATCGCGGGAGCGGCTCTGGTACGGCCACCTGCCGAAGGTCTGCATCAAGACGGGCGAGCCCGCCGCCCAGACGGTGAAGGTCAGTTTCGAGCGCACGCCTCCGTGGACGTTCCTGCTGCTGTTGGCCGGCGTCCTCCCGTTCTTCATCGCGGCGCTGTTCGTGCGTGAGCGCATCACCGG
>PWLR01000257.1 GCA_003558435.1 Nitriliruptoraceae bacterium | reverse complement strand
GATGTATTCGTAACCTCTCAAACTCAAGGGGGTCAAGAATGACCCCTCGTTTAATAGGAATTAAGAGGAAACCTTGCGAGGTTTCCCAAACCCCTAAAGGGACTTCTCTTAATTCCGATATAGAATTTTTAAAATAGAAACGGATTTAACATCTAATAACCACAGAAATTATAGAAATTCTGTTCTTAACATAATCACCAAAAAGACAAAATATAAAGGATATTTATAAATGATTATGTTATAAAGCTATCATTATAAAGGTTATAATAGAAAAATTTATAAACTCTAAAATATAAAACACTAAAATAGGGTGAAAAAATAAATGAAAATAGACGGAAAAATTTCAGCATTAATAGGGGCAGTCGTTTTAATCTTCTTGATTACAGCACTAGCTCCGGACATCTTCGCTCAAATTACAACTATGGAAAACTCTACTGATATTCCAGCGTGGGTTTCAACGGTTTTCTTTGTAATGGTAGGAGCAGGATTGGTATTTATGGTTTGGTCGCTTTTTAGCCAAAAAAATTAAATAAATACTAAATGACAACGAACTCAAAAAGACAGAAATAATTAATCTGTTTTTTTGAGTATAAACCCCCTTTTTACTTTTTTATTATTTTTTTTTTTAAAAAAAAATAATTTTTAAACCTTTAAAAAAATGGAAAAATCCAAAAAGAACATAATACTAACAAGCTTTTTATTATTTATTTCTTTAATACTATTACCAACAATAACACAAGCATACACTTTAAACGATAACATAGCACTTACATATAATGACATTTCAGGTTTTGATGTAAACCAAGATTATATAGTAGTAAGCGCAAACCGACTATCAGCAAGTAGTCAAGGAATAGAAGTTTTTAATACAACATCAAGAGAATTAATAAAAAGAGAAATTGACAGCTTTGACGAAAATGATATGCAAGCGAGAATATCAACACCAAGAATAAACGAGAAACTAAACACTTTTGTTCTAGGAACATCAAGAGTAATACCAAGCGGAATTAATAGAGATTTAATAACTTTTTCAACTTTATCTTCAAATAGGTTTGGTGTTCCAAACCGAGTAAGCCATATAAAAGTAAATAACCAAGAAAATAAAGCTATTCTTAATTTTCATTCAGGTTGGAGAGCAAACACTCAACCTTATGGGTTCTCTGTTTTTAATACAAATAGCACTTTAATACACGAAGAAATATTAAGCACAGCCGAAGATTTTGGGGGATTTTCTCCCGTAGCAATAAGCCCAGATTCTACTAGATATGCTTTTGGAGGCCACGCAGACTATAATAACAGATTATTAATATATAATGAAGCTTTTGAAAATATATTAAATATGTCTTTATCAATAGGGAATTATAGAGATATAGAATTTATAAACAACAACGAAATAATAATAACCACAGACGAAAAAGTAATCAAGTTAGATTTATTAAACGAACAAAGCGAAATAATAAATAATAATCAAGGTTACGATATTAACATTAACCGAGAAAATAATTTTATTATAATAAATTACGAAACACAAGCTATTATTTATGATTTTGATTTAAACGAAGAAAATACAATAAACGAAGCTGATATATTAAAAGTTAACAGTAATGATGACGAAATATTTTTATTAAAAGAAGATGATATAAAAATATATCAATACGAAGCTACACAACAACAAGGAGATACAGAAATAGCAACACTTAACCCTTTAAATGTGGATTTAACAAGTGCGACTATAAGAGGAGAAATAATAAGTATTGGAGATACAGGTTTATACCCTAGTTTTTTAGTAAGAAATTCTACATCTGGAATTTGGGAAGAAATAAGCTTAGAGATTAGCACCGACCAAACAGGGAATTATAGTTTGGATTTAGAAAATTTAGAAGCAGGAGTTTTTTATGATTACAGATTTAAAACAGAGGAAGTAACAACAGGGAATATAGAAATAGGAGAGATTAAAAGCTTTTTCACAACAACACAAGTATTTAATGTTAAACAAGATTTTGAAGATATAAGACAAGGCCTAGTAACAACTACGACATACGATTTAAAAGATTATGTAGAGGGTTTTAACGAAATAACATTAAGAATACAAGACACAATAAATAGTATTAGTTTAGAACTAAATACTAATATAACAGGGGAAGAAGTAATAAGAACAACACCTAGTTATAGTTTTAAATTAACACCAACAGGAGAAACAATAATATTAAGTGTAACAACGAATTTAAATGAGTTCATTTTCCCCGCAGATATAATATACAAATACGCTCCTCACGAATTAGAACAAAGCTTTAATATAATAGCAACAGAAGAAGAAACATTAAACAAAATAGGAGAAATAAACAATGTAAAAATGGGTTTAAATGAAGTTTTCCTTACAAGTTTAAATAATTATTTTAGCGGTTACGAAAGAATAAGAGCAAGTTTTTACGATGATACACTAAATCAAGATGTTGAATTAATAGCATATTTAAACGATAACACACAGACTTATGAAACAAACGAATACATATTCCAACTAATACCATATACATATAGTGTTGGAACTATTACCGACGAAGATATAAGACTAAAAATCACAAGTAAAAACACAAATGTAAATACAACAAATGTAACACTCACAGCAATAAAATCAACAGACACCGAAAACATAATAGTTAGTAATAATTTTGATTTTGAAATACAAACAGGTTATAGTTTAAATCAAACACCAGAACAATACAGAAGTATAAAAGATTTAAACCTAAATTATAACGAAGAATTTAAAATTTTATACGAAGATTACTTTTTACCGAACACTTACACAGAAGTAGAGTTTTTCGTAGAACTAACAAGCAAAAACCTTACAAAGATATTACATTTAAATAACAATGAATACGAGGACAACGAAATAAAATTAAGATTAAATCAAGAAAACAACGGAGAACTAATAATAAACACCAAGAACAAATACCAAGAATATAAAGCAAAGTTAAGAGTTTATAATAACAATATGGATTTTATTACATCAGACGAATTTTTAATAAGAATAGGAAAAACACCTAGCGATGATGTAAGCGGAAGTATTTACTCATTACTTCCGAGAAGCGAAGATTTAAATGTGGGACAAAGGTATATTTATGTAATTGGGATTATGTTTTTAGTAAGTGTGATTATTTTAGCTTTAACAAGAGATGAAATAAAGCTAGGTTTATATTTAGCATTACTTATTAACGCAATGTTATTAATATTTTTTATTAGTATTGGTTATTTGAATATTGGAATAATAGTTTTGCTTGTTTTATTGGGTTTAATTGCTAGTGTAATGTTTTATAAAAGAGGGGGAAACTAAAAAAATAAATTATTAATAATTTAGGGTTGTTTTAAAAAATGGATTATGTTCCTTTATATGTAAGTTTATTTATAATCATCGGAGTAGGTGTAATTTTACCTTTTGCTATTAATGGAATAACCCCTATCGATGAATTAGAAACTGACAACGCAGTTTTATCTCCTATTATTAATTTATTCGATGATTGGGAGATAAATCTAGGTTTTGGCACTTTTAGTTTTCGTGGTTTATTTGGTGATACTTTAACAGATTATTTAATTGACTACTTAAAAGCTTTTGCTCTCATTCCAGAAATAATTTTAATACCATTAATGATATTAATAACACTTAGTTTAACATATACCTTTATAAAAATATTACCAACAACATAAAAAAATATTATAAGAATAGGTTTTATTATATGGCAAGAAAAAATAAAGAACAAAGATGTATATTAACAGGCAAACTTACAAAAGGCAAAGATGTTATATTAGCCAATGAATTATTAAACTTCATAGAAAAACAAGGGACTAACTTCGTTTTATTTCAAGACGGAGAACTAGAAATAAAGAAAATAAAACTAACCAAAAACACCGATAAAAACATAAATAAAAATATTAACACCGCATAAAAAATGGGAAATACAAAACAAAAATACATAATCAAAGGAATAATGCTTACAATAGTTATAAGTATATTAAGCTTTTCAGTTATAAGTTTTAGCGGGGAACAAATTGAAACAAGATATTATAGTAGTTTTGACGAAGATTTAAGAAACCAACAACAATTATGTTATAACTTTTTAGATTATTACAATAACATAGATACTTATAATATTAGTATTTATAATTACTCTAACAATGATTATGTAGTTTTTTCAAATCAAAATGATTATAATGGTTATTTACCTCAACCATATGATGATATATTTTTAGACACAAGAGACGGATTTTGCGGAAGTGGAAGTATTGGAATTAGATTTATAGAATATGAAATTAATAAAACTAATTTTGATTTTTTAATAAATTTAACAACAGAACATAATAACGAAATACATAATCAAGAATTCAGAGCGGTTTTAACTAATGAAAGCTTTCAAATTAAACCATTAGAAGATTTAAGAATACTAAACACTCAAAACATAGAATACCAAGAAATATTATATAATTTAGAAGAATATTATATAAATTTTGATTATTATAATTTAGAAGTTTATGACTTAGATTGGAATTTTATAACAAGTGGAACAATGGAAGATGTTATAAATTTAGAAAGTGGAGTAATAGATACTAGAACAGATTTTCAACCAGAAAATAAAAAAGGATTTAGATACATAGAACATAATGAAGATGAGGAATTTGAATATATTATAAGTATTGATGTTATGGGTTTTGATAATTGGTTAGCCCCAGACACATTTATTTTTGAATTATATCAAGATACCCCAATTGATTTAGTAGATATTAATTTATCAAATTATTATTATGATAAACCTGATAGTGATTTTATTAAACAAATTAAATTTACAAAAAATAATAAATATTTATTTGTAGGAACTTATAATAGGAATTTATTTATTTATGAAAATAACGGAACAAGTTTTAATTTAATTAAAACTATAAATCTAAATTATACTATTCGTGATATTTTTTTAAGTAATAATGATAAAAAACTTTATGTTTCTACATCAGACGAAATAAGAATTTATGATATAGAAAATAGTTTTAATTTATTAATAAATAAAAATGTTGAATATAACGGTTTAAGTTTTTTATATAATGATTTTGTTTATAGTGTTGATACTTATAATAATGATTTTAAAGTAAGAGATAAAGAAAATTTGGAAGTATTAAATACATTAAATATCGGAGTAAGTAACAGAGATACAACAGAATTAAAATTAAAAGATGATTTCGTTTATTTTAGTAGTTTTTTCAATGATATATATAGGTTTAATTTATTAACAAATCAAACAGAGCTCTTTTTAGAACAAGGCGATGTAATTATAGGTTTAGAAATTACAGACAACTATTTAATATTTGCTACACATAATGATATTGTATCAATTTATAATTTATCTGATTTATCACATTTAACAAATATAGATAATTATCAAATAACCCCAGACCACTCAAACCCTTATAATAATATGCTAGATGTTAGTAATGGCGAAGAAGTTTTAAGTTTTATAGGAGATAAAGGAATTATACTTTATGACTTAAATGAACTTTCAATAATAGAAAGCTACCCTAATTTATATAATTCAAATTTTAAAACACATAATACTTTTAGTCATGATGCCTCATTATTAAGTTTTGGCGGAACAAACGGAGAAATTTATGTTTATAAAACTAATTATATAAGCCCATTTATTCACATATCCAATAATTTTCCAAGTAATTTTAGTTATTTGAATAAAGCTTTATTTGAAGAACAAGAATTAAGAATTAATATTACTGATTACATAATAAACTATAATGATTACAATATTAACATTTACAACGAAGAAAACCAACAAATTTTAAGTATATCACAAGGAGAAACCAAAGAACTATTAAGCGGAGAAATAGAACTTACAAACAAAGAAATAATATATAAAAATTATAGTGAAGAAGAAGAATTTAATATAAGATTTGAATTAATAATTACAGACGGAGAAACAACAATATACGAAGATTTTAATTTAATATTAAACAACGAAAACACCCAGAACTACAAAGCAAACATAAACCCTATTAGTTTTTTACAACAAAAACAAGAAATAATAACAAATATAAACATAAAATACGAAGAACACCACGAAGATTTAAAGAATTATTACGGAGAAACCACAGGTTTTTATGAATTAAGAAACAACGGAGAACTAATAAAAAACGGAACATTAAACCTTAACACCACGACTATAAACTTAGGAGAACTTAACACAAGTAATTACGATTTAAAAATAATATTAAACGATGACATTAATTATTATGAAGAAACTTTTAATATAAAAATAAGAAAAAATCTTTTTACAATACCAAACCCAGAAAACGCAACGAAGAACGATTTATACTTAATAACAACAGGTTTAATATTAAGCTTACTAATATCATTTATAGGTTATAAAACCAAACACAAATCACTTTTTAATCTAGGTCTATTTGTTTTATTCCTTATAGGTTTAACCTTTTTATTTAGTGGTTGGAACATACTTATAAGTATTGTTTTAATTTTAACCCCTTTAATAGTATTATTCACAGAATAAAAAAACAAAAAATTATGAAAGGTGAAAAAAGAATATGTTAAAAACAAAAACAAAAATGATAATAATAGACGACAACGGAGAACAAATAAAAACAATAACCCTTAAAAAAGGACAAACACAAATAAAAACCAAAATAGGAAACACTAACAAAAGATTTAAAATAAACAAAGAAAAAGACAAATTCTTAAAAATAAAAAATTTTATGAGAACAGACAAATACTATTTCTTTAACGAAAACAACCCCGAAGCCCTAAAACTTCAAAACTTCGAAACACCAATTTTTAATACTGAGGATTTTGACAGTATAATAGAAACCAAAGTTTTAAAAGATTTAAACAAACCAAACGAAAGCAACTTATTAAATCAATTAGAATTTAAACACATTTTAATAGGTCTAGGGGTTATTGCTGTTATTATTTATTTCGCAACAGGAGGAACACTTACTTAAAAAATGGAAACCAACAAACAGAAAGAACAAGAAAAAAACAAAAACAAAAATGACAATGATAAAACAAAAGAAAAACCAAAAATAAACAAAATAGACGAATACTTTTCCAAGACAGAAAACCAAACCAAAGGAAACGAACTATTCAGAGTAAGCCCCGACAATGTAGATATAAAAACAGAACTAACAGACGAAGAAATAAAAAAAATAAACACCCTATTTATAAACGACGAAATACTACAAGACAAAGGATTAAAACCAGCTTTCAGTAAATACATAGAAAAATTTATGCGATTAAAAATAAGCTTTGAAAGAAAAGGCAGAACTGAATTCGTAAAAATAAATAGCGATGACAGAACAGACCAATTCCTAGAAACCGCAGGGGGACTTAGTAACATATTTAACGCAAAAAACTAAAAAAATGGTGATATAATTGGAAGAATATAAACTAACACTAAAAGAAAAAATCAAAAATAGTATAAACAAAACCAACAATAAAATAATGTTCTACGAAACTAACTTCGTAATACTATTAATACTAACAGGATTTAATTTAAACCAATACATAATTTTAGGTTATTTAAGCTTAATAACCCTGATGATATTTGTATTTAAAACCAATAACATACACTACTAAAAAAATTAAAAATGATTGTCATTTACACAGGAAAAAGAGGAAGCGGAAAAACCTTAACAATGGTAAAAGATACAATAAACTTTTATCACGAGGGTTGGCCTATTTACACAAATATTACAACCTTAAAAATACCAAGTATTCACATAAGCGAAGAAGAAATGTTAAACATAGATAAACACAGCGATATAAAAAATTGTGTTCTAGTAATTGACGAACTACAAATATTATTTGATAGTCGATCATCAATGAAAAATGTAAATAAAAAATTTAGTAACTTCATTCAACAAATAAGAAAAAGAAACATAATACTACTATCAACCACACAATACACTAACACCATAGATAAAAGAATAAGACAACACCTAGATATAAAAGTAGAGCCCTATTTCGATAAAAAATTAGAAGTAGTAGAAGCTTTTTACATCGATTTAACAAGCATAGGAAACAACGGAGTATTCGAACATTACATTCCAATAGAAGAACAAGCAAAAAGTGTAAATATTGTATTTGAAGCAGATCAGGTATATAAATATTATGACACAGAAGAAAGACTTTAAAAAAATATTAATACTATTAATTAAACACTTAATATTATGTTTTTTAATATTATACACAACAACTAGTTTATACTATGACTATACACACTGCGAGTTAACCTTTAAAAACGAATATACACCAAAAGGCACACCATACTACCAAGAACAAATAAACGGAAGTTTAAGACAAATAGAAGAAGATCTACAACTAAC
The DNA here is from genome assembly GCA_003558435.1 of Nitriliruptoraceae bacterium. Lineage (GTDB taxonomy): Bacteria > Actinomycetota > Nitriliruptoria > Nitriliruptorales > Nitriliruptoraceae > PWLR01. The sequence goes on along the minus strand of PWLR01000257.1, from coordinate 522 downwards.
AAGATACAACTTAAAACTACACGCAGATTACAAACCAATAAAAAATCAAATAAAAAAATTAGAATGTTCAATAAAAATATAAAAAGGTGAAAAAAAAGAATGGAAGAACAAACCAAAACACAAGAAGAAATAAAACAATTAGACAAAAAGGAAAAAGAAAAATATTACAATAAAAGATTAAATAAGCTATTTAAAAAAATAGCAAAAACACCATTCAAAACAACAGAGAACTTTAAAAAAATAACCGAACTACTAGGAGAAATGGAAAAACACAAAGTAATAACACAAGCACAACACGAAAAACACATAAACAGAATATACAACAACCTAAACTCCCCACAAGAATTTAAAGAATGGATCAATAAAAAACAAAATTGGTTAATAAACAAGATAAGAAGAAAACAAAAAAAGACAAAAGTATAAAAAAGTTATCAAAAGACAAACAAAGACGAAAGATTTAAATACTCCAACATATCACTAAACCATAACTAGATAGCAGAATATAAAAAATAAAACGAATTC
>PWLR01000268.1 GCA_003558435.1 Nitriliruptoraceae bacterium | reverse complement strand
GGTCGAGAAGGCGATCGCCAAGGGCGGAACCCGGGTGGCCGCCAAGCGTGGGCGCGGCAACGGTGGTGGCGGCCGCCGCAAGCCGCAACGGCCCGGTGGCGTACCCGAAGAGGTGCGCAGAGCGATCCTCGACGGGCCACCACGCACGATGCTCGTCACCGCACAGGAGGACCGGACCCAGATCGCGGTACTCGAGGACCGCCAGGTGGTCGAGCACTACGTGACCCGCAAGGAGGACGTCACCTACGTCGGCAACATCTACATGGCGCGGGTGCAGAACGTCCTGCCCGGGATGGAAGCGGCTTTCCTTGACATCGGGAAGGGGCGCAACGGGGTGCTGTACGCCGGTGAGGTCCTCTTCGACGAGCTCGACCTGGAGGAGGGCGCAGACCAACGCATCGAGAACGTGCTCAAGACCGGACAGAAGGTGCTGGTCCAGGTGACCAAGGACCCGATGGGGACCAAGGGGCCACGGTTGACGATGCACCTGTCCCTGGCCGGCCGCTACCTGGTCCTGGCGCCCGACTCGGACCTGTTCGGGATCTCACGCAAGCTCACCGACAAGGAACGTGACCGGCTGCGTCGCATCGTCAAGCAGGTCAAGCCCAGCGATCACGGCGTGATCGTCCGGACCGCCGCCGAGGGCGCGACCGAGGAACAGATCACGGCCGACATGGAACGCCTGTTGGCCAAGTGGGACAAGGTGCGTACCGCTGCGGAGGAGGCCAAGGCGCTCACCGCGGTCTACGAGGAACCGCCGCTGGTCGTGAAGGTCATCCGCGACAACTTCGGACCGGAGTTCGAGCGCTGCATCGTCGATGACGAGGAGCTGTACCACCAGGTCCGTGGTTACCTCGAGGAGGTCGCCGAGGAGCTGCTTCCCAAGGTGGAGCTGTACGGCGCACCGACCCGTGATGCGCGCGCACGCGCCGCCGGCGCGCCTGCCGCCGAGGGCGCGGATGCGATCACCCACGAACTGGCCACCGGCGCCGTGCCGACCGGCGAGGGCACGGCGGCTCCCGACGCCCCGGCAGCCGACGCCCCGGCTCCCGACGCCCCGTCAGCCGACGCCCCGGTCACCGACGATGGGGAGGACGCGGTCGAAGGCGGAACCGCTGGTGACGGTGCGGCGAGCGCCGGCAGCCAGGACGCGACGCAACCGGCGGGCGTCGGCGCGGTCGATCTCGAGGCGGCGGCTACGCGGCGGGAGAGCCTTCCCCCACTGTTCGAGGCCTACGACGTGGCCGATCAGCTGCGCAAGGCGATGGGACGCAAGATCTGGTTGCCCTCCGGCGGGTACCTGATCATCGAGACCACGGAGGCCATGAAGGTCATCGACGTCAACACCGGCAAATTCACCGGCGGCAAGGACACCAATCTCGAGGAGGTCGTGCTCAAGACCAACCTCGAGGCGGCGGACGAGATCGTCCGCCAGCTGCGTCTGCGGGACATGGGCGGCATCATCATCATCGACTTCATCGACATGTTGTTGAAGGCCAACCAGGAACAGGTCGTGCGACGCCTGAAGCGCGAGTTGCTCCGGGACCGGACCAAGACCCGGGTGTCCGAGGTGTCGCGGCTCGGGTTGGTCCAGATGACCCGGAAGAACGTCAGTCAGGGCTTGATCGAGTCCTTCAGTCACACCTGCGAAGCATGCGAGGGTCGTGGCCTGATCGGCGAACTGGACTGACCCCGGGGACCACCCCCGTGCGCCCACCGTGCACCGGGGCCCCTCGGGGTCACCCCTGGCACGCCCCGGCCGATGGTAGGGGAGAGCCCGCGGGTCGATCGATCGGCGGTCGACGAGCACGAAGGGCCGTCGTTGAGCGGGTCGGGGCGCGACACCTCGGGCGTGACGACACGCCTCATCGTCGCGTACGTGCGTCGGCATCTCGGGGATGCCGGCGTCACCCGGCTGCTCGAACGGGCCGGCGAAGACCGACCCGTCGAGGTCCTCGAGGACGAGCGGTCCTGGTCCACCTACGACCAGAAGATCGCCCTGTTCGAGGCTGCCGCAGCACTGACCGACGACCCGGACGTGGCGCGCCGCATCGGCTCGTCGCTGTTGGAGGAGCAACTCGCGGCGGTGCTGCGGGCGGTCATCGGCGCGCTCGGTTCACCCCAGCGGGTCCTGAAGAGCGTGGCTCGCGCCAGCGCCAAGTTCTCGACCAGCGCGACCATGGACGCGGTGGCGGTCGGGAACAGCTCCGCGACGGTGTCCTACCGGCTCCACGACGGGTTCGTGCCGAGCCGCCACGACTGCGTCTACACCCAGGGCATCCTCTCGCAGGTGACGGTGCTGTTCGGTCTGCCGCCGGCGCGCATCTGGCATGAGTCGTGCCAGATCGAGGGCGCCGAGGCCTGTGTCTACGAGGTCCGCTGGCGGCGGTGGCAGTGGTGGACGCGCGGGGTGGTCCGTCGTCGGGTCGGCCTCGCCGAAGGGGCGTTGCAGGAGCGGGTCAAGGACCTGGAGCTCACCGTGGCCGATCTGGTCGCGGCGGAGGACCTCGAGGGGTCGCTCGCGAGCATCGCGGCCCGCGCCGCAGCGGCGGTCCACGGTCAGCGGCACCTGCTGGCCGTCCGTCTCGGGGATCGCCGGATCGTGCAGGGCGATGGTTTCACCGCGGCAGAGGCCGCCGAGTTGGGGGCCGCGTTGCTCGCGACGGGGACCGTCGGGATGCCGGGGTTCGAGGCGCTGGTGGCACCGGTCGTGTCGGTCCGCCGCACCTACGGCTGGCTCGCGGCGTTCCTGCCCGAGGCGACCGGTTTTCTCCCCGTCGAACAGGAACACCTGGATGCCTACGCCGGCCTGGCCGCTGCCGCTCTCGACGTCGGCACCTCGCTCCGGGAGGCGCGCCTGAGCAGCGACATCAGTGCGGGGTTGCTGAAGCTCGGCCGGCAGCTCGCCCACGAATCGGACGCGCGCGCGGTGGCGCAGCGGGTCGCCGAGGCGGTTCCGCTCGTCACGTCCTCGGTCCGGGCCAGCGTGCTGCTGTGGGACCCGGACGCGGCCCTGTTGTCACAGGCGGCGGCCGTCGGCTTCGGCGGGTCGTTGGCGGACGCCATGGCGATCGAGGTGACCGCGGCGGCCAGCCCGCTGTTGAACGAGCTGATGGCTGCCCCGATGCCCCGTCGCTACGAGTGCGGTGGGGGCGACGCGTTCCTGGACGGGGCGCTGAGCCGGTTCGGTGATCGTTCGGTCTCGATCGCGCCGATCATCGCCTCCGCGGAGTTCCTCGGTGTCGTGGTCGCGAGTCACCCCGAGCAACCGGACGTCGCCGATGACCTCGACGGGACCGAGACCACCACCGAGGCCACCACCGAGGCCCTGGCCGGTCTCGCCGATCAGGCCGGGATCGCCATCGCCCGGCTGAGCCTGCTGCATGCGGCCAGGCACGCGGCCACGCACGACCACCTGACCGGCCTGGCCGATCGGGCGCTGTTCCACGACCGGGTCGAACGCGCGCTGGCGGACGGGAGGCGCCGGTCGCGGTCGACGGCCATCTGCTTCCTCGACCTCGACGGGTTCAAGGGCATCAACGACACCTACGGCCATGCGGCGGGGGATGCCCTGCTCGTGGAGGTCGCAGCCAGGATCCGTCGGACCGTCCGTGAGACCGACAGCGTGTCACGGATCGCCGGCGACGAGTTCGCCGTGCTGTTGCGTGACCTGGACCAGCCCGCCGTGGCCACGCGGATCGCCGAGGCCCTGGTCGCCGCGATCGAGGACCCCTACGCCTTCGAGAGCGATCACCTCGCCGTGGGGGTCAGCATCGGGATCGCACTCGCCCCTGACCACGGCGCCGCCGCAGGCGAGCTGCTCAAGGCGGCCGACCTCGCCATGTACCGCGCCAAGCGCCGGGGCGGCAGCTGGCACCTGGCCGGAACGGTCGCCGTCGCGCGTTGAGCACGGCAGGGCGTGTCTCGACATCGAGACACCTGCGGCTGCCGGTACCGTGGCGCGCGTGACTGCCTCCACACGCCCAACCCCACGCGATCCGTCGACCCACGGCCTCGTGCGACGCGGCCTGCGCGTGATCGGGATCGCGCTGCGCGGTGCCCCGGGACCGTTCGCGATCGGGATCGGTTCGGCGGCGCTGTTCGCCGGCATGACCGTCGCGTCGGCGTTCGTGCTCGGTTGGGTCACCGACGAGGTCCTCCTGCCGATGATGGCCACGGGCGAGATCGACCGTGACGTGCTGCTGCTGGCGGTCGCGCTGATCCTCGGTGTCGCGGTGCTGAAGGCCGTCGGCGTGGTGGGGCGACGCCTCGGGGCCTACTTCGCCCAGTTCCAACTGCAGGCCCGCTACCGCCGGGACGTGACGCGCCGTTACCTCGCCCTGCCGATCTCGTGGCACCGACGTCACCCGACCGGTGAGCTGCTGTCCAACGCCAACGCCGACGTCGAGTCCGCCTTCTTCGTGGCCGCACCGTTGCCCATGGCGATGGGCGCCAGCCTGCTGCTGGTGATCACCGGTGGTCTGTTGATCGTCACCGATCCGGGCCTCGCGGCGATCGGTTTCAGCATCGGCCCACTGCTGGGCTTCGCGAACTGGTTCTACCAGCGAAGGATGCGTCACGCGGCCACGGTCGCCCAACAGGCCCGCGCCGACGTCTCGGAGGTCGCGCACGAATCGTTCGACTCCGCGCTGGTGGTCAAGACCATGGGACGCGAGGAGGCGGAGACGCAGCGCTTCCGGGCCACCACCGAGGACCTCCGCGACAAGATGATCCGCGTGGGCCGGCTACGGGCGTTCTTCGACCCGGTCATCGAGGCGCTGCCCAACATCGGCATCCTGCTCGTGCTGCTGGTCGGTGCGTTCCGGGTCCGCGATGGGTTCCTGACCCCGGGCGATCTCGTGCAGTTCGCGTTGCTGTTCCGCTTGGTGGCACTACCCATACGGGTGTTCGGTTGGTTGCTGGGGGAGTTGCCCCGTGCCGTGGTCGGATGGGACCGGGTCTCGCGGGTGCTCAACGCGACCGGTGACATGGTCCACGGCCGCGCCAGCGGGGACGGTGCCGGCGGTGCGGCGATCGGCATGCGCGACGTCGGTTTCCACCACCCGTCCTCCGAACGGGGTGACCTCGCGGGGCCGGACGCCCGTACGACCCCCACCGGTGCTCCGCAGCCGATGGACGGTGCTCCCGAGCGGGGCCCCGATGCGCCGGAGGACCGGACGCGCGGCATCGACTCGGTCAGTTTCGACGTCGATGCGGGACGTACGATCGCGCTCGTCGGAGCGACCGGCTCCGGCAAGTCGACGATCGCCTCGTTGCTGGTCCGCCTCTACGACCCGGACCATGGCCACGTGGTGTTCGACGGCGCCGCGGTGCCCGATCTGGCCCGTGACCAGCTCGCCCGCCACGTCGCCATCGTCTTCCAGGAAGCGTTCCTGTTCGACGATTCGGTGCGCGACAACATCACCCTCGGCGACGACTTCTCGGACGCCGAGGTCGAGGCCGCCGCCACGCTCGCACGCGCCCACGGGTTCGTCTCCGAACTCCCGCACGGCTACGACACGCAGATCGGCGAGCGCGGCGCGACGCTCTCGGGCGGGCAGCGGCAACGGCTCGCGCTCGCCCGGGCGCTGATACGCCGGCCCCGGCTGCTGGTCCTCGACGATGCCACCTCGGCGGTCGACCCGTCGGTCGAATCGGAGATCCTGCGCGGGCTCGCCGAGGCGGACCTGCCGGCGACGGTGGTGGTCGTGGCCTACCGCCGCGGTTCGATCGCGCTGGCCGACGAGGTGGTGTTCCTCCAGGACGGTGCCGTGGCGGCCCGCGGAAGCCACGACGAGTTGCTCGCGACCGTGCCCGCCTACGCCTCGCTGGTCACCGCCTACGAGCAGCAACGCGCCGAGGATGCCGCGGCCGCCGCGCACGCCCAGCCCCCCGCGGAGGTGCCCGAATGAGCACCGCGACCTCGACGACCATGGCCGATGGTCCCGACGGCTCCGAGGGTCCCGAGGGGACCTCCGAGCCCGACCTCCCGCGCCCGACCGGTGGTGTGCCGGACAGCGGCGACGGTGCCTGGCGGACCCTGGTCCGGGGCATCTCGCTGTCGCCGGAGCTCCGGGTCGGACTCGCCTGGACGGTGGTGCTCGCCCTGGTGGCGACCGCCGGGCGGGCCATCGTCCCGGTGGCGATCCAGCAGACGATCGACGGCGGCCTGGGCACCAACGGCGCAGGGGTCGACCTCGTGGCCGTCAGCCGGATCGTCGCGTTCGCCGCGGTCGCCGTGCTGATCACCGCGCTCGCCAGCGGGTGGATGAACTACCGGCTGGCCGCCGTGGTCGAGACCGCCCTGTCGAACCTCCGGGTGCGGGCGTTCCGGCACATCCACGACCTGTCCATGCTGCATCAGGCCACCCAGCAACGCGGTTCGCTCGTCTCCCGGGTCACCTCCGACATCGACGAGATCAGCCGGTTCATGGGGTGGGCGGGTCTCAACCTGATCACCGCGGTCGGGCAGCTGACCATCGCCACCCTGGTGATGGCGCTGTACTCGTGGCAGCTCACGCTCATCGTGCTGGTGGTGTTCGTGCCGTTCGTGCTGGTCGCGCGCTGGTTCCAGAAACGGCTCACCGTCGCCTACCGGCTCGTGCGCGAGAAGGTCGGTGACATGCTCGGCATCCTCGCCGAGACCGTCGTGGGGGCCCCGGTCGTGCGGGCCTACGGCATCGAGCACCGGACCCAGACCCGCCTGGACGGACGCATCGAGGACCACCGGAGGTCCGCGGTCAGGGCGGGCACCCTGTCGTCGCTGTTCTCGGGCAGCGGTGAGCTGTTCGGCGCGATCGCCACGGCCGCAGCGGTCGTCGCGGGGGTGTGGCTCGGGGTCGGCGGCGAGGTGACCGCGGGCACGGTGCTGGCGTTCCTGTTCCTGATCACGCTGTTCGTCGACCCGGTCCTGATCGCCTCCGAGGTCATCAACGAGGGCCAGACGGCGATCGCCGGCTGGCGCCGGGTACTCGACGTGCTCGACCTCGAACCCGACGTCGCCGACCCGGGGGAGGACGGCCTCGAGCTGCCACCGGGCCCGATCGGGTTCCGGTTCGCCGACGTGGCCTTCCGCTACCCGCGGGCGGGCGAGACCGCCCGCAACGCCTCGGGCCCGTTCGTGCTCACCGGCGTCAACGAGACCATCGAGCCCCAGACCCGCGTGGCGGTGGTCGGCGAGACCGGTTCGGGCAAGACCACCTTCGCGAAGCTGCTCACCCGGCTGATGGATCCGACCGAGGGACAGGTCCTGATCGACGAGCTTCCGCTCGACCGGCTCCGGTTCGCATCGCTGCGTCGTCGCGTGGTGATGGTCCCGCAGGACGGCGCGCTGTTCGACGGCACGATCGCCGACAACGTGCGCATGGGCAGGCCCGCAGCGACCGACCAGCAGCTCGAGCTCGCGTTCCTCGAGCTGGGCCTCTCGGACTGGGTCGAGGAACTACCCCGGCAGCTCGCCACCCGGACCGGTGAGCGCGGGGGCTCGCTGTCGGCGGGGGAGCGGCAGCTCGTGGCACTGGCCCGCGCCTACGTCGCCAACCCCGACCTGCTCGTGCTCGACGAGGCCACCTCGGCGGTCGACCCGGCGACCGAGCTGCGCCTGCAGCGCGCCCTGGCCGGCCTGGCCTCCGGTCGCACGACGGTCACCATCGCCCACCGTCTGTCGACCGCGGAGACGGCCGACGAGGTGTTGGTGTTCGACCGGGGCCGTGTGGTGCAACGCGGCAACCACCACCAGCTGCTCGAGGAGGGCGGTGTCTACGGCGCACTGCATGCCAGCTGGGTCCGCGGGGTCGGCGATCAGGGCTGAACCGGATCGGCCGGCGGTGGCACCCGGGCCGTCCGCCCCACCGTCGGGGATCGAAGATGGGTTGCGAGCGGCTTATAGTCCCTGCGCGACGACGAGGAGACATCCGTGGTGACCGGAAGCATCGTGGTACCCGAGACCGGCAGCGGGTTCCCGGACACGCCGCGGGAGATGCTCGACGAGCAGATCGCCGTCCTCCGCGAGCACGCCCCGAGGTGGGCCGAGACGGACGTCACCGCGCGCATCGCGTTGCTCCGTGAGCTGATGGACACGACCCTCGCGGCCGCGCCCGACTGGGTGGCCGCCGCCGCCGAGGCCAAGGGGATCGCGCCCGACTCGGGCCTGATGGCCGAGGATTGGGGGTCGGGTGTCGTCGTCGTGCTACGCAACCTGGCGTTGCTCGCCGCCACCCTGACCGACATCGCGGCGACCGGCCGCCCCCAGCCGCCGCGCGTGCGTGCCATCTCCGGCCCCGGCACGAGCGAGCAGGTCGCCGTGGACGTCCTGCCGACCGACCGGATGGACGCCCTGCTCTACCAGGGCTTCACCGCCGAGGTGCGGCTGCTGCCGGGCGTGACGGTCGAGCAGGCCGAGGCCAGGATGGGCCGGATCTACCGTGCCGACCACCGACCGGAACCCGGGGTCGCGCTCGTGCTCGGTGCCGGGAACGTGTCCTCGATCGGACCGATGGACGCGCTCCACCAGCTCTTCGTGGAGGGGCGGGTGGTACTGCTGAAGATGAACCCGGTCAACGAGCACCTCGGCCCCCACATGGCCGCGGCGTTCGAGCCGCTAGTGCGGGAGGGGCTGCTGCGCATCGTCTACGGCGGAGGCGAGGTCGGGGCCTACCTGACCGATCACGACGGCATCGACGCGATCCACATCACCGGCTCGGACAAGACCCACGACGCGATCGTGTTCGGCACCGGCGAGCAGGGACGGGCACGCAAGCAGCGGGGCGAGCTCCGGCTCACCAAGCCCATCACCTCGGAGCTCGGCAACGTGACCCCGGTGATCGTGGTCCCGGGCCCGTGGAGCGCGAAGGATCTCACCTACCAGGGCCACAACATCGCCTCGATGCTGGTCAACAACGGCGGCTTCAACTGCATCGCGTCGCGCATGATCGTGCAACACCGCGCCTGGTCGAAGCGGCGAGAGCTACTGGATGCGGTCCGCGATTCGCTACGCCAGGCCGACGAGCGGATGCCCTACTACCCGGGCGCGGTCGATCGGTGGAGGAGCTTCACCGATGCCCACGCAGGTGCCGAATGGTTCGGCCGGGTGGGCGACGACCGGGTGCCGTTCACGCTGATCCCGGACCTCGAGCCGGAGCCCGAGGACGACATCGCGTTCACCACCGAGGCGTTCTGCGGGGTCATGGGCGAGGTCGCGCTCGACACCGCGAGGTCGATCCCGGAGTTCCTCGACGCGGCGGTGGCGTTCTGCAACGACACCCTGTGGGGGACGCTGGCCGCGAGCATCATCGTCCACCCCCGGTCGCTGGCCGACCCGGAGGTCGAGGCTGCGGTGGAGCGGGCCATCGACCGGCTCGAGTACGGCTCGGTGGTGGTCAACCACTTCACCGGCGCCGCCTACGCCTTCGGCTCGCCCCCCTGGGGCGGCTACCCCGGGGCGACCGAGACCGACATCCGGTCCGGGCGGGGGTTCGTGCACAACACCTACATGCTCGAGGACGTGCAGAAGACCGTGGTGCGCGGTCCGTTCCGGCCGCCGATCACCCCGGCCTGGTTCCACACCCACCGCACCGCTCACGAGTTGTTGCCCAAGGTGGCGCGGTTGACGGCCACCGGTGAGCTGTCCGCGATCCCCGGCGTGCTGTGGAGTGCCCTGCGAGGATGAACCGGCGGGTTCGGTTCAGGCCGTGGCGCGCGCGGTCCCGGCGACCGGACCGATGTCGATCACCTCGTAGGTGTAGGGCTCCTCGGGCTCGCCGGCGTCGCACGACAGCCGTCGCGGGCCGATCGCGCGACGGACCACCTCGACGACGACGCGCGCGCCCTCGACGTCAACGGTGACGTGGTCGCTGGCGTCGGTGTTCGTCCCGGCATCCGGCGACGACGCACCCGGCCGGGCGACGACCTCCATCCCGCCGATCCGGTCGATCCCGTAGTGTCGTCGGACGGCGATCTCCGCGGCCTGGGACGCCCGCTGCAGTGCGGTGCGTCCGCGGAGGTGCTCCAGGTCCAGCCGCCCCGCGACGTGGCTCGCGGCGGCCCCCAGCCCCGAGGCGACGTCCAACCCGCCGTAGGCGAGGCCCTCGGGCAGCACGAGCAGGTTGCCGGCGAACCGGTGACCACCGATGTGGCTGACCTCCCAGGTCTCCTCGGGGTGCAACGCGGCGAGCGTGTCCACGAGCGGCCTCCCGAACGTCGCGCAGCACCGGTCCCGCTTGCCGTGTGTGCACACCAACAGCAGCGGTCCGTCGACGGGTTCGCCGAGGCCGGGGGGGCGGGCGCGCAGGGTCACGCCCGGGTCGAGTTCGAGCAGCTCCCGGTCGTCGCGGATCGTGAGGCGTTCCGCCCACGGCTGCGACCCGGTGTGGGCGAGGACCACCGTGCGCGGTTCGTCGTGACCGTCGGCGATGGTCGCATGGGGTCCGGGGCGGCGGATCACCACCGCCTTGACCGGCAGTGGTTTGCAGGTGGCGGCGAGCGCGGCACCCACGTCGGGATCGAGGCCGGACTCGGTGAGCGCGTCCCTGCCCCAGGCCCCGTCACGCTCGACCAACAGCCACCCGATCGCCATCGGGGCGGTCCCGGCGATGGGTTCGTCGTCGTCGCGGGTGGTCTCCGCGCAGGTCAGCGACACGTGGGTTCCCTTCGGGAGGATCGGCCCGGGGTGGTGGGTGGGAATCGAACAAGAGGGTAGAGGCGCGCGCCGGTTGACCCATGACGTGCGTCGGCGGTACCTTCCCCCGATGCGCGGCCGCACCGCGGTGTGCCCGCGCGCCCCATGCTCCACCCAGAACTCCTCCCCATGCCCGCTCCCGTCCCTGCTTCGTCGGGCTCGGTGGCGGCGGCAGCAGCCGGGCGGACGTCGGTCCACGGATCACGCCCTGCCGGACGTTCTGACGGTGTGAGTCCCCCACGTGAACGACAACGTGAACGACAGGAGCCAGGCGTGTACGCGGTCATCGCCACGGGCGGCAAGCAGTACCGGGTCGAGCCCGGCCAGGAAGTCCTCGTCGAGCGTCTCGCCGGCGACATCGGCTCCAGCGTCTCGTTGACGCCGGTGCTGGTCGTCGACGACGAAGGCGCCGTCACCACCGGAACCGATATCGGCGATCGCGAGGTCACGGCCACCATCACCGGCCACGACCTCGCCAAGCGCATCCGGGTCTTCACCTACAAGAACAAGAGCCGCCAGCACAAGCGGCGCGGTCACCGCCAGCAGCGGACGACCATCCGTATCGAAGGGATCTGACATGGCGAGCAAGAAGGGCGGCGGGTCGTCCAACAACGGTCGTGATTCCAACGCGAAGCGTCTGGGCGTGAAGAAGTACGGCGGCGAGGTCATCCGCACGGGTGGCATCATCGTCCGCCAGCGCGGCACCAAGATCCACCCGGGCGAGAACGTCGGTCGCGGAGGCGACGACACCCTCTTCGCCCTGGTCGACGGCTCGGTGCGGTTCCGCAAGAGCGGTGCCAGGACCACCGCGAACGTGGACCCGGTCGACGCCTGAGGCGCACACGGCACAACATCTGACGAGGGCGGCCGGGATGGCCGCCCTCGTCCTGTCACCCGTATCTCCAGGAGCATCATCGTGGACGCCGCAGCGAGTTTCATCGACGAGTGCACGGTCCACGTGCGCGGTGGCGATGGTGGGCACGGCTCGGTGTCGTTCCGACGTGAGGCGCACGTGCCACGCGGCGGGCCAGACGGTGGTGACGGGGGCCGGGGTGGTGACGTGGTGTTCATCGCCGACGAGAACGTCACCTCGCTGCTCGATCTTCGCCGGCTGCCGCACCGTCGGGGGAGCAACGGCACCCACGGCGCCGGTATGGGCAAGACCGGTGCGGATGGTCGCGACGAGGTACTCCGGGTGCCGGTCGGCACGGTGGTGCGCGACCGGGACAGCGGTTACGTGCTCGCCGACCTGGTCGCCCACGGGGAGCGGTTCGTCGCGGCGAGGGGCGGGCGTGGCGGTCGGGGCAACATCGCGTTCGCCACCCGGCAACGGCGCCTGCCGACCTTCGCGGAACGTGGCGAGAAGGTGCACGAGATCTCGCTCCGGCTCGAGCTGAAACTGATCGCCGACGTCGGGCTGGTCGGGTTCCCCTCGGCGGGCAAGTCGTCGCTGGTCGGCCGGCTGTCGAACGCGACCCCGAGGGTCGAGGCGTGGCCGTTCACGACCCTGACCCCCCACCTGGGGGTGATGCGCGCCGGTGACCTGGCCGACGGCACCCCGATCGACGTCGTCCTGGCCGACGTTCCGGGCCTGATCGAGGGAGCGGCCGACGGCAAGGGCCTCGGTATCCGGTTCCTGCGCCACATCGAGCGCTGCCTGGTCCTGCTGCACGTGCTGGACGCCGCGCCCATGGAGCCCGACCGCGATCCGCTCCGTGACCTCGAGGTCCTCCGGGGCGAGCTGCGGCAGCACGACCCGGAGATGTTGACCCGTCCGCAGCTGGTCGTGCTCAACAAGAACGACCTGCCCGACGGGCGCGCCATGGCCGAACTGGTCCGTGAGCAGCTCATCGCCGCCGGCAACGAGGTGTTGGACGTCTCGGCGGTCTCGGGCCAGGGGCTCGATGCGCTGCGCTACCGCCTGGGCGAGCTGGTGGCGGAGGAACGCGAGCGGGTCGGCACCATCCGGATCGAGGAGCCGGTCGACGAAGAGGTCCTGCTGCAGCTGGTGCCGCGTGGCCCCGACTTCACCGTCGAGCAGGACGGGGACGGCTACCACGTGCTCGGCCGCCGGGTGGAGACCTGGGTGCAGATGCTCCCGCTCGACGACTGGGGTGCCGTGCGTTACCTGCAGGGACGCCTGCGTCGGGCCGGGGTCGAGAAGGCGTTGGTGGCGGCCGGCGCCCGCGCGGTCGATGACGTCTCGATCGGGGAGATGACCTTCGAGTTCGAACCCGACCTCGACGATCTTCCGGCCGACGAACGCGCCGCCATCCTCGCCGACGAGCAGGAGGGGATCGACGACGCCGACCCCGCCCAGCCCGCCGGGTCCGAGCCGAGCTCCGAGGACGCACCGAGGTGAGCACACGTTTCGACCGGCCGCGCCTCGCGGTCGTCAAGGTGGGCAGCTCGAGCCTGCGCGGCGCCGACGGCCGGCTCGACCGACAGCAGGTCGTCAACCTCGCCGATCAGCTGGTCGGGGTGCGACGCTCGGGTGTGCAGGTGGTGTTGGTGTCGTCCGGCGCGGTCGCGGCCGGCATGGGCCTGCTCGGCCTCGAGCGACGCCCGGTCGATCTGCCCACGCTCCAGGCCGCTGCCGCGGTCGGTCAGAGCGAACTGATCCAGGCCTACCAACGGGTGCTCCACGGCCATGGACTGACCGGCGCGCAGATCCTGCTGAGCCAGGACGATTTCGTGCGTCGCGGCCGCTACCTCAACGCCCGGACCTCGATCCAGCGTCTGCTCGAACTCGGCGCCCTGCCGATCATCAACGAGAACGATGCGATCGCGACCGAGGAACTCGCCTACGGCGACAACGACCACCTCGCCGCACTGGTCGCCTCCATGCTGGACGCCGACCTGCTGGCGCTGTTGTCCGATGTCGAGGGGCTCTTCGACGCCGATCCGCGGCTGCCGGGGGCCAAGCTCATCCCGCGTGTCGACGACATCGAGACCCTGGACCTCGCTTCCATCGGCGGGGTCGGTTCGTACGTGGGTTCCGGCGGGATGCGCACCAAGATCGGTTCGGCCCGTGTCGCGGTCGCCTCGGCGACCCACGCGGTCGTTGCGAACGCACGCCGCCCGGAGGTCCTCGCCGAGGTGCTCGATGGTCAGGACGTCGGCACGTGGTTCGTCGCCCAACCCCGTCGTCTGGAGGCGAGGCGACTGTGGATCGGGTTCGCGCTGGCGGTCCACGGCCGCATCCACGTCGATGCGGGCGCGGCGCACGCGCTGCGAACGCGTGGTGTGTCGCTGCTGGGCGTGGGGGTCACCCTCGCGGACGGCAGCTTCACCGCCGGCGATGCCGTCGAGGTGGTCGACCCGGACGGCCGCACGATCGCACGGGGGCTGTCGAACTACGACATCGCGGACGTGGTCAGGATCGCCGGACGATCGACCGCCGTGGCCGCAGCCGATCTGGGGCCATCGTTCGCTCGCGAGGTCATCCACCGCGACGACCTCGTCGTACGCACCTGACCCTCGCCGTCGGATCGGCCGTCGGATCGGCCGTCGGCTCGTCGGGTCACGGGGCGGCTCACGTCAGGACCATGTCCTCGGACGGAGCCGGGCGGCCGAGGTAGTAGCCCTGGGCCTCGTCGACGCCCAGCGAGGCCAGCAGTTCCAGTGTCTCCAGATCCTCCACGCCCTCCGCGATCGTGCGGATGCCGAAGGCCGCTGCCAGGCTCACCACGGCGGTGATCACGTGCTGGCTGACCGGGTTCCGTGTGGCATCGCGGACGAACTCCATGTCGATCTTGAGCAGATCGACCGGCATGTTCTTGAGGTAGGTGAACCCGCTGTAACCGGTCCCGAAGTCGTCCAGCGCGAGCTTGCAGCCGAGGGTACGGATGCGCTGAGCGAAGTTGCAGGCCGCGGCGTCGTTCTCGATCAGGGCGGTCTCGGTGATCTCGAAGACGATCCTCGAGGGATCCGCTCCCGTGAGCTCGAGCTGGCGCTCGATCAACAGTGGCAGCGAGGGGTCGGTGAGGGACTTGGCCGAGAGGTTGAGTTCGATCGCGTGACCGGCGGCGGCGATCTGGAACGCCCGGCCGATCACCCAGCGATCGATGACCGGGGCGAGGCCGTAGGCTTCGGCCGTGGGCAGGAACCGACCCGGCCCGATCAGCCCGCCGTCGGTGTCCTTCAGCCGGATCAGCAGTTCGTGCTGCACGATGTCGCGCGTGGCCAGGTCGACGATCGGTTGGGCGAACAGCACGAACCGGTCGTTCTCCAGCCCGTCGTGGATACGCGCCATCCACTCGGCGTGCCCGGAGCGTTCGTGGATGAGCTGCTCGCGCCGCTTGCGCTCCGAGACGTCACGGAAGACCACCACCCAACCGTCGGGTTCGCCATGCTCCTCGGCGGGCAACGGGTTGACCAGGTACTCGATCGGTAGCCGGGATCCGTCCGGGCGGATCAGCAGCTCCTCGGTCGTGGTGGCGAGCGCGAACCCCTCGAAGTCGGCTCCGATCAGGACCTCGTTCTGGTCCCGGAAGCTCCCGTCGGCTCGTGTGCCGACCAGACGGTTGACGAAGGATCCCCCGAGGGCGTGGATGCCCCCCGCCTGCAGGAGGCGTTCGCCCTGGGGGTTGACGTACGTGATCCGGCCGCGAGGATCGAGGGTGCACAGGCCGTCGCCCATGCGGTCGGTGACGGTCCGCAGACGCTGTTGGGCCCGATCGACCCGGGCGTCGGCGGCGAAGCGTTCGTCGGTCACCGAGTCGTGCCGCACCACGATCAGCACGGGGCCGGGGCCGGGGAACCGGGTCACGGTCAGTCGTCGCCAGCGCCTCGTGCCGGGGGAGTGACACGGGTAGTCGTGCCGGAAGGTGGTGAGGTGCCCGTCCGCGACCGCCTGGATGCCGGCGAACACGGCTACCGCGTCAGGATGGTCGGCCTGGGCGCAGATCTCGAGGTAGTTGCCCCCCACGGACGAGTTCAAGGCGCCGTTCTCCCGTCCGAACCTGCCCCAGGCGTCGTTGACGGCGACGATGGTCCCGTCCGCATCGAGTACGGCCGTCTCGGCATCGAGCGCGTCGAAGACGCCGGCCATGAGCGCGGTCTGCTCGACGAGGGGACCGACGGGCACAGGCCCGAGGAGCTCTGTGCCGGCCTCCATGTCCCGTCGTCTCTCCCTGGTGAGCGCGTCCGCGGCCGGAGCCACCGATCGAAGCGTTGTCCTGTGCCGGTCGGCCCGGAACGGGTGCGCATAAGCGCCGGCCCGTCACCGGACCGGGCCGGCGCGTCCACGTGCGCTGTGGGGGCTAGGGCAGGCTCGTCGCCCCGAAGCGGCGGAGGCGGAGCGAGTTGGTCACGACACTGACGCTGGAGAAGGCCATCGCGGCCCCGGCGATCATCGGGTTCAGCAGGCCGAGTGCGGCGATCGGCAACGCCGCGGTGTTGTAGGCGAACGCCCAGAACAGGTTCTGGGTGATCGTCCGATGGGTCCGCCGGGACAGCGCGATCGCCATCGCCACACCGGCCAGTTCGCCCCGCATCAGGGTGAGGTCGCTGGATTCGATGGCGACGTCCGTGCCGGTGCCGATCGCGATCCCGAGATCGGCCTGGACGAGCGCCGGAGCGTCGTTCACGCCGTCTCCGACCATGGCCACGACGTGGCCCTCGGTCTGGAGGCGGGCGACCTCGGCCTGCTTGTCCTCCGGCAGGACCTCGGCGAGGACCCGGTCGATGCCGACCTGATCGGCGATCGCCTGGGCGGTGCGCCGGTTGTCACCGGTGATCATCGCGACCTGCAGGCCGAGGGCGTGCAGTTGCGCCACCGCCTCGGCGGCGCCGTCCTTGAGCGTGTCGGCGACCGCCAGGACACCTCGGACCCGGCCGTCCCATCCGGCGAACACCGCCGTCCGCCCCTGGGCCTCGAACCGGCCCGCGGCGTCTTCGAGGGCTTCGGACAACACCATCTGCGCATCGGCCAGGAACGTGCGCCGGCCGACCAGGACACGCTGTCCCTCGACATCCGCGGCGACGCCTCGGCCCGGTTCGGATGCGAACCTCTCGACCGTGGGCAGCTCGGCTCGCGTTCGTTCCCGCGCGCCCTCCGCGAGCGCCCGCCCGATCGGGTGCTCGGAGTCGGCCTCCACCGCCCCGGCCAGGCGCAACAACGTGATCTCGTCGGCGTCGTCGGCCACCAGGTCGGTCAGGGTCATCTCGCCCTTGGTCAGCGTGCCGGTCTTGTCGAACACCACCGTGTCGATGTCGCGGGTGCGTTCGAGTACCTCGACGGACTTGATGAGGATGCCGAGTTGCGCCCCGCGGCCGGTGCCGGTCATGGTCGCCATGGGGGTCGCCAGGCCCAGCGCGCAGGGGCAGGCGATGATCAGCACCGCGACCGAGGCGAGCACGGCCTGCCCGGTGTCCCCACCGATGAGCGACCATGCCGCGAAGGTCACGAGCGAGAGCGCGAGCACCGTCGGTACGAACACCGCCGAGACACGATCGGCCAGACGCTGCATGCCGGACTTGCCGGCCTGGGCGTCCTGGACCATGCGCACGATGTTGGCCAGCGCCGTGTCGCCCCCCACCGCGGTCGCGCGCATGCTCAGCACGCCCGAGGTGTTGATCGTGGCACCCGCCAGCGTGGAGCCGACCACCTTGTCGACCGGGGCGGACTCGCCGGTCAGCATCGACTCGTCCACGGCGGACGCGCCGTCGATCACCTCGCCGTCGACCGGGATCTTCTCGCCGGGGCGCACCTTCAGGATGTCGCCGAGCCGGACCTGCTCGATCGGTACGAGCTGTTCCGTGCCGTCGCGCACGACCCGGGCCTCCTTAGCGCCCAGCTCCAGCAGCGACCGGATCGCCCGACCGGCGTTGCCCTTCGCGCGGGCCTCCAGGTAGCGACCCAGCACGATGAACGCGATGATGACGACCTGGGCTTCGTAGTAGAGCTCGTGCCCCCCGGCGAGCAGCTGCCCGGTCGAGTAGAGGTAGGCGGCCATGGTGCCGATGGCGATGAGCGTGTCCATGTTGGCCGTGAGGTGGCGGGCACGCTTCACCGCCTCGCGCAGGAACGGCCACCCGATGTAGAACTGGACCGGGGTCGCCACCGCGAACATGCTCCAGGCGACCACGGGCCGCATCATCACCATGGGGTCGAGCGTCAACTCGACGATCATGATGCCCACGAGGTAGAGCGCGGGGAGCGTGACCAGCGCCAACCGGCGGCCCCAGAGCCGGCGATGTGCCCGTTCCTGCGCCTCGGCCCGCTCGGCCCGCTCGGCGGCCGCCGGCGCCGACCGGTCGCTCGACGTCGAGGTGTCCGCCCCGTTCGCGCCAGGCGCTCCGAACGACGCGTCGGTCACCTCGTAGCCGGCCGACTCGATGGCCTTGGTCCACGCGGGGAGGTCCACGGGACCCTCGCTCCGCACGGTCGCGAGACCGGTGGCGAAGTTCACCTGCGCGTCGGTCACGCCCGGTTGCTTGCCGAGTGCGCGCTGAACGCGGGCGGAGCACGATCCACAGGTCATCCCCTCCACCTGCAGGGTGTGCTCGGTCGGGCCGTGGTCGTCTTCGGGCTCCGGTGGGACCACGAGGTCGTAACCGGTCTTGGCCACCGCGGCCTGGAGGCCCGGAAGATCGACATCGCGATCGACCACGAGGCGGGCCTTGCCGGTGCCGTAGTTGACCTGGGCGTCGGCCACACCGGGTTGTCGGGACAGCGTCCGTTGCACCCGGGCGGCACAGGACCCGCAGGTCATCCCCTCGACGGGAAGATCCATCGAGCGGGTGTGCTGCTCAGCCGTGGAGGTGGACATCGGACGCTCGCTTCCCGTGGGACGCCGGACTGACACCGTACCCGGAAGCCTACCCCCCTAGGGTATCGCTCGCGACCGGCGCTGCGAGGCGGGTGGGCGCGGTGTGAGCAGGTTCTCGGCCAGTCGGTCCAGCGGCCAGTGGGTCCAGCGGCGCGGTGGTCTCTGCGGAGGCTCAGGCCCCGTACTTCTCGAGCCGACCGGCGGACGCCAGCATCAGGGGCATCAGGTCCTGGGTCCGCAGGTGTCCGAGCATCCCGGTTGCGCAGGCCCGTTCCCCGAAACTCTCCACCGCATCGCGACCGACCTTCGATCCCCAGAGCAGGGTCGGCACCGGATGCCACGAGTGGGCCGAGAGCTGGGTGGGGGAGGAATGGTCCCCGGTGATCGCGATCACATCGGGGGCGAGGGCGACGAGCTCGGGGATGACCGTGTCGACCGCCTCGATGGCCGCGATCTTCGCGTCCCGTTCGCCGTCGTGACCGGCCCGGTCGGCCTCCTTCTCGTGGGCGAAGAAGTAGTCGTGGTCGTCCCAGTGTCGACCCATCAGCTCGATCTGCGCCGACAGCGAGCCGACCTTGGGCAGCGCCTCCATCCCGACCAGTTGCGCCACGCCGCGGTACATCGGGTAGGTCGCCACGACGGCGGGACGCACGCCGAACACCTCCTGCATGCTCGGTAGTTCGTGCAGGGTGTCGAACCCGCGCCAGAGGACCGTGTCCGCGTCCTCGCCGGCCAGCGCGTCCCGAACCGCCGTGTCGAGATGTCCGAGCACCTCGGCGGTGTGCTCGGCATCCGGATGCGTGGCGGTCGGTTCGAGGGGTGCCACACCCGTGCGCTGCGGGTCGAGGTCCTTCACCCGGGGATCGAGTCCGTCCCCGCGCAGCACGAGCAGGACCCGGTGCTCGGAGACGTGCTCGAAGGACACCTCGACATCGTCGAGGCGGACCTTCTGCCGGAGGGTCTCGACGATGGCACGCGCGCGTCGATCGTCGATGCGCCCCGCCCGGCGGTCGTTCACCAGACCCTGGTCGTCGAGCGTCGCGAGGTTGCCCCGCGCAGCCACGTCACCGGCTCGGAGGTCGACCCCGAGGCCGACGGCCGAGAGCACGCCTCGACCGAGGTCGTACTCCAGCGGGTCGTAGCCGAACAGGGCGAGGTGGCCGGGACCGGAGCCGACCGTGATGCCCGGCCCGGCCGGCAGCGCCAGGCCACACGAGCCCTCCGCCGCGAGCCGGTCGAGGTTCGGGGTTCTCGCCGCCTCCAGCTCGCTGTCGTGATCGGCATCGGCGTAGCCGCCCAGCCCGTCGATCACGAGCAGCACCATGTGGCAGGGATGGTCGTTGACGAGGTCGCGCAGTTCCACCGTGGGTCCCGTCCGGTCGCTGATCCCGGCCGCGCATCGACCACGGCGGGGCCGGACCCATGATGGCGGCCGACCCGACACTCCGCTCGTGGCTGTACGGACAGCGTCGGTCCGGATGCGACCGACCCGCGCCGGTCACCGGCCCGGTGCCGGGCCGCGTGCTCGCTCGGTCAGCGGCTCGGGTCCAGGACCAGCTTGCCGACGGTCCGTCGCGCACGGATATCGGTGTGGGCCTGCGCGGCGTCCGACAGCCCGTAGGTCCCGCCGACGACCGGTTCCAGGTCCCCTGCAGCCGTCAGATCCAGCAGTTCGCGCATGGGTGCCGCGAGGTAACGGTCGGGGTCGACCATGCAGTGGGCGAGCCAGAACCCGATCAGCCCACGTGAGCGTGCCATCAGCTGCCGGGGATCGACCATCGAGGGCGCTTCCCGCGATGCCATGCCGAACACGACCAGTCGTCCGAACGGTGCGAGGGCGGCCAGGCTCTGATCGGTGGTGGTCCCCCCGACCATCTCGAGCACGACATCGACCTTGCCGTCGGCTGCCTCGCGTAGGGCGCCCTTCAGGTCGTCCTCCGCGGAGTCCACGACGGCGTCCGCTCCGAGGTCGATCGCCAGCTGTCGCTTCTCCGCCGTCGAGGCCACCGCGACGACCTTTCCGGCCCCCCATCGCTTGGCGAGCTGGATGGCCAGGGTGCCGACCCCGCCGGCTGCCGCGTGGACGACGACGGACTCACCCTCCCGCAGCTGCGCCGAGGTCCGGAGCAGGTGCCAGGCGGTCGTTCCCTGCAGCACCAGCGCGAGAGCCTGGCCGTCATCGACCCCGTCCGGGACCTCGAACGCCATCGGTTCCGCGACGAGCGCCCGTTCCGCGTAGCCGCCACCGGCCAGCAGTGCCACGACCCGACGCCCGTCGGGGAGCGTGCCGACGGCCTCCGCACCGGGGATCATCGGTAGCTCGGCGGGGGCGAGGTAGGTGTTCTCCGCCTGGTGCGTGTCGGCGTAGTTGACCCCGGCGCTGCTGACCTCCAGCACGGTGGTGCCCTGGGTGGCGGTGGGTTCCGGCTGGTCCTCGACCAGCTGCAGGACCTCGGGTCCGCCGAACTCGGTGATACGGATCGCGCGCAAGGCAGGGACTCCTGGGGTTGTCGGACTCGGGGGTCGCACGTTAACGAACGTTCGCGTCTCGTGGGTCCCGGGACGCCCGGCCTGTGGCCGCCCCCCGTCGGGCAGGGCGGGCACGACCAGCACGCGGGCTCCATCGGCAGTCCGATAGTTCGACGTCAAGGAGTCGCGCGGGTGGCGCCCGCAACCGCCGACGTCGTTGACGTAGCGGTGGCGTTCGTCTGTTGTTCGGGTGTTCTGAGGGGCTCGAAGAGCCAGATGTGTGGAGAGCGCATCATCGGGGCAGATGTGGTTTCGGTATCCGGCCGAGCCATGACGTGGGAGATGATCAGGTGGCAACCACCCAAACCGTGAGGCGACTTTCGCCATTGTTGGCGGCTCTACTCGTGCTATCGCTCGTCGTCACGATCCCGGCGTCGGACGGAGGGTCCGGTTCCGCGTTCGCGGACGACGAGGAATTGCAACTCGAACCCGAAGTGCCGCGCATGGTGACCATCGAAGTGGCTGATCCGTCGCAACTCAGCCTGCTCTCCTCGCAAGGTGTCGACCTCGATCACGCGGTCGAACCGATGGAAGACGGTTCGGTGCGCAGCGTGGCGTTCGCGCTCCAGGAAGACCTCGACCTGTTCGCCGCCATGGACGTCGAGGTGCTGTCGATCAACGAGCTGCCGGACGTCGACGAACTCGCGTCGCAGCGCATGGGCAACGTCGACGGCCAGGAGGTCCTGGAGCGCAGCAAGCAGAACCAGGGTGTCGGTCGTGGCTCGGGCGCTGCCGGTAAGGAGGCTCCGGTCGATCAGCAGGGCTCGATCCGTGTCCTGCGCGCCGACACGTTCACGAACTACGCCGGGGACTTCCTGTCGGTCGAGGCGCGCATCGAGGACTTCTCGACCGCAGCCAACCGTCTCCGGGTGGCCTCACCGTCCTCGGCCGCGGGTGGCTACGACGTGACGGACGCGGCGTTCGGCCCGACCGCCCCGACCGCCGGCATCACCGCTCCGTTGGCCGTGGTCGACTCCGGTGGCGACGACCCCACGTTGGGGTGTGAGCCGCTCACCGGCTTCCCGACGGGGGCGATCGCGATCGCCGACCGCGGTGAATGCCCGTTCACGCAGAAGGTGGCCAACGCCCAGGCTGCCGGTGCCGTCGCGGTCGTCGTGGCGAACGACGCCCCGGGTGCACCGATCAGTCTCGGTGGTGCCGATGCGTCGATCACGATCCCCTCAGGCATGGTCTCGCAGGAGGCGGGGGCCAAGCTCAAGGACGGGCTGCCGGCGACGGCGACCTTCCGCCCGGTGAACCAGGCGCCGGTGGTGCTGTCCTACGAGATCGACGGCGAGGCGTTCTCCCGGAACCTCTCGACCTTCATCGACTCGGGCCAGTACATCTACCACCGCACCCCCCGTTCGGTGCTCGTCGGCGGTATCGCCGAGGAGGTCACGGTCAGCCAGGGCGACGAGAGCGTCACCGTCCCCACCCGTCCCTGGGCCTCGTACGACGAGGTCGGTTACCCCGACGGCTTCCAGTGGGGCTTCGTGACCACCGGCTACCCGGACGCGGTCGACTCCACCAACAAGATCGAAGAACTCGCCGCTGAGTTCCCCGACATCGCCGAGATCATCGAACTGCCCCACAAGTCGCACGGCTACCGCCGCCAGGCGATGCGCACGACCGGTACGTCCGTCGCGCACGCGGTGGTCCTCCGGTCACTCGCCGATGGCCACGAGGGAGGCAACGACCTCACGTACGCCGTCGTCAACCCGGGCGTCGCGGATTCACCGCTCGAGGTCGTCGTCGACGACAACGACATCACGGTGCGACAGTCCACCAGCGCCACGGGAGCCATGACCGGAACCGCGGCGCAGATCGTGGAGGCGATCAACAACGACCCCATCGCCAGCGAGCTGATCTACGCCCACACCTACCGCGGCAACGCGGGGGGTGCTGTGACGCCGGTCATCGCACGTGCTGCGCTCTCGGACTTCCTGAACGCGCCGGAGGACAAGATCTCACGTGAGCCGGCGACGGTGAAGGCGATCCGGATCGGCAAGCACCGGGACGGTTCCAAGACCGGGGTGTTCGCGTACTCGCAGGAACACGCGCGCGAGTGGGTGACGCCGGTGGTCGCCCTGGAGGCGGCGGAACGGTTGTTGCGCAACTACGGCACCGACCCGGACACCACCCGGTACGTCGACGAGCTCGACACCTTCATCATCCCGACCGTCAACCCCGACGGCACCAACTACTCGCTGTACGACTTCGCGGCACAGCGGCGGAACATGAACAACCACTGCGGTGACGCGGACTCCGACAACGCGTTCCGCAACCAGTGGGGGGTCGACCTGAACCGCAACTTCCGGGTCGGGACCCTGCAGGACGGCTACGCCGGGGCGAGCACCAATTGCCGGAGCGATGTCTTCACGGGACCGGAGCCGCTCAGCGAGACCGAGACCCAGAACGAGGTCTGGCTGACCGACAACCACCCGAACATCCGGTTCTCCATGAACATCCACACGCACGGCGGGTACTTCATGTGGGCACCGGGCGCGTACAAGGCCGATGGCCGTGTGCCGCTCGAGCGTCCGAGCGTCGGGATCGAGGATTACTTCTTCGAGGCGTCGGACACGATCCTCGGCAAGATCGCCGAACACCGCGGCACCGTCGTTGAACCGGGTCGTACCGGCCCGACCATCGACGTGCTGTACTCGGCCGCCGGCAACTCGGCGGACGACGTCTGGTACAACTCCGTCGATCGTGGCACGCCGATCTTCGCCTGGAACTTCGAGGCTGGCGCGAACCTCTACACCGGCGTAGGTCAGTCCGGATGGCAGTCGCCCGGCGGGTTCTTCCCGAACTTCGCGGCCGAGGGCTTCGATCAGGGCATGGAGTTCGCCAGCGGCATCTACGGCCTGCTCGAGGTCGCCACGCAGTTCCAGGCGGACGACGTCGCACCGACCAGCGAGGTCAACGTGACCAACGGTGGTTGGTACAACGGCGCCGTGGACGTGGAGTTCACGACCTCGGAGCCGGCGACGATCTACTACACCACGGACGGCTCCCGTCCGACGTTCGACTCGAACGTCGTCGAGCGTCGCGACGTGCGCGACTCCGCCGCCCCGGTCCGTATCGAGAAGACCACCGTGCTGCGGTGGATGTCGGTCGATGCGGCCGGGAACATCGAAGGTGGGTACGAACCCGATGGCCGGGGACGCAACTACCAGCGGGTGAACATCCGGATCCGCTGATCCGGCGCCAGGGGGTTGGGGGGACGGTTGCGACCGTCCCCCCACCCCACGTTCGACCTCGACCGTCCGAAGCCCCCCGACCGAGGCCATGGGTTCTTGTCGCTGACGCCTACACCCGCTCCGACGGCCGGCCCGCCGCCGTCGGACGAACGGCACGTTCCTCGTGGGGTCCCGATCACGGCCACGGTCGTGGTGGTGGCCGTCATCGCGGCGGCCACGATCCAACGGCTCTACACGCCCTTCCTCGAGATGCCGGCGTTGCAGACCTGGTCGACCATCTTCGTCTCACTCACGATCCAGGCGACCCCGTTCCTGCTGCTGGGCGTCATGGTCAGCGGCGGCCTGGCTGCCTGGGTCCCACCCGAGTTCATCGCGCGTGTGATGCCGAAGAACCCCAAGCTGGCCATCGGTGCCGCCACCTGTGCCGGCACGCTCCTACCCGGCTGCGAGTGCGGTTCGGTGCCGATCTCGGGGCGCCTGGTGTCCCGTGGTGCGCCTCCGGCAGCAGCGCTGGCCTTCATGTTGGCCGCACCGGCCATCAACCCCATCGTCCTGCTGTCGACCGCCGTCGCGTTCCCCGGCCAACCCGAGGTCGTCCTCGCCCGGTTCCTGGCCTCGTTCGCGACGGCGATCATCGTCGGACTCGTGTGGATGCGCATCGGCGACGATGCCGCCCTGCTCCGCACCCTGCGCCGCATCCAGGACCGGGGTGACCGGCTCAGCACGTTCGTCGCCACCACCCGGCACGATTTCCTCCACGCCGGTGGCTACCTGATCCTCGGTGCGGCACTCGCCGCCACCGCCCAGACGATCGTCCCACCGGCCGTCATCGACACC
The DNA here is from genome assembly GCA_003558435.1 of Nitriliruptoraceae bacterium. Taxonomy (GTDB): domain Bacteria; phylum Actinomycetota; class Nitriliruptoria; order Nitriliruptorales; family Nitriliruptoraceae; genus PWLR01. The sequence continues at coordinate 4,459 of PWLR01000268.1, read as the reverse complement.
CTGGCCGGCAACGTGGTGGTGGCCGTATTGGTGCTCACGGCACTGGCCATCGTGCTGTCGATCTGTTCCGAGGCCGACGCGTTCATCGTGGCCGGTCTTCCACAGTTCCCGATGGTCGCGCGGCTCGCCTTCCTCGTCGTCGGCCCCGTCGTCGACATCAAGCTCATCGCGATGCAGGCCGGCGTCTTCGGGCGCCGCTTCGTCACCGTGTTCGCTCCCTTGTCCCTGGCGGTGTCGTTGAGCATGGCCCTGCTCGCGGCATGGTGGCTGCTGTGACGATCCGGGAGGTGTCGGGATGAGTCGTGAGGTGCAGGCTGCCGTCCTGCTCGTGATGGGCATCGTCATCGGGCGGCTCGTGTTGACCGACGCCTACCTCGGCTACGTCAAGGACACGCTGTATCTGCCCCTGCTCGCCTCGGCGTTCGTGCTGGTCGCGCTGGGGGTTCTGTCGCTCGCTCGGGATCAGGAGGACGAGTTGGCACCCCTGGAGGTCGGGGTCGGTGACCGTGCCGGGTCGGGCCCCGAGACCTCCGGTCACGACCTCCCGGGCGATGTGGGCCACGGCACGCACGGCCACGATCATGCCACCGCACCCCGGATCGGCATGTTGATGCTGGTGCCCGTCCTCGCCCTGCTGTTGATCGCCCCGCAACCGCTCGGCTCCTACGCGGCGAACCGTGGCGGCGCCAACCGGGTGGCCGAACCGGTGATCGCGCTCGGTCCGCTCCCGGAACAGACCGACGGGGCGGTCCCGCTCAGTCTCGGGGACGCCGTGGTGCGCGCCCTCTACGAGCGGGACGGCCCGATGTCCGGCACGCCGGTGCGACTGGTGGGGTTCGTCGTCGCCGACGAGGATCGCAACGGCTACCGGCTCTCGCGCTTCAGTCTCTCGTGCTGCGCGGCCGACGCCTCGGTGAGGCAGGTGCTGATCGCGGGGGCCGGACCCGACCTGCCGGAGGACTCGTGGGTCGAGGTCGTCGCCCGGTTCGACGGCGACATCAGCGATCCCGACGGCGAGGGTGGCGCCACGGGCATCCCCGTGCTGCAGGTGCTCGAGCAGCGGCCGATCGATGTCCCCATCTCGCCGTACGAGTACTGATCCCCGGCGTGAGTGCTCACGTGACGTCGACGACCGCCGCTTCGACCGCGGCGATCAGATCATCGCCGTCGAGTCGGAGCGAGACCCCGTGCGCTCCTCCGCCGACCGTCACGATCCCACCTGCGGCGACGGAGGCGTCGACGATCACCGGCCAGGCGCCACGGGCACCGAACGGGGTGATCGTGCCGCGCTCGTAGCCGGTCGCCTCACGTGCCACCTCGGCATCGGGCATCGACAGGCGCGAGACGCCCAGGTGGGTACGCAGCTTCGGCCAGTCGATCTGGCGACTACCGGGCACCAGCACCAGCAGGTAGTCGTCCTCGCCCCGGCGCACCACCATGGTCTTCAACAACCGTTCCGGGTCGACCCCCAGACGCTGCGCGGCTTCCTCGAGGCTGCCGGCCCGTTCGATCACCCGGACCTCGTGGGCGACCCCCGCCTCCGCGATCGCGCGCGTCGCCGGGGTGTCGGGATGCCCGGGGGTGTTCACCGGGGCGTTCACGGGGGTGTTCACGAGGGCTCCTCCTCCTCGGCGGCGCGTTCCTGCCGGGACTCCATGAAGTAGGCGCCGAGCGTCGCCGCGAGCGAGGCGAACACCACCACGGCGTAGGCGGACAGCACGATGGCCAGCAGTCGGCCCGCCAGGGTGACGGGTTCGTAGACCAGGTTCGAGGCGATCGACACGTTGGCCGACCACCACAGCGCATCACCCAGCGCGGTCAGTGCCCCGGTGCGGCCGCGCTCGAGCACGAACAACAACTGCCCCCCACCGAAGACCACGACGACGGTGGCGGCCCCGAGGAACTGCAGGCGACCGGTCAGCAGTCCGCTCGCCGTTCCGACCGCGCGGTACGAGGACCCGACCACCCGTGCGGCCGGCAGCACCCGCACCGCCCGCAGGGCCCGGACCACGCGCAGCATGCGGAGCGCCGGGAGCACGAGGAAGACCACCGACGGCCACTTGCGCCGCAGGAAGCGCAACGGATGTCCGGATACGGTGATCTTCACCAGGAACTCGATGACGAACACCACCCAGATGACGTTGCCCACCAGCCCGAGCCTGTCGAGCTGTTCGCGCGGGGCGATCAGCTCGTAGGCGACCAGCAGCGCCCACACGAGCGCGAGCACGGCCATGGGGATGTCGAGTCGTCGCTCGAGAACGGTGGCGCGACGCTCGCCTTCGCTGGGTTCGTCGTCGGGCTCCGGGTCGAACGAGGCATCGATCCCCGTCGCGGTGTCCTCGTCGGTCACGGGATCAGCAGCAGCTTGCCGGAGGTGGTGCCGGATTCGAGGTCGGCGTGGGCACGGCCAGCATCCGCGAGGGGGTAGCGCTCGTGGACGAGGACGTCCAACTGTTCGGCCTTCACGAGGTCGAACAGCGCGCCGGCCCGCCAGCTCAGCTCATCGGGGGTCGCGACGTAGTGGAACAGCGAGGGCCGCGTCGCATACAGCGACCCGTGCTGGTTGAGCACCTGCAGGTCCACCGGGGGCACGGGGCCCGAGGACGCCCCGTAGAGCACCATCAGCCCGCGGGGCTTCAGGCTGGCGAGTGACGCCTCGAAGGTCGCCTGCCCGACCGAGTCGTAGACCACGTCGACGCCGATCCCGTCGGTCAGGCCGCGCACCGTCTCGGGGACATCCACGTCGCGGTAGAACACGATCTCGTCGGCGCCGAGGCGCCGGACCTCGGCCGCCTTCTCCTCGGTCGAGGTGCACGCCAGGACCCGCGCCCCGCGTCGCTTCGCGAGCTGGACGAGCAGCCTGCCGACCCCGCCCGCGGCGGCGAACACCAGCGCGGTGTCGTCACGTCCCAGCTTGTAGGTCGACTGGGTCAGGTAGTGGGCGGTCATCCCCTGCAACATCAACGCGGCGGCGATGTCGGGCTCGACGCCGTCGGGTACCGACACGCAGCCGTCCGCCTGGACGGCGACGCGCTCGGCATAGGACCCGCGGGAACTGGCCCACGCCACTCGGTCGCCCACCGACCGGTCGGTCACGGCGGCACCGACGGCGGTCACCGTGCCGGCACCTTCCATCCCGAGCCCGGCCGGCAGCTCCCCGGGGTAGGCCCCGGAACGCTGGTAGGTGTCGATGAAGTTCACCCCGGCCGCAGCCACCTCGACGACCACTTCGCCCGGTGCGGGCGTGGGATCGTCGATGTCCTGCAGTTCGAGGACCTCGGGACCCCCGTTGGCCTCGATCCGGATCGCACGCACGGCTGGCTCCTTGGTTGGGGGCGGAGACGGGAGACCGTACTCGCGGACGGCCGGGGAGGCAGTAGCGTCCCGGTTCGCCCGGCCACCGGACCGAGCTCCGGAGCGCGTGCCGCCGTCGTCGGGTCCGCCCCCCACGAGAAGCAGAACCACTGGAGGCACGGGATGGATCACGCCGGGACGAGCCTGTCCGAACTCACGGTCGATCAGCTGGCGATCGCCGCAGGCCGCCCCGTCGGGGTCCTGGTGCCGGTGGGGGCGACCCCGGAGGGCGCGACCATCGAGCTGGACGTGGCCGACGAAGGCCCCCGGGACGGCGAGGTCGTACTGCTGGTGGCCGGGCTGGGGATGCAGCGCACCGACTGGGCGCCCGAGCTGATGGTCGCGCTGCGCGGCGCCGGGTACCGGACCATCACGGTCGACAACCGGGACTGTGGACGTTCCACCGTGCTGCCGGGGATGATCGAGGACCTGCCCGTCGGCGAGGACGGGTGGCCACAGCCGGCCTACCCCCTCGCCGCGATGGCGCGGGATCTCGTCGCCGTGCTCGCCCAGCTGGAGGTGGATCGGGCCCATGTGATCGGCATCTCCATGGGGGGCATGATCGCCCAGCACCTGGCGAGTGCCCACCCCGAGCTCGTGGCGAGCCTGACGAGCCTGATGTCGACCACGGGCGCGACGTCGGTCGGACAGACCCACGCCGAGGTTCGCTGGGTGCTGGGTACCCCCGCGCCGACGGAGTTCGCCCCGTACCTCGACCATGCCGTGTCCACGGCCACGGCGGTCGGATCGCCGGGTCTCGTCGACGCCGAGCGGGTTCGCGCCACGGCGACCGTCGCCTTCGCCCGGGGCCTCCACCCCCAGGGCACCACGCGCCAGCTGCTGTCCATCCGCGCCGACGGCGACCGCACCCGGGCCCTGGCAGAGATCACCGCACCGACGCTGGTGGTGCACGGGGACGCCGATCCACTCATCGACGTGTCCGGGGGACGCGCCACGGCCTCCGCCATCCCGGACGCGACCCTGGTCGTGGTCGAGGGCCTCGGTCACGATCTCGCCCTGCTCGACCCGATCGCCACCGCGATCCTCGACCACCTCGCCGCACACCCGGTGTGAGCAGCCTCGACGTCCCGGGTGCAACCCTGCT
>PWLR01000258.1 GCA_003558435.1 Nitriliruptoraceae bacterium | reverse complement strand
CAGCGATCCGCTGCTGGTCAGCACCCGCCGGAGCGCCGGGCCCAGCACCTGCAACCTGCCCGCCGGGTCGTCGGGCAGCCGCCGGTCCCACAGCGAGGTGCTGGCGGTGAGCCCGACGGCGAGGTCGCGAACGCGCTGGCTCGCGGCGTCCAGGGCGCCGCTCTGCCGTGCCACCTCGGCGTCGAGGCGGTCGGACGCGTCCCGCTCCAACCGCGCGCCGATACCGGCCACGCCGCGGTGACGGGGGTCGTCGTCGATCGAGACGCGCCAGGGGCGGTGGTCGGCACGGGTCCAGGCGCGGCCGTAGCGGGGCAGGCCGACGACGGGCCGCCCGGCACCGTCGGGCTCGTCGTCGTCGGTCTCCTCCGTGTGGAGCGCGGCGAGGTGGTCGGCGATCTGGCTCGGCAGCGGCTCGTCCGAGCTGCCGACCGGCGCCAGCGCGCCGCGGACGTACAGGTCCGGCGCGGACGGCACCGGGTAGTAGGTGATGGCGGCGCGGCCCACATCCGTGGAGGCGTGGGGCTCGAGCCGCGTTGCCAGGCTGAGGAAGTCGCCCGCGGGGCCGGTGCGGAACGACCACCGGTCGAAGCACGGCAGGGTCACGGACCTCTGGCCCGGCTGCCAGGCGTCGACGTGCTCGCCGTCATCGTCGATCGTGGTCGTCGGTACGACGACGGCCACGTAGCGGGTCCCGGGCTCCAGCTTGCGGGGCGAGAGCAGCCGGGAGATCACGGTCCCGTCGGCCTCCTGCACGTGGGCGCCCGTGCCGGCGTCGCCCAACGGGTGGGCGTCCGTCGTCGGTCCGTGGAGCGTGACCCGATCACCGGCGGGCTCGACCTCACCCTCGGGACCGACCACCAGCGCGAGCCACGGCCGCAACCCCTGTTCGGGCCGCTTCGGGTTCGTGCCCGGGGTGTAGCGCCACGGCAGCGCGGGGTCGTCGAAGACGACGAAGGGCTGCATCGAGTCCTCGGCGTCCGGCGTGTCGGGTTCCGGCGACCGTCGGACGATGGCGTCGACGGCCAGCGCCGCGACGTCGCGCGGGCCGGCCAGCACGAACGGCACCCTCGCCTCGTCGCGCTGCTCGCTCCCGGAGCGCTCCGTGTGCAGCGTGAGCGGCAGCGACGCGGTCGAGCGCCCCGCTGCCTCACCGCCGATCAGCGCCGACAACGCGTCGCGTGACCACGCTCGGAACACCACCTGGCCGGACATCGATCCTCCTCAGAGCTCGGGCGTGGGGCGCAGGTCGTCCGCCAGGACGACGACGGCGCCTGCGTGCTCGTAGCGGACCTGCTGGTGGGCCTGCGCCACGGTGGAGGCCGTGGCCAGCACGGAGGCGTCGCGCTCATCGCGGACCTGCATGGTGAGCCGGCGGACCCCGATGGCCGGGGCGGGTCGTGAGGGGGTCGGGGTGCGCCCGCAGGCGGCGTCCTGCAGCCAGACGGCGAAGGTCCGGATCTTCCCCTCGTCCTCGGTGTCCTCGGCGTCGTCGCCCATCGCCGACACGATGAGCTCCTTCGGGGCCCGATCGGCTTCGCGCTCCCTGGCCACGATGGGCTCACCGAGGTCGAGACCGAGCCCGGCGTCCGCGAGCTCGTAGGCCTCACGGTCGACGCGTTCCGCGTCACTGAGCTCGAGGTAGCGACCGGGCGCGAACCAGTCGGTCACCTCGGTCGTGTCCGTGTTCGCGGTCACCCAGGCCAGGGTCGGATCAGCCAGCGGGGCGCCGTCGAGCCGTTCGAGCCGCAGGTGCAGCGGCGCGCGGCGCTGCTGCCAGGTCAGCCGGGAGCTCGGGAGTACGAAGGCCATGCCGACCGGCGCGTCGTCGGGCTCGATGATGACGCTCGGGTCCGAGCCGGCGGCGCTGAGGTTCGCGGGATCCTCGAGCTCGGGCAGCAGCTCCGCCGCGAGGTCGTCGATGGTCGGGACGGTCGGTGGGCTCGCGTCGCCGAGCTGGAAGCTCCCGCGCCACGAGATGGTGACGAACAGGATCTTGAACTCGAGCCGACCAGTGAAGTCCACCGGCCCGGGGCCACTGAGCGCACCGCTGATCTTGACCCCGGCCAGGGTGCGGCCCCGGTAGCTGATGCGCAGGCTGGCCCGCAGGTCGAGCTCGAAGCGGAACGGGTCGGTGCGGATCAGCACGTCGAAGGCGAACGAGCCCTCCGCGACGAACCGGGACGCGCGCAGCACCACCTCGGCGGCGGCGCCGAACTGCAGGCTGTTGGTGGTGACGGCGAGGTAACCCTCGAACCGCAGGTAGAAGCGGTCCGCGCGACGGCCGCGGGTCATCGCGACCCGCTGCAGGCTCGGTGGGAACGACAGCGGTGCCGGGTCGAAGCGCGGGTGGAAGCCGCCGACGCTGAGCACGACGTTGGGGGTGTCGCCCCAGTACAGCCGGAACGCCGCGCCGCCGGTCAGCTCGAACACCTCGAGCAGCTGCGAATCGACCAGGACCGCGTCGAACGACAGCGAGCGTTTCACCAGGTCGAGCTCGCCGATGACGTCCAACCGCAGCTTGAGGACGGGACGCCCGCTGGGGTCCTCGATCACGGCGCGCACGGATCCGAGCAACACGACCCGCGTGGGGCCGGGCAACTCGATGAACACGCCGAGGTCGAAGCGCACGAACGCACTCCAGCCGAGCTGCAGCGTCGGACCGACGACGACCGTGCCCGCCGTGGCGGGGAACACCTCGCCGAGTTCCTCGATCAGCGCGGGCGCGTTGCCGACCGGGTCCTCCGGCGCGAGGATCCGACCGACGGTCCCGCTGGCGAACCGTTCGCGCAGCAGATCGACGTCGATCGAGCGGTTGAGCCCGACGATGCCGCCCACCCCGGTCAGGGTGAAACCGAACGGCAGGGCGATCGGCGGGAACGACGCCTGGATCACCACCAGCAGGGAGTACCCGTCGCTGCCGTCGGGCAGCTGCGTGTCGAGCAGGCCGATCGCGCTGATGCCGATGCCGGCGAGTTCGAGCTCCAGTGCCCCGCTGTAGCGGGTGCCGTCCGGGCTGCGCTCGATGTGGCCGCCGCCGGTGATGACGCTCGCATCGAGCCGCAGCCCGATCCCGGTCGGGGGCAGGAACTGTGCACGCAGGTCGAGCGGCCCGAGGTTGCCCGGCTCGAACGCGAGCTCGACGGCCGCGCCCACGCCGGACACGGTCGCCTGGAACGGGCCGAGGGTGAGCCCGGCGACGGCCCGACCGGCGACGCCGATGCCCTCGTCGCCGACGAGCAGCGTGAAGGTGAACTGGTCGAGGGTGATCGGCCCCAGCGTCGCGGCGGGTGACCACGCGACCTCGAGGCCCGTGTCCCCGGTCACGTGCAGCCCGTCGCGGTCGAAGGTCAGGTCCAACGAGACGGGCAGGCGCAACTCGCCGGGCAGCACCTCGGCGAGGAACCCGTCCCCGCCGAGCGCCAGGACGATCGTGCCGTTCTCGAGCTGCAGCCGGACGGCGGCGGATGCGCTGACCCCGTCGGTGCTGGCGCCGAACGCGAGGCCGGCGGCGACCGACCAGCGCTGCGCGGTGAGCCGCGTGCCGCTCGCGTCGCCGAGCAGGACCAGGTCGGTCGCGCTGGCGGCGGAGTCATCGGGGTCGTCGGGGTCCTGGCTGGTGGCGGGGTCCGACAACGATGCGACGCGCTCGGCCTGCCAGGTCAGCGAGCCGTCGACGGTGCCGGTCGGGTCGGTGGGGCTGACCTCGAACGGCGGGTCGATGCGCACGCCGCTGCCGAGCTGCAGCGAACCTTCGGTTCGCAGCCGGACGTCGACATCCGCGTCCTCGTCGGAGAGCTCGAAGTCGATACCGGTGGCGTCCTCCAGGTCGAGCCGCACGTGCAACGCGCTCGGGTCGCGGTCGTGGTCGATTGCGAGGGTGAAGGAACGGACCCGGATCTCGTCGCGGTCGAGGTCAAGCGCCGCCGGGACGCGCAGGGCGGAGAGCAGCGCGTCGAGGTCGAGGAGAAGCGAGGCGTCCAGCTCGCCGGACGCCTCGCCCCAGCCGTAACGGTCCGCCAGCGCGGCGGCCGGATCGGTGAGGAACGGTCCCAGGCGGTGCAGGTGCAGCCGGCGGGCGGTGAGCGGTGGCTCGTCAGGATCGGTGTCGATGGGCGTGACCTCGACGACCCCGGCGATGGTCAGCGCGGCGGTAAGGACCGGGTGGCGCACCCGCAGCCAGGTCACCACCAGCCACGGCAACGCCCGCTCCCCGAGCGCGTCGACGGCACCGCTCATCCCGGCCGAGGTGTCGAGGTCGTCCGGCAGCGCGCCCCTCGCCGCCTCGGAGAGGTCGTGGACGGCGTCGATCGCGGTCGCGATCTCCAGCAGCAGCCCCGGCGTCTTCGCCGCGCGCGCGTCGGAGTCGCTCTCCTCGAGCAGCGCGGTCAGCTGCGTGGTCACCTCGGCCAAGGCCTGCCCGGCGGCGCCGAGCTCGTCCCCGACGGCCGTCGCGACGCTGTCGGCGTGGTCCGGTGGGATCCCCAGCTCGATCAACAGGAGTTCGAACCGCCCGTCCTGCGACAGCTCGTCGCCCATCGCGCCCAGCATGTGCCCGAGGTGGCGTGCGATCGTGGTCGCGGTGGCGTCGCTCGGCACCTCGCTCACCCGGCCGTCTCGAGGATGCGTCGTTCCAGCGCGGCCTCACACACGACACAGAACCGGTTGTTGGCGAGCGTCGGGAAGGGCGACTGTCCGACCCGGTGGGCGTTCATGATGCAGTCGAAGGAGGGCTTGAGGCGCTTGCAGTTGCGGGTCCGGGCTCCCTCGATGATCCCGACGTGGTGGAAGTCGAGGTCCTCCGCCAGGTCACGTGGCATGAAGATCCCCTGGTTGGTCTTGGAGCTGGAGCAGTTCGGGTTCTCCCAGATGACCGGGGACCGCCCGGGATGGTCGTACTGGTTGGTCCACCCGATCTCGTTGAACCAGCGGCGCTGGCGTGCGGTGTTCGGAGACCTTCCTGTCCCCAACACCCAGGGGTCGTCGAAGATGTGCCAGTTGCTCTTGCCGTCGTACTCGTCGAGCAGACCCAGGAGGTGGCCGATCTCGTGGATCGCCGTGCGGTAAGGGGTCAGTCCCGGGGTCGTGGCGTCACGGACCTCCGTCAGGACCTCGATGTCCTGCTGGAGCTCTCCCCACCGATCGGACGTGTTGGGGAACCCGGGCTGGGCTTGGAGCGCGAGACCAAGGGTCTGGTCCACCGCATCGCGGATCGCGTCGACGTTGTTGCGCAACGCCACACCGTGGTTCCCGGCCACCATGCCGCCCCCGCGGTCGTCATTGACCAGTAGCAGTGACGCATCTCGGCCGGGGACCCGTTGCCTCGAGCTCGAGAACTGCTTGGCCCGACGCCAGTAGCTGCGGATACCACCTGCGCTGTTCAGTCCGACGCTGAAGGCGGTGCTGTGCCCAAGCCCGGTCAGCCCGACGTCGGCGCCACGGTCGCCCGAGGCGAAGAACTCGCCAACCAGGTGCACATGCTCCTGGATAGTTGGCTGGTCGAACGGTGGGAGCGCGAAGAGCGCCTGTTCGAGTTCAGCGACGTGCTGCTCGAACAGCGGCTCGTCGTCCGCGGTGTACCCCTCGGCGAGGATCGCCAGCGTCCAGCCGTTCATGCGACCGCCAACTGGTACGGCCAGCGACCGATGCGCTGCATCCCGCCGTCGGGGTCGAGTCCGAACTGGACCGCCATCGAGCTCGGCACCGCATCGGGGAAGACGAGCAGATCGATCCAGGCGGCCCCGTCACGCTGCGGCACGAAGAGGTCGAACGTCAGGTCGAACCCATCGTCGACCTCGGCGAGCACGCCGTTGTCGTCGTGATCGACGAGCACGAGCTCTCCGAAGACCCGACGCCGGTAGCGGACCGTGCCGCTCGCGCCGTCGGCACCGTCGGCGTCGCGCAGCTCGATGACGATGCCGTCCTCGACGCGGAGACCGACGTGCGCCTCGCTGGGGAGCGTCACCTTGTCGATCTCGTGCCGCTCGCTCAGCGTGATGCCCCCGGGCACATCGGGTCCGATCTCGAAGACCAGCACCAGCGCGGGGTGTTCGTCGACCGACCCATCTGACTGCGGCAAGCGGTCCCCGACCCCACCCGGATCCGCCGCGCCGAGCCTCCACGCTGGCGCCAACCGGGTCTGACGGAGAGTAGCAAGCGAGTCACTGAACGTGAAGGACCGCCGCCGGATCGCGCCTCGACCTATCCACCTGCCTGCATCGACCGGACCGCCCGTCACGCGCATGCTGGCCGTGCGACAGCGACGTCGATCGGAGGCACGAGGCCTCCAGGCGGGATGCCGGCGGCCCGCGTGACGCCCAGACCCCCGCTCGCCCCTCGACCATCCGCACCGCCGATTCGGGCGGCTCCGTGGGTCGGAGCGGCGTTGGCGGGGACCCGTCGTCGCGAGCCCCAGCGGCGTCGTGATGCGAGGTTGGCGAGCAGCAGCGCCGCCTGCTCCCGAGGCCAGGACCACCCGCCAGCTGTGAGTCGCCACCTTGTTCGAAGATGTTCGCGCCAGGTTTCGTGAGGACGAGATGGTGCCCGGATGCTCGGCGCGCGAGCTCGGCTGGGGAGACGCGGCCCCTGGCCCTCTGCTGATCCCCCCCACGGGATCCCGATCGCTGTTCTCGCAGGAGGTCGACGACCGTGGTCCCCGGCAAGGTGAGGGTCACGCCAGGCGTGCCCCGGTAGGCGCCGCAGGCGGGAGTCGTAGGGCGGTCCTCCGCCGCGAGGACCGGGGTCGGCGGCCATCGGGCCAGGTGACCTTGGCGGGTCCCGGCTTGAGGATGCCCAGCGATCGGCGACGGAGGTGCAACGGAGATCGCGGTGAGGATCGGGGACCTCTGTGGCGGTCGCGCGACGTCGTGGACTCCACCGCTGTGGGGTTTTCGAGCGGGTGGAAACACCGGCCCAGAGCGGTGACGGGAGCGACCGTGGGTCCGGCGAGCGGCGCCTGTCTCGGCGCTCGATGGGGCTCTTGACACGCTCGGACGTGATGCTCAACATGAACTGCGAGGTGCCCGCGATGCGGGTGTGCGGGTGCTCGAGACAAGAGCTGCAGGTGTGGTGTCGTCCGACGGGGAGGGTTGTTCGGCGACCGAGTTCACCCGCTGCCGACCTCCGCGAGGGTGACGCCGTGATGGCCTGGAGCTCAAGGAGGCCGGCTGGCGCACTGATGGCCATGCCGGCATGAGCCGAGGAGCACATCATGAGCACCGAGACAATCCACCGGGCCGTTTCGGCCGACGGGACCGAGATCGCCGGCCGTGTCGTTGGGCAGGGCCCGCCGCTGGTCCTGCTCCACGGCGCGCTGTTCAGCGGCGAGACCGCCTTCGAGGAGATGCTGCCTTATCTGAGCGACCGATACACCTGCTTCCTGCCGAGCACGCGCGGTCGTGGCCTGAGCGCCAACGGCGAGGAGTTCACCGGCGAGCGTCTGCTCGAGGACGTGCTGGCCTTCGTCAACAGCATCGGGCAGCCCGTACCGATGTTCGGCTGGTCTGGGGGCGGGATGATGGCCCTTGGTGCAGCGGCATCCGGCGAAGCGGTGTCGTCGGTCATCGCCTACGAACCGGCGGTCCTCGAGGAGTGGGACGAGGAGTTCTTGGGCATCTTCGGCGACACGGTCGCGAAGATGAACGCCGAGGTGGAGCAGGGACGCCCGGCGGAGGCTGCGCGGCTGTTCATGGACGTGGTCTGCGACGATGATGAGTTCGACGCCATGATGGCCAAGGGACTCCATGAGGTCGCCGCACCCGACGTGCCCGCCGATCTCCGCCTGTTCGAAAACCTCGACCCGGCCGGCCCGAGCATGACCGACCCCGACCTGCTGGCCACGATCACGGTTCCCATCCTGCTGCTGGAAGGCGATCACACGATGCCCGTGTTCGAACGCGGCAACCGGCACGTGGCCGAGCATGCCCCGAACGCCGAGAATCGGATCGTGCCTGGCGCAGGAGGTCATGCAGGGCCCGGGCTCGCACCCGACACCGTCGCCAGCGAGCTCATCGGTTTCCTCGAAGGCGCCCACGAGACTGCCTGACCGGCCAACGACCGATCTGCGCCATCGAGGCCGGCCCTGCGGCCGTGATGCCTCGAAGCGGTCGCTGGCGCCGGGTGAACCACGAGGAGAGGTTCACTGGCACAGGTCACGGCTTCCTTCGCACGCACGGACGGGTGTGGAGCGGACCGCCGCCGGGTGATGGAGCGCAGCTCACCGGCCACTCACTCGGCCCCCGACAACCCTTCGGCAGCGGCGTGGGTAGCAGTGATGCTGCGCGCCGCTGACCGATCGGGCCCGCGCGCATCGCGGGGACTTCGGCGCGGCTGGTGACGTCAGGAAGAGATGCCTTCGAACGCTACGGCGCGGGTACCACCTCGTCGCGCGCATTGCGGTCCTTGCCCGCAGGAACGTGGGAGGCGACGACGGTGATTGCACGGTGGTGCCGCCATATGGAGCTATTCCCGAGCTCGTCTGCTCCGAAGCCTCGTCGCTCAGCGGGCATCAGGAGCCGTCGCTTCGCCAGCAGTGGTGGTGGCCCCAGCGGTCGTGGTAGGTCACTTCGTGTAGTGGGCGGCGTCGGGCGGGGCGGAAGTCCTCGCCTTGGAAGTGGGCGACCGGGATGAGTCCGGCCTGGGAGACGTCCGGCGGGATGTCGAGCAGTTCGGCGACCTGGGGTTCTGCGCCGAGGTGGATCATCGTCAGCGACGATCCGAGTCCGCGGCTGCGCAGTGCGAGCATGAAGCTCCAGGCGGCGGGCCAGAGCTCGCCGTAGACCGCGGACGCGGCCATGTTCCACAGGTCGGTGTCGTAGCCGAGGTCGGCGAACAGCTCACGGACCTCTGCGACCGGCTGGACGGTGCAGGGGATGACGTGGACCGGCACCTCGGCGAGGTGGTCGGCGAGGTACCGCGAGGACGCGGCGACCCGTTGGGTCTGGGTGTCTCCGGCGGGGATGTCCGCTTCCACCAGGTCGAGGAAGGGCAGCTCGAGCCGACGGACGACCTCGCCGAGGGCGTGGCGGATGT
>PWLR01000074.1 GCA_003558435.1 Nitriliruptoraceae bacterium | reverse complement strand
CGTGTCGGGGACCGGTTCGTCGAGTGGTCGACCCGCCAGTTCGTCGAGGAGGTCCGCGGCGTCGCCAAGGGCCTGATGGCGCTCGGCGTGGAGAAGGGCGACAAGGTCGCCATCTACTCCTCGACACGCATCGAGTGGACGGTCATCGACTTCGCGATCTGGGCCGCCGGGGCCGTCAGCGTGCCGATCTACGAGACCTCGTCGGCCGAGCAGGTCCAGTGGAACCTCTCGGACTCGGGTTCGGTGGCGATCTTCATCGAGTCCGCCGAACTGCGCAAGGAGTACGACTCGGTGTCCGCCGACACCCCGGAGTGCAAGCACGCTCTGGTGATCGACGACGGTGCCCTGGAGGAGCTCAAGCAGCAGGGCGCGGACATCAGCGAGGACGAGCTGTCGGCGCGGGCCTCGTCGGTGGTCGGTTCGGACATCGCGACCATCGTCTACACCTCGGGGACGACCGGTCGGCCCAAGGGCTGCGTGATCTCCCACTACAACTTCATCTGGGAGGCCGAGCAGGTTTCCGAGGCGGAGAAGGAGTTCTTCCAGCCGGGCAAGCGCACCCTGTTGTTCCTGCCGCTGGCGCACATCTTCGCCCGCGTGATCCAGACCAACTGCGTGCGCGTCGGGGTGATCCTCGGTTTCTCGACCGGCATCCCGCAGCTGCTCGAGGAACTCAAGCTCTTCAAGCCGGACTTCCTGCTGGCGGTCCCGCGCGTGTTCGAGAAGGTCTTCAACGGCGCGCAGCAGAAGGCGCATGCGGAGGGCAAGGGCAAGATCTTCGACAAGGCGGCCCAGGTCGCCGAGGACTTCTCGCGCCAGCGGGAGGCTGGGAAGGTCAAGTTCGGCACCAAGCTGCTGCATGGCATCTTCGACAAGCTCGTCTACAGCAAGCTGCGCGAGGCGATGGGCGGCAACGTCAGCTTCGCCCTGTCCGGTGGTGCCGCGCTCGGGGAGCGGCTCGGTCACTTCTTCAGCGGCATCGGGATCACCATCGTGGAGGGTTACGGCCTGACCGAGACCACCGCCGGCGCATGCATCGGTCGGCCCTCGGCGAACAAGATCGGCACGGTGGGCAAGCCGCTCCCGGGCGCCTCGGTGCGCATCGCCGACGACGGCGAGCTGTTGATCAAGGGTGGCCATGTCTTCCAGGGCTACTACAACAACGAGGAAGCCACCAAGGAGGTGCTCGAGGACGACGGCTGGTTCCACTCCGGCGACCTCGGGCAGATCGACGGCGAGGGCTACGTCCGCATCACCGGTCGCAAGAAGGAGATCCTCGTCACCGCAGGGGGCAAGAACGTCGCTCCCGCGGTGCTCGAGGACCGCATGCGCTCGCACGCGCTGGTCAGCCAGTCGATGGTCGTCGGGGACAACCAGCCGTTCATCGCCGCGCTCATCACCGTCGACCCGGAGGCGTTCCCGGCCTGGGCCGAGGCGCACGGCAAGTCCGGCAAGTCGGTCGCGGACCTGGTGGACGACGAGGAACTGCGCGGTGAGCTCCAGAAGGCGGTCGACGAAGCCAACAACGCGGTCTCCAAGGCGGAATCCATCCGCACGTTCCGGATCCTGCCGGAGGACTTCACCGTCGGTGTCGAGCTCAGTCAGAAGATGTCGGTCAAGCGGCATGTGGTGGGCGAGAAGTACGGCGACGTCATCGACGACATCTACTCCGGGGTGAAGCGCTAGGTCGTTCGCAGACCGCCCTCACCTCGAGCTCCTGGCTCGGCCTCCGGGTTCGACCACGACGGCCCCGACCCTCCGGTCGGGGCCGTCGCTTGCGTCGGCAGGCGGAGACGCCTGTCATCGGGTGAGCCGCCGAGATGAGGGAGACGTGATGCAGGAGCAGACCGGTCCGAACGAGGTGGAGGTCGCGCCGGAGGAGAACCTGACGACCTCGCTCTGGGAGTCGGCCCGTGAACACCCGCGACGGCCCGCCGTGGCCTACCGCGAGGGTGATCGCTTCGTCGAGTGGACCATGGAGCGATTCACCGAGGAGATCCGATCGGTCGCGAAGGGGCTGATCGGGCTCGGGATCGAGGCCGGCCAGCGGGTGTGCGTCTATTCGGCGACCCGCCTGGAGTGGACCGTGCTCGACTACGCGATCTGGGCGGCGGGCGCGGTCACGGTCCCGATCTACGAGACCTCGTCGGCCGAGCAGATCGAGTGGATCGTCCACGATTCCGAGGCGGCGGCGATCTTCTGCGGCACCGCGGAACTGAAGCGAGAGTACGACGCGGTGGCCGATCGGCTCACTGGGTGCGAGCACAGCTTCGTGATCGACGAGGGTGCCCTGGACACGGTCAAGCGCGCCGGTGACGAGGTCACCGACGAGCAGCTCGACCGACGCGCCACCTCGGTCGCCGGTGCCGACCTCGCGACCATCGTCTACACCTCCGGCACCACGGGTCGACCGAAGGGGTGTGTGCTCACCCACCACAACCTCGTGTGGACCGTCGCCCAGACCAACGGAGCCCTCGGCTCGTTGCTCGAGCCGGGCAAGACGACGCTGCTGTTCCTGCCACTGGCGCACATCTTCTCTCGGGTCATCCAGGTGGTGGTCATCCGCACCGGCGTCGTGCTCGGGTTCTCGACCGGTCTGGACCAGCTTCGCGACGAACTCGCGATGTTCGAACCGACCTTCCTGCTCGCCGTTCCGCGGGTGTTCGAGAAGGTCCTCAACGGTGCCCAGCAGAAGGCCCAGGACGAAGGCAAGGGCAGGATCTTCGACCACGCCATCGAGGTCGCCGGCCAGTACTCGCGCCAGGAGGCCAGAGGCCGGATCAAGCTCGCGACCAAGCTCCAGCACGGCCTGTTCGACCGGCTGGTCTACGCCAAGATCCGTGACGGCATGGGGGGCCGCGTCGAATGCGCGGTCTCGGGCGGCGCGGCCCTCGGGGAACGCATCGGCCACACGTTCGCGGGCATGGGCATCACCGTCCTGGAGGGCTACGGCCTGACCGAGACCTCCGCCCCGGCGACCGTCAACCGCCCCGATGGCTACAAGATCGGCACGGTGGGCCCTCCGCTGCCCGGGGTGACCATCCGTATCGGCGACGACGATGAGATCCTGGTCAAGGGCGGCAACGTCTTCCAGGGCTACCTCAACAACGACGAGGAGACACGCAAGGTCCTCGACGACGACGGCTGGTACCACACCGAGGACCTCGGTGAACTCGACCGTCACGGCCACCTGAAGATCACGGGTCGCAAGAAGGAGATCATCGTCACCGCCGGAGGCAAGAACGTCGCTCCCGCGGTGCTCGAGGACCGTATGCGTGCGCACCGACTGGTGAGTCAGTCGCTGGTGGTGGGTGACGGGCAGCCGTTCGTCGGAGCGTTGATCGCGCTCGATGCCGAGGAACTGCCGCGATGGGCCGAGCAGCACGGCAAGTCGAGCGACCGCCCGGAGGATCTCGCCGATGACGAGGACCTCCAGGCTGCGCTCCAGGAAGCCGTCGACGAGGCCAACAAGGCGGTGTCCCGTGCCGAGCAGATCCGGGAGTTCCGGGTCGTGCCCCAGGATCTGAGCGTCGAGGACGGGGAACTCACCCCGACCATGAAGGTCAAGCGCGACGTGGTCGGTGAGAAGTACCAGGAGCTCATCGACTCGATCTATGGTGCGCAACAGCGCTAGGCGGCGGACTGCCGGGCGGTCGGCGGCCGTCGACGAGGCGGGTGCCAGGCCTCCGAGGCAGTCCGGTGGCGTCCGTGCGGCGAACCTCGATCGCGAGCAGGTTCGCCCCCATCCGACGTCGACCGCCAGGAACGCTCCCGTGTCCAAGCAGCGCATGGCCCCACCACCCAAGACGCCCAACGCCGTCTCGACCGAAGCGCCGCCCGACGATGCCGAGCATCACGCGGAGCCGGTCGCCTTCACCACGGACGCCGACGAGGCGATGGCGGCGGTGCTCGTGGCGGTGCAGGGGCTCGAGCGGGCAGAGATCCGGGAGCAGGACGCGCGTTACGTGCGGTTGGTGGTGACCTCACGGCTCCTGCGGTTCAAGGACGACGTCGAGTTCCAGGTCGACGAGGATGCCGGCCTGATCCACTACCGCTCGGCATCACGGGTCGGATCCTCGGATCTCGGCGTCAACCGCAAGCGGATGGACGGCCTCACCGAGGTGATCCGTTCGCAGTTGCGGGGGTAGGCCGACGAACGGCTCGCCGGGCGTGCACGGCTCAAGCCGGGGGATCGACCCTCGGGTCACGGTCGGCCCACCACGCGGCGTCGAGTTCGCCCAGTGGGGTTGCGGCCACCGCGCCCTCCAGGACGTACTCGTCGCGGATGGCGCGCCAGTCACCTTCGGCCGCGAGCTTGCCGAGCACCGAGTTGAGGCCCCACTGGATGCGGTTGAGCATCAGGTAGTCGGAGGGCAGGTTCAGCTTGCGCAGCACGTCGCGGTAGGGGCTCTTCGGGTCCGTGGTCGAACGGATGACCTCGGCCGCGAACTCCGGGGTGAACACGAAGGGCTGGTCCTCGACGACGGCCCGGGTGTAGAGCCGGAACCAGTCGTAGACGGCCCGTTCATCAACCACGGCGTTGCGCGGCAGGAAGCCCGCGTCGCGGAGCGCGAGGAGAGCGGTGTCCTGATCGCCGGTGGCCATGGCCCGCTCGATCAGCTGCATCGATCCGTAGCGTTCCCGGGTGAACATCTTGACGGAGCCGTAGTCGAGGAAGGCCACACGCACGCCGCCGTCGGCAGCGGTGCCGGGCGCCTCGACGAGGTAGTTGCCGGGATGCGGGTCGCCGTTGAACAGCCGGAAGCGGCCGATGGAGCCGAAGGCGTAACGGAAGACGATCTCTCCGACCCGCTGTCGGTCCGGCTCCGAGGCGTGATCGACGAAGTCGGTGAACCGCTCGCCGTGGATGCGTTCGGAGACCAGGACGCGCTTGCGGCACAGCTCACCGATGATGTCGGGCACCCGGATGTAGGGATGGCCTTCGTAGCGGGTGGCGAAGGCCCGCTGGTACTGCGCTTCGCGCTCGTAGTCGAGTTCGTCGTCGATGCGTTCCCGCAACTCGTCGAGCAGGGGCTCGATCTCCTGGTTGGGTGCGACGAAGCGTGCGAGCGGCGCGAAGGATTCGGCGTTGCGAAGATCGGCGCGCACGGCCTCGGCCACACCGGGGTACTGCACCTTGACCACGACGTCGCGGCCGTCGTGGAGCTTGGCGGCGTGGACCTGGCCGATCGAGGCAGCGGCGAGCGGTTCCGGGTCGAACGACGCGAAGACCGTCTCCGGTCCCTCGCCGTACTCCTCGGTGATGACCTCGATGATGGCGCCGGGGTCGAACGCCGGGGCGGCATCGCGCAGCTGCGCCAAGGCGTCGTGGTAGACGTTCTTGACGTCAGCAGGGAGATCGAGGTCGACGAAGCTGAGCAACTGCCCGAGTTTCATCGCGGCGCCCTTCATGTCGCCGAGCACCTCGGCGAGGTTGGCCGCCATCTCCTCGTGGTGGGCGTTGGGATCCCGCTCCGTGCCGGTGATCTTGCGAGCCCGCGCGCCGGCCATCCCCGACGCGCCCTTGAAGCCGGTGCGCGCCAGACGCGAGCCACGGTCGATGCGACCGCCCAGTCCATTGCGTGCCACGGTGATCCTCGTTGCTCGACATTCGTGCCGGGACCGTTCCGGTTCCGGGATGTGCTCTTGCGTCCGTCGTTCGTCGCCGCCGGTCACCGCGGCCGGGTCACTCCACCATCTCGGCCAGGGGGTTTCCCTCCGCGCGTGCGGCCTCGAGACGCCGCCCGAGTTCGGCGCGACGCTCCTCGCTGAGGCACGCGCAGCCCACGGCGAACGGCGAGTAGTGGCGAACGTCCATGCGGTGGGTCGGGCAGGCGGCCACCTCCAAGCGGGTGATCGGCTCGGTGCGGCTCATGGTGATGATCCTGTGGTCGGGATGGGGGAGACGGGCGCGGAACCGTTCGGGTCGAACGACTCAGACGTTGAATCGGAAATGGATGACGTCGCCGTCGGCGACGATGTACTCCTTGCCCTCGATACGGAGTCGCCCGGCGTCGCGGGCCGCAGCCTCGGTGCCGAGTCGGTCGTAGTCCTCGAAGGCGATGACCTCCGCCTTGATGAACCCCCGCTCGAAGTCGGTGTGGATCTCGCGTGCGGCGCGTGGGGCCGTGGAGCCACCGGGCACCGTCCAGGCACGGGATTCCTCCGGACCGGCGGTGAAGTAGGTCAGGAGCCCGAGCAGCTGGTACGCGCGCTCGATGAGTCGCTCCAGGCCGGAACGCTCCAGGCCCAGCGACTCGAGGTACTCCTCGCGTTCATCGCCGTCGAGTTCCGCGAGTTCCGCTTCGACCTGCGCGGAGATGACCACCACCTCGGCGCCTTCCTCCTCGGCGAGCTTGCGCACGACGTCGACGTGGTGGTTGCCCTCCGGCAGTTCGTCCTCGGCCACGTTGGCGGCGTAGAGGACCGGTTTCGCGGTCAGCAACGACAGCTCACGGGTGACGGTGGGGGAGAGTTCGCCGGGGAAGGTGCGTGCCACGAGCCCCTCGCCGAGGTGGTCGCGCAGGGCCAGGATCTGGTCCCGTTCACGCACGACGTCCTTGTCGCCGGTGCGTGCGGCGCGGTTGGCTCGCTCGAGCCGCTTCTCCACGGTGGCCAGATCGGCGAGCGCGAGTTCGGTGGTGATGATCTCGATGTCGCGGGCCGGGTCGACGGTGCCACTGACGTGGATGATGTCGTCGTCCTCGAAGCAGCGGACCACGTTGCAGATCGCGTCGACCTCGCGGATGTGGGCGAGGAACTGGTTGCCGAGTCCCTCGCCCTTGGAGGCCCCCGCGACCAGCCCGGCGATGTCCACGAACTCGATGGCCGTGGGGATGGTCTTCTTCGAGCCAGCGAGTTCCGTCAACCGGTTCAGACGCACGTCGGGCACCGCCACGACCCCGATGTTCGGGTCGATCGTGCAGAACGGGAAGTTCGCGGCCTCCGCCCCGGCCTGGGACACGGCGTTGAACAACGTCGACTTGCCGACGTTGGGCAGGCCTACGAGACCGACCTGAAGCGCCATGGGGGCTCCGTTCACGAGGGGTTGGTGGGGGAGGGCGTGCGCGACCCGCGCGGGATGCACACGCCGGGACGAGTCCGGGCGATCGGCCGAGGCGCGCGTTGACGATGCGCATGGTGGCTCGACGCCGTCGGCCGAGCCTCCGAGACTACCGCAGCTGCGGGCCGGCTTCCCCGCCGGTGACGCGGTCGCTACGGTCCGCGCATGCGCCTGCTCATCGCCCGTTGCTCAGCCACCTACGACGGCCGCCTGTCGTCCACCCTGACGTCGGCGGTCCGTCTGCTGATGGTCAAGGCCGACGGCTGCGTGGCCATCCATGCCGACGTGGGCGCGTACAAGCCGGTCAACTGGATGAACGCGCCCAACCACCTGCAGGAGACCGCGGAACGTTGGACGGTGACCAACCCGAAGGGCGAGCGGTTGGTGATCGAGTTGGAGGAGGTCCTCGAGGACGTGACCTACCCCCTCGACACCGAACGTGGGCTGACGCTCGACGGGGTCGAGAAGGAGTTGCAGGTCCTGCTCGCCGATCCCCCCGAGCACCTCGAGCCGGGTCTGCGGTTCGTGCAGCGCGAGTTCCGCACGGATGTCGGTCCGGTCGACCTGCTCTGCCGCGACCAGGCCGGGGCCGCGGTGGCCGTGGAGATCAAGCGCATCGGGGAGATCGACGGGGTGGAGCAGCTGACGCGTTACCTCGAACGGATGCAGCGGGACCCGTTGATCGCGCCGGTGCGGGGTCTGTTCGCGGCGACCACGATCAAGCCCCAGGCGCGGGTTCTGGCGGAGTCCCGGGGCATCGGCTGGGTCGAGGTCGACGTCGGCGCGCTCCGGGGTGAGGACGAGCTGCATCCCCGGCTCTTCTGAGCCCGGAAGGGCCCGTCCCGCGCGGAGGTCCGTCGGCGCGAGGACGTTCCCCCGCCCGGAGCCGCTGCGCGCGGGGCGTGCCACGCTCGCGCGTCAGCGATGTCGGGCGGCCAGCACCGCGGCCCGGAGCGAGGCATCGGCCAACCCCGGATCGAGCGCGGGGGTGAACCAGTCGACCGCGCTCGACTCGCCCGGGCCCGGAGCGAACGGTGCGCCGCCATCGGCACGCAGCAGGTAGCGCAGATCGAGGTGGACGTGGCCGCGCGGACCCTGGTGCACGTCGACGTGCACCAGGCAGGGTTCCGTGCCCGGGTGGACCGCCGCGATGCCCGTCTCCTCGCGCGTCTCGCGGACCGCGGCGTCCCAGGGACGTTCGCCGGCCTCCAGGTGGCCTCCCGGTTGCAGCCAGATGCCCAGCCGCTTGTGTCGGTGCAGCAGCACACGACCGGCTCCGTCGAGCACGATGGCGGAGCCGGTCACGTGGGTCGGGTCGGCATGTTCGTCGAGTGGCTCGGGCAGCCAGTCGATCAGGCGGCGGATACGGCGCAACGAACGTGCTTCGTGTTCGTCGCCGGGCAGGTGCGTCTCCAGCTGGCGGGCGAGGCTCACCTCGAGCTGCGCCGGCGCGCTCACGCCCGTCGGTCGAGCCCGATCTCGGTGACCAGGTCGGTGGGCTCCCGGCGCACGCCGATCACGAACGGACCGAACTCCGCGTAGCGCACCGACGCCTCGTCGTAGCGCAACGTGTAGACGATGGACTTGACGTCGGTGAGGTCGTGGGCGAACAGCGACACGCCGTACTCCCAGTCGTCCAGGCCGGTCGACGCCGACACCAGCTGCAGCACGCGACCGGTGTAGGCCCGGCCGCTCCTGCCGTGCTCGGCCATCAGGCGCTTGCGCTCCTCGAAGTCGAGGGCGTACCAGTTGTCGCTGCCCTCGCGGCGGTGGGACATCGGGTAGAAGCACAGCAGCTGCCAGTCGTCGGGCATCTGCGGGTGCAGCTTCGCCTCCGTGTACTTCTCCATCCGCTCGGCGAACTGCTCGACCCGGCGGTCGAGCTCGTTGCCGGTCACGCCCTTCTCGGCCATCTCCTCGCGGTAGCGCTCGGGCGTGGAGGTGTATTCCGATCCCTCGGTGAGCGACAGATACGACCACTCCAGCGAGATCGCGGGTGCGGCCGCCGTCGCGGCGACATCCGTCTGCAGCGCGCGGAGCTGTGTGAGGTCCTCGGACAGCGCCATGAGCATCACGTCGGCCTTGTGCCCCAGCGTGGAGAAGACGTGGAGCTGCAGCCGTTCCTGCCACTGTTCCAGGACGGTGGCGAACTGTTTCGCTGAGCCGTCGGGGAGCGCGGGCACCGCCGCATGGTCGACCTTCAGCATGAGGTGCAGCACACCCCATCCGAGACCCGGTTTCGCTGGCTCGAACACCTCGCACCGCTCCTGGTCGTGACGTGCTGTCGGGTCCTGCGAGGGTAGCGAGACCGGTCCGGGCTCCCGGCGTCCGCCGATACCGGCCCGCAACCCGGGCACCCATCGCTCCTCGATCACCTACTCGAGGGTGTGCTTGCCCTCGACCTCGCCGTCGACGGTCAGGTCGTAGACCAGGGGGATGCCGGTCCCGAGCTCCAGCGAGAGCACCTCGTCCTCGCTGAGATCGTCCAATTGCATCACGATCGAACGGTTCGAGTTGCCGTGGGCGACCACCAGCACGTCCTTGCCCTGCTTGATGTCGCCGATGATCGCGCGCTGGAAGAACGGCAGCGTGCGCGCGGCGGTGTCCTTGAGCGCCTCGCCGTTCGGTGGTGGTGTGGCGAACGAGCGCCGCCAGATGTGGACCTGTTCCTCGCCGTACTGCGCGGCGGTCTCGGCCTTGTTCAGCCCCTGCAGGTCGCCGTAGTGGCGTTCGTTGAGCGCCTGGTCACGGATGACGGGCAGGTCGAGCTCGGCCGTCTCCTGGATCAGGCGGAGCGTCTCCTGCGCCCGGATGAGCGTCGAGGTGTAGGCGACGTCGAAGTGCTGGCCCGTCAGCCGCTCACCGGCGCGCGTGGCCTCCTGCTTGCCGAGGGCGGTCAACGGGACGTCGACCCAGCCGGTGAAGCGGTTCTCGAGGTTCCACAGCGACTGACCGTGTCGGACGAGGACGAGGGTTGGCATGGCGTGTCTCCGAGCGGCTGGAGGTGGATGCGGGTGGGAGCTGACGGGTGGTGGGAGTTCGCGATGCGGTGGTCAACCGATCGGGCGCCACCCGAGCCTAGAGGTGTGCTCGCCGGCCTCGCCAGTGCCACCGGGCCGGGTGGCCTCAGGCACTGGTGGCCCCGGGTGGACGCTGGGGCTCGAACACGACCTTCACCGCACCGGCGGCGGGCCCGGCGGCGGAGACCGCCAGCGCGTCGCGCGCCTGGTCGAGCCGGAAACGGTGGGTCACGAGGTGTCCGGGTCGGACCTCCGCCAGGACCTCCATCGCGATGGCGACGGCCCGCCGCCGCCCGGCGGGGATCCCGGCGCCGGCCAGCACCTGCTCGACCGCGTAGTAGCCGCTGCCCCGGATCGTCAGCTCGCGGTGCCAGGCCAGGGAGAGATCGATGGTGCGTCGGGCCGCGGTCGCCAACAGCACCAACCGCCCGCCCGGACGCAGGACACGCAACCCGTCGTCGATCGTCTGCGCCGAGCCCACGCAGTCGTAGACGACGTCGACGCCGTCGTCGAGCACCGGGCCGGACAGTCGACCGCCCCGCATGCGTGATCCGAGGTGGGTGGCCACCTCGGCGAGCAGACGCTCCCGGGCGCCGTGGACCAGGGCGGCGGCGCCGGCCCGACGGGCCAACGCATCGGTCGCGTCGTTCAGCCCGGCGACCAGGATCTCGACGTACGGGGTCAGGACCCGGAGCGCGTGCACCAGCGACAACCCGATCGTCCCCGGGCCGATCACCAGCGCGCGCTCGCCCGGCGCCGGGGCGTCGCGGAGCACGGCGTGCACGGCGACGGCGGTGGGTTCGACGAGCACCGCGGTCGCGTCGTCTAGGTGATCGGCGACACGGTGGACCCGGTCGCCCGGGACCACGAGTTCGGTCGACCAGCCGCCTCCGAAGTGGGCGTGGAACCCGAAGCCGAACCCGGGCTCGGCCGTCCCGGCGTCGGGTTGGTGCGCGCAGCGGTGGCTGTCACCCGCCGTGCAGCGGGCGCAGCCCGGCAACCCCTTGTGGGTGCAGGCCAGCAGCGGCTCGGGAACGACCCGGTCGCCCGCCTGGACGCCGGCGCCGCGGTCGGCGGCGAGCACCGTGCCCACGACCTCGTGGCCCGGCACGATGCCCGCCCTCGGCAAGCCGCTGAAGGCCAGCACGGGACGTCCGATCGCGAGCCTCAGCGTCGCCCGGTCGGAGGCACAGATGCCGGCCAGGTCCGGGGCGATGCGCACCCAACCGGAGGGCCGTGGGGGACGGGGCAGCTCGCGGAGCCGCAACGCGGTCGCCGGCCCACCGGAACGCCGATCGGCGCGGAGCCGGCCGACGGTACCCGCGAGCGCGAGGCGGTAGGGAGCCGACGACAGGTGCAGTGCGGGGACGGTCTCGGCCACGGTGACGCCGCCTTCGCGGGGGGCGCCGAGTGGCGCCGGGGCACGGCACGCTAGCGGCCGGAAGGGCCTCACCGGCGAGGAAGCCGCGACACGTGGTCGGGTAGTGTGGACGGTCAGAGACCCGATCCCCGGATGTTCAGGAGACCGCTGTGACGAGTGCCTCGACGAGCCAGGACAGTTTCGGCGCGAAGGCCGAGTTGCAGGTCGGTGCGCATGCCTACGAGGTGTTCCGGCTCGATGCCGTGGAGGGCACGGAGCGCCTGCCGTTCTGTCTGAAGGTGTTGCTGGAGAACCTGCTGCGCAACGAGGACGGGCTGCTGACCACCGCCGACGACATCCGGGCGTTGGCGGCCTGGGACGCGTCGGCCGATCCGTCGATCGAGATCCAGTACACCCCGGCGCGGGTGATCCTGCAGGACTTCACCGGCGTACCGGCCGTCGTGGACCTCGCGGCGATGCGTGAGGCGATGGTCGATCTCGGTGGCGATCCCTCGAAGATCAACCCGCTGGTCCCGGCGGAGCTGGTGATCGACCACTCGGTGGTCGCCGACGTGTTCGGGGTCGAGGGTGCGCTGGCGCGCAACATCGAACTCGAGTACGAACGCAACCGGGAGCGCTACCAGTTCCTGCGGTGGGGCCAGGAGGCCTTCGACGGCTTCAAGGTGGTGCCGCCCGGGACCGGCATCGTGCACCAGGTCAACATCGAGTACCTCGCGCGGGTGGTGTTCAGCGACGAAGGCGAGGACGGGGTGCGCCGGGCGTATCCGGACACGCTGGTCGGCACCGATTCGCACACCACGATGGTCAACGGCCTGGGGGTGCTCGGGTGGGGTGTGGGTGGCATCGAGGCCGAGGCCGCGATGCTCGGTCAGCCGGTGTCGATGCTGATCCCGCGCGTGGTGGGGTTCAAGCTCGAGGGCGAGATGCCCCCGGGTGCCACCGCGACCGACCTGGTGCTGACCATCACCCAGATGCTGCGTGAGCACGGTGTGGTCGGCAAGTTCGTCGAGTTCTACGGGCCGGGCGTCGGGGCGGTGCCGCTGGCCAAC
Source organism: Nitriliruptoraceae bacterium (assembly GCA_003558435.1). Classification (GTDB taxonomy): domain Bacteria; phylum Actinomycetota; class Nitriliruptoria; order Nitriliruptorales; family Nitriliruptoraceae; genus PWLR01. The sequence goes on along the minus strand of PWLR01000074.1, from coordinate 17,309 downwards.
CGGGCCACGATCGGCAACATGTCCCCGGAGTACGGCTCGACCGCGGCGATGTTCCCGATCGATGACGAGACGCTGCGCTACCTCGCCTTCACGGGCCGTTCCGAGGAGCAGGTCGCGCTGGTCGAGGCCTACAGCAAGGCCCAGGGCCTGTGGCACGACCCGGAGCGCGACCCGGAGTACTCCGAGACGCTCTCGCTCGATCTGTCCACCGTCGTGCCGTCGCTGGCCGGACCGAAGCGTCCGCAGGATCGGGTGGATCTGAGCTCCGCGCGGGATGCGTTCCGTGTCGCGCTCAAGGATTACACCGTCCAGGAGCCGCGGGGGCTCGATCAGGCGGTCGAGTCGACCTTCCCGGCCTCGGACCCGGTCGCGCCGGGCGCCGCAACCGACCCGGCGCCCGCACCGGCCACGGAGCCCTCGCGCACCCCCAACGGACGGCCGCGCAAGCCCACGCCGGTCACCCTGGCCGACGGCTCCAGCTTCGAACTCGATCACGGTGCGGTCACCATCGCCGCGATCACCTCGTGCACCAACACCTCCAACCCGTCGGTGATGATCGCCGCCGCGTTGTTGGCCAAGAACGCCGTCGATCGCGGCATGGGACGCAAGCCCTGGGTCAAGACGACCCTCGCACCCGGCTCCAAGGTCGTGATGGACTACTACGACCGCGCCGGGCTGACCCCCTACCTCGACAAGCTCGGGTTCAACCTCGTCGGCTACGGCTGCACGACCTGCATCGGCAACTCCGGGCCGCTGATCCCGGAGGTCAGCAAGGCCGTGCAGGACCACGACCTCGCGGTGGTGTCGGTGCTCAGTGGCAACCGCAACTTCGAGGGTCGCATCAACCCGGACGTGAAGATGAACTACCTGGCCTCGCCGCCGCTGGTGGTCGCCTACGCGTTGGCCGGGTCGATGGACATCGACATCACCACCGAGCCGATCGGCGTCGACGCCGAGGGCAACCCGGTGATGCTCGATGAACTCTGGCCCTCCCCGCAGGAGATCCAGACCGTCGTCAACCAGGCGTTGCAGACCGAGATGTTCTCCCACGAGTACGCCTCGGTGTTCGACGGTGACGACAACTGGCGCTCGCTACCCACCCCCGAGGGCGACACCTACGAGTGGGAGGCGGACTCGACCTACATCCGCAAGCCCTCCTTCTTCGACGGGATGGGCGCCGAGCCCTCGCCGGTGACCGACATCCGTGGCGCCCGGGTGCTCGCGAAGCTGGGTGACTCGGTGACCACCGATCACATCAGCCCGGCCGGCGCGATCAAGTCCGACGGACCCGCGGGCGAGTACCTGCAGTCGCACGGCGTGGAGCGCAAGGACTTCAACTCCTACGGTTCGCGGCGCGGCAACCACGAGGTCATGATCCGCGGGACCTTCGGCAACATCCGCCTGCGCAACCAACTCGCCCCGGGCACCGAGGGCGGCTACACCCGCGACTTCACCGCCGGCGGTGAAGTCACCTCGATCTACGAGGCGTCCGAGCGCTACCAGGCCGAGAACATCCCCCTGGTCGTGCTCGCCGGCGCGGAGTACGGCTCGGGATCCTCGCGCGACTGGGCCGCCAAGGGCACGTTGCTGCTGGGCGTCTCGGCGGTGATCGCGACCTCGTTCGAGCGCATCCACCGGTCGAACCTGATCGGCATGGGTGTGCTGCCACTCGAGTTCCCCGACGGGCAGTCGGCCGACGACCTCGGGCTCACCGGCGAGGAGACCTTCGACCTCGCCGGGATCACCGAGCTCAACGAGGGATCGATCCCCGCCACGGTGAGCGTCACCGCGACCGATGGCGAGGGCCGGGCCACCACCTTCGACGCCAAGGTCCGCATCGACACCCCCGGGGAGGCGACCTACTACCGCCACGGCGGCATCCTGCAGTACGTCCTGCGTTCCCTGCGCGACTCCTGACCGCCGCCGGACCCGCCATCCGGCTCGGCGGGGTCGTCAAACGTTTCGGTTCCCTGACCGCCATCGACGAGCTGGAGCTGACGATCCCCACGGGGGTCTGCTTCGGGCTGCTCGGGCCCAACGGCGCCGGCAAGTCGACCCTGATGCGCACGCTGACCGGTCAGGCCGTGCCGGACGCCGGGGACATCGAGGTGCTCGGTCTGTCGATGCCGGCGCGGTCCAAGGAGATCCGTGCCCGCTGCGGTGTGGTGCCCCAGGTCGACAACCTCGATGACGAACTGACGGTCGCGGAGAACCTCGAGGTCTCCGCCCGGCTGTACGGCATCCCCCGGGGCGCCCGACCGTCGGCGATCGCGCGTGGCCTGGCGTTGGCCACGCTCGAGGACCGCCCGGACGACATCGCCGAGCACCTCTCGGGCGGGATGCGCCGCCGGCTGCTGATCGCCCGGGGCCTGATGCACCGCCCCGAACTGGTGCTGCTGGACGAGCCGACGGTCGGCCTCGACCCGCAGGTCCGCCAGCAGCTCTGGAGCCAGATCGGGCTGATCCGGGCCGAGGGCGCCACGGTGGTGCTCACCACGCACTACATCGAGGAGGCCGAGCGGCTGTCCGACGAGGTCGCCATCATGCACCAGGGCCGGATCGTCGCGCAGGGCCCCCCCGACGAGCTGATCGCGGATCTCGTGGGCGAGACCGTCTACGAGGTCTGGGGCAGCCCGGCGACCCTCACCGAGGTCGCCGCCCGTGCGCGAGCGGCAGCGCTCACCGCCCGCCACGTGGGGACCAGTGTGGCGGTGCTCGGCATCGAACGGTTGGATGTCCGCACCGACGGCGGGTTGCGTGCCGAGGACCTCGGGCCCGGCCGGCGGCGCGCCGCGACCCTCGAGGACGTGTTCGTCGTGCTGACGGGGGAGGAGCTGACATGACCGAGCCCACCCCCGAGACGATCCGAGGTGAGACGATCCGAGGTGAGACGGTCCGAGGTGAGCGCCGGTCGGTGACCGACGCGCCCGGTGCCACGGTCGCCCGCGCGCGCCCGGACCGGGGCGGCCCGCTGCCCGGGTCCGGCACCGCCGGGCACCGTCGTCGTCCGGGGATGGTCTCGGGCGTCACGGCCGTCCTGTGGCGCGAGTGGACGGTGTTCCGGCGCGTGTGGTTCACGACCGCGTTCGGCTCCATCCTGGAACCCGTCATCCTGTTCGTCGCGTTCGGGTTCGGCTTCGGGGCGTTGGTCGCGGAGGTCGCGGGTCTCGCCTACCTCGATTTCATCGCCACGGGCGCCGTGGCGATCGGCGCGCTGTTCTCGTCGATCTTCCCGGCACTCATCAACGGCTACTTCCGCCGTAAGGAACAGCGGCTCTACGACGGTCTGTTGGCCGCACCGCTGTCGATCCCGGAACTGGTCACCGGTGAGGCGGCGTGGAACGCGCTGCGGGCCACCGCGGTCGGGGTCGCGACCGTCGGGGTGGCGATCGCTTTCGGGGTCAGGCCGGCCGCCAGCGTGGTGCTCGTGCCGGTGATCACCGTGGTGGCGGCCTTCGGCTTCGCCTGTGCGGGCGCGGCGTTCGGCGCGTTGATCCGCTCGACCCACAGCTTCGACATGATCATCGTCGGCGTCATCGTGCCCATGTACGTCGTCGCCGGCACCTTCTTCCCCATCGACGGGCTCCCCGGCCCGATGGAGGCCCTCGCGCTGAGCAACCCCGTCTACCACCTGGTGGAGCTGTTGCGCGTGGTCACCTTCGGCACCGGCATGACCCCGATGGTGTTCGTCCACATCGCCGTGGTGGTCGGCTTCGACGTCGTCGCCTGGTTGCTGGCGGTCCGCCTGATGCGGCGTGCGCTGATCGATTGATGAACGGCCTCCGTACCCGGCGGCGCCCGACGGGTACGGCCGGTACGGCGGGCGGGCGGACCCGCCGTGCTCAGCGTTGCACGTCCGGGATGTCGTCGAGGTGGATGACGATGTTCGTGCCGTCCCGTTCGTCACGTAGGTCGATCTCCTGCGGTGCGGAGGCCTCGTCCTCGGCCCGGACGATCTCGGCAGCGGCGCGCAGGCCGGATTCCACAGCGCCGTCCATGTAACCCAACCAGCGCTCGGCGGTCTCGGTGCCCGCCCAGTGCACCCGGCCCACCGGCTCGCGTGCGGCCTCCCCCGACCGGGTCCACACGGTGGGTGGCATCAGCCCGTAGTAGCCGCCCCGGGTCCAGGTCTCGGCCTGCCAGTCGTGTTCGGTGTAGGTCCGTGGGCTCCCGGCGCGCGGTCCGAAGGTGCGGGCCAGGTGGGCGAGGACGCGTTGTCGCCGTTCGGGTGCGGGCAACCCCCCGAGCCGGCTCGCCGCGTCGCCGATGACGAACCCGAGCAGCACCCCTGGGCGTCCGTCGGGAGGTGTGTTGTCGAACGTCACACCGACCGGCCCGTCGTCACCGAGCAACTGACCCGACAGCCGGTAGCGACGCCAGAACGGCTCGTCGTAGGTCGTCTGGATCTTGATCACCCGCCCCAGCGGGACCTCGCGCTCGAACACGTGCCGGGCGGCGGGTAGCGGCGGTCGGTGTTCGATGTCGGCCGCCATGCGTGGTGGGACCGCCACCACCACGCGTCGCGCGGTGAGCTCCCCGGACGGGGTTCCGATGGTGACGTGGTCGTCGCTCTGGACGATGCGGCTCACCGGTTGCCCCAGGCGGATCCGGCCCCCCAGTTCGTCGGCGAGGCGGAGCGGTAGCTGCCCGGACCCCCCGACGAACCGCGACTCGTGCGCACCGCCCGTCGCGGCCACCAGGCGTCGGACCCCTCCGGCGAAGCGGACATGGTGCGCGACGTGCAGCAGCGAGACACGTTCGGGCTCGTCGGCGAACACCAGCCGGAAGCCGGCGAGGACCAGCGCCCGGGCGTCGCGCGTGGTGAGGTGGGTGTCCATCCAGTCGGCGAAGGTGACCGCGTCCATCGCGCGGGCATCCTCGGCCTGCCAAGGGCGCCCGATCGGGACCGAGCCCGCCGTCCGCCACAGCCGCCGCATGGCGCGAAGCAGGTCGATGGTGGCGATGGGTCCGATCGGCAGTGCCAGGCCGTGCATCCGATGGCGTGCCCCACCGAGTTCCAGCAGCGGGGAGCCGTGGTCGTAGGCGGGGTAGGTCCTCACGCCGAGCTCGTCGGCGAGCGCCTGGACGCGGTCCTGGGTGGGACCGATCCACTGTGCGCCGGCTTCGAGGACGGTGCCGTCGACCTCGACGTTGAGGATGCGTCCCCCGACCCGGTCCCGGGCCTCCAGCACGATGACCGAGCGACCGGCCCGCTCGAGACTGCGCGCTGCGACCAGCCCGGCCAGTCCGGCCCCGACCACGATCGTGTCCACCTCGGGAACGGTCAAGGACTCGCTCATGGCTCCCTCGTCGTTGGACCACAGTGCGGGCTCACGCCTCGGGACCCGTGGCGGGTGGTGCGGGGGCGGCGGGAAGTGCGGGGTAGGGCTGGGTGCGCCATCATGGGTCCGGACCGCCGATCCGAAGGGCGCAACCCGGTCGGTGGTCCCTGGTCCCCGGTGTAATGGACTCGATCGCGCCAGGTGATGGTCGGATGTCCTGGCGCCTCCGCGGGGCTCGTGGCCGCGGGTGCACGCGCCGCGCGGCGCCGGGCCAGGTGCCTACGGTCCCGCTGCGCCGCCCTACCTTGGTGGCCATCGCCCGAAGACGTTTCCGGTGCGACGCTGCTCGCCACGCGGCACGGGTTCGTATCGGCTCAGGAGGAACGTGATGTTCGGACGCGGAAAGACCCGTTTGGTGGGCCCCGACGAGGCCCTGCCCGGGCGTGAGACCCCCGTTCGCACCGCGGAGACCCACTACGTCACCGGGCGTCCGATCACTCCGCCGTGGCCGGAGGGTCACGAGCTGCTCGTGTTGGGCGCCGGGTGCTTCTGGGGCGTGGAGCGGCTGTACTGGTCGCTACCAGGCGTCTGGACCACCTTCGTGGGCTACGCGGGCGGTCACACCGCCAATCCGACCTACCGCGAGGTGTGCACCGCACAGACCGGGCACGCGGAGATCGCCGGGGTCGTCTACGACCCGGAGGTGATCGACCTCGACGGGCTGCTCGCCTCGTACTGGGAGAACCACGATCCGACCCAACACATGGGTCAGGGCAACGACATCGGGACGCAGTACCGCTCGATCATCCTGACCACCACCGAGCGGCAGGCGGCGATCGCCCGCGCCAGCCTGGAGCGTTACCAGGCCAAGCTCAGCGAGAACGGGTTCGGGACCATCACCACCACGATCGAACCCCTGGCCGGGTTGTACTGGGCCGAGGGCGAGCACCAGCAGTACCTCGCCAAGAACCCCGGCGGTTACTGCAACCACGGTTTCTGCCAGGTCGCCTACGCCGACTGAGTCGCCGGAGCCCGCCCGGTAGGGCGGCACCGGTGCGGTGCTCGTGCCCTCAGCGCGTGATCGGTCGAACGGATCGGTCCTGGCCGGGCGCGGCCCGGCGCGACACCCACGGCGGGGACCACTAGCGTCGGCTGGACATCCTGCCCTCACGCACCCCGCTCTTGCCACAACGCACCCTCGAGGTCTGTTCCCGATGTTGCCACGCGATCTCCGCCTACCGCCGGAGCACCTGTTCCCCGCCCACGAGTGGCGCATCCACGAGACGGGCTTCTCGCCGTCGTGGATGGGCAATGCCGAGACGGTCTTCACCCTCTCGAACGGTTTCCTCGGGATCCGGGGGACCTTCGAAGAGGGCCGACCGTCGATCGAGGCGGGCTCCTTCCTCAACGGTTTCCACGAGACCTGGCCGATCGTGCACGCCGAGGAGGCCTTCGGCTTCGCGCGCACCGGCCAGACGATCGTCAATGCTCCGGATGCGACGTTGATGAAGCTCTACGTCGACGACGAACCCCTGTTCCTGCCCACCGCGCGGATCACCGACTACGACCGCGGACTCGACTTCCGTGAGGGCGTGCTCAAACGCGACATGAACTGGTCCACACCCGGCGGCAAGCAGGTGCACATCCGATCCGAGCGGATGGTCTCGTTCGAGCATCGTCATCTGGGCGCGATCTCCTACGAGCTCACCGTCGATCTCGATGCCCCCGTGGTGATCTCCTCCCAGCTGCTCAACCGTCAGGACGCGCGGGCGGTCGACGAGCCCAGGAACGGCGGCGGCAGTGACCCGCGTCGGGCGAAGTCGTTCGGCCATCGGGTCCTGAACGCCACCGACCACTACGACGACGCGCACCGGGTGGTGACCGGCTACCGCACCACCAACTCGAGGATGACGCTCGGGGTGGGCATGGACCACGTCGTGGAGACCGACAACAGCTGGACCGCCCAGCGGACCTGGTCCGAGGACCTCAGCAAGGCGGTGTTCACGATCGATGCGAAGGCCGGCGTCCCGATCCGCATCACCAAGTTCTTCACCTATCACACGTCGAGGTCGGTGCCGCCGCCGGAGCTGGTCGACCGTGCCTCCCGGAGCCTCGACCGCGCGATGCGGGACGGCTACGGCGCGTTGCAGGCGTCCCAGGAGGCGTTCCTCGCGGACTTCTGGGCCCGCGCCGACGTTCAGGTCGAGGGCCCGCGCCGCGTCCAGCAGGCGATCCGGTGGAACATCTTCCAGCTGGTGCAGGCCTCCGCCCGGGCCGAGACCGCCGGGATCCCGGCCAAGGGCCTGACCGGTCAGGCCTACGAGGGGCACTACTTCTGGGACACGGAGGTCTACGTGGCCCCGTTCCTGACCTACACCGAGCCGCGGGTCACCCGCAACCTGCTGCGTTTCCGTCACTCGATGTTGCCGCTGGCCTGTGACCGGGCGGACGAGCTCTCGCTCGAGGGCGCGTTGTTCCCCTGGCGCACCATCAACGGCGAGGAGGCCTCCTCGTACTACGCCGCGGGGACCGCGCAGTACCACATCGATGCCGACGTCGCCTTCGCCATCAAGCGCTACGTGGACGTGCGTGGGGACAAGGAGCTGCTCAAGGAGGTCGGGGCGGAGATCCTCGTCGAGACCGCCCGGCTGTGGTCGAGCCTCGGGTTCTACGGGCCGACCACGGGCGCCTTCCACATCCACGGCGTGACCGGACCCGACGAGTACACCACCGTGGTCAACGACAACGCCTTCACCAACCTCATGGCGCGGGCCAACCTGCGTTACGCCGTCGAGGTGGTGCTCTGGCTGCGTGAGGACGATGCCACGGCCTACGCGCGGTTGGTCCACGACACGGGACTGGAGGACGACGAGGTCCTCGCCTGGCAGCGGGCCGCCGACGCGATGTACATCCCCTACGACGCGGAGCGGGGCATCCATCCCCAGGACGACAACTTCCTGGAGAAGGAGGTGTGGGACTTCGAACACACCCCGCGTGACCACTACCCGCTGCTGCTGCACTACCACCCGCTCACGATCTACCGCCATCAGGTCATCAAGCAGGCGGATGTGGTGCTCGCGATGGTGCTGCTCGGCGACGAGTTCTCCGAGGAGCAGAAACGCCGCAACTTCGACTACTACGATCCGCTGACCACCGGGGACTCGTCGCTCTCGGCCTGCGTCCAGGCCATCCTCGCCGCAGAGATCGGCTACGAGGAGAAGGCCCTCGAGTACTTCCAGTACGCGCTGCTGATGGACCTGGCCAACGTCGCCGGCAACGTCGTCGACGGGGTCCACATCGCCTCGACCGGCGGGGTGTGGATGACGCTGGCCTACGGGTTCGGGGGGATGCGCGACTTCCACGGCGATCTGTCGTTCGATCCGCGCCTGCCCGCGCCGTGGGATCGGTTGCGTTTCAACCTCCGCTTCCACGACCGGCAACTGGTCGTGGATCTCACCCACGACGACCTCACCTTCGAGGTCACCGAGGGCGAGCCGCTCACCATCCGGGTCCGTGGCACCGAGATCCACCTGCCGAGCGGCGAGCCGGTGGTCGTGCCCGCCGACGAGCCGGACGAGCTCGCCGGCCCGACCGCGCCTGCGACGGCTGGCTCGTCGCGAGAACACGAACTCGGCGGGGTCGGCCGGTGAGCAACGAGCCCTCCGCCTCCGGCACGGTGCGGGTCAGGTTGCGCAACCCGGACCGGACCGTCGAGGCCCCCGCTCCCTGCACCGTCGGTGAACTGCTCGACGGCCTCGACCTCCTCCCGCACACGGTGCTGGTGATCCACGAGGCGCAGCTGCTGACCGCCGACCGGCTGCTGCTCCCCGCGACCGAGGTGGAGGTCCGTCCGGTGATCTCGGGTGGCGCCGACGGTGCGCCGCGGTGTGCGGTGTGTCGTGCTCCCGCCGTGCACGAGGAGCCACGACATCGTGCGGCCTGGTGCTCGACGCACCTCGCCGACCACGTGCACAACCAGATCCGCAAGGCGATCGACCGACCGCCGGACCGTCCGACCGGTGAGCGGATGTTCCACTACGGGCAGCGGCTGCTCGTCGCCGTCTCCGGGGGGAAGGACTCGCTCGCGTTGTGGGACGCGTTGCTCGCCATGGGCTACGACGTGGACGGGCTCTACGTGGGCCTCGGGATCGGTGGGTACTCCTCGCGCAGCCAACGGGTGTGTGAGGCCTTCGCGACCGCACGAGGTCTGACGCTGCACGTGGTCGACCTCGCCGAACGCTACGGCTACTCGACCCCGTCGGGCTCCGACGCCACCGGCCGGTCGACCTGTGGTGTGTGCGGACTGTCCAAGCGGTACGTGTTCGACCAGGTCGCGGTCGAGCAGGACTACGACGTGCTGCTCACCGGCCACAACCTCGACGACGAGGCCGCCACGTTGCTGGGCAACGTCCTGCGGTGGAACGAGGGCTTCCTCGCCCGGCAGCGTCCGGTGCTGGCCGCCCGCGCGGTCAACCAACGACGCAAGTGCAAGCCGATGTTCCGGCTCTCGGAGCGCGAGAGTGCGGCCTACTGCGTGGTTCGGGGCATCGATTACGTCGTCGAGGAGTGCCCGCTCGTCGACGGGAACACCGGGCACGAACTCAAGGCTGCGCTCGATCTGTTGGAGGCGGCCTCCCCGGGACTGAAGGCCCAGTTCGTCTTCGGCTTCCTCGAGCGGGTCGCCGACCGGTTCGTCGATCAGGACGACGCCGGGGTCCAACGCGAACTGCGGGCGTGCGCGAGCTGTGCGATGCCCACGACCACCGACACCTGCGCGTTCTGCCGGCAGCGCGAGGCCATCCTCGCGGTGTTGCCGCTCGCCACCTCTGGAGTCCGAACGTGACCGATGCCCAACCCGATCCCGTAGCCGACCCCTCGAGCGCACACATGCCTGCGGGTGACCCTGATGGGACCGCCGCCGACGCGCCCGAGGCTCCCCAGCCGGCCACGCAGCCGGGCCCCGCCGTGCCGGTGTTGCCGGGCACCGACGCGCCACTCGCCGCAGGGGAACTGGTGGTGCTCACCGATCGCAAGGGACGGCGCTATCTCGTCGAACTCGCCGCCGGAGCCGAGTGGCACAGCCACGCGGGTCTCGTCGCCCACGACGAGCTGATCGGTGCCGCGGAGGGCACGGCGGTGCGTACCAACCGCAACATGGAGGTCACCGCGTTACGGCCGACGCGTGAGGATTTCGTGTTGAAGATGAAGCGGGGCGCGCAGGTCATCTACCCCAAGGACCAGGCCATGATCGTCGCGGCGGCGGACATCCGTCCCGGCTGCACCGTGGTCGAGGCCGGGGCCGGTTCGGGGGCCCTGACCCTGGCGCTGCTCGCGGCGGTCGGTCCCACCGGGCGCGTGCTGTCCTTCGAGCGACGCGAAGAGCATGCCCGCGTCGCGGTCACCAACGTCGAGCGTTTCCACGGCGGTCGACCGGACAACTGGGAGTTGGTGGTCGACGATCTCGTCGATCACCTGGCGGAGCTGCGTGCGCACCGCCTCGTGCTCGACATGCTCGAACCGTGGTCCATGGTCGAAGCCGCCGGACAGGCCCTACCGCCCGGGGCGATCGTGCTCGCCTACATGCCCACGGTCCCACAGGTCATGCGCTTCACCGATGCCCTGTGGGCCGATGGCCGCTACGCCGACGTCAAGACCACGGAGACGTTCGTGCGGCCCTGGGACCTCGACGGCCTGGCGGTGCGCCCCGCGCACCGGATGGTGGCCCACACCGCGTTCCTGACCACGGCCCGGCGGGTTCCCCCGCGCGAGGAGGGCGGACCGCCGCGCCCCCGACGCAAGGCCGACACGGGGGCGGCGATCGACTGGGCCGGCGCGGATGAACGCCGCGCTGCCGAGGCCGGGGACGACCCGGGGGCGTGAGTTCCCGGCCGATCCAGTTCCCGCCCGCCGACCGTCGTGGAGCGGATGGTCGATCGGATGGGCTCCGTCAGGCGTTCTGAGGCTCGCGCTTCTCGTCGCGCGAGCGGGGCTCGTGGTCGGCGGCGAGGGCGATGACCCCGACACCGAGCGTGACCGGGACGACGAACATGAGGCTCGCGCCGAGTGTGAGCACGGCGAACGTGGAGCCGATGGCGCCGGCCATCACGGTGGTGGCGAGCTCGACCAGGCGACTCATGGGGGCTCCTCGGCGATGCACCGGTGGTGGCGTGGGTGCGAGCCGGTCACCGCTCCGACGGTCTCCAACTGCACTGGAGGGAGCATGCCTGCTATCGACGGCGTCGTCTGGCCTCCACCACGGCCGTCCGACCGCCTCCGCTCGGACCCGCTGCCCATCGGTACGCGCGTGCCGGTCGCCGACGGCGGGCGGGCCCCGAGGCCGGTCGCAAGGGTGCTGTACGCTCGCGACGGCTGCGGGATCGCACGATCGAGGTTCCGCGTGAGCGACGCGAGGAGGCCACGTGGCGGGTCGAACGCGAGGATCGGGAGGCGACGACGATCGCTCCCGTGACGAACTCGACGAGGGCTCGGAGGCACCATCCGGGCCGGGTCCGGGTGCTCCGGGGGTCCGAGGCTACGAACGTCCGGTGGGCTCGGCCGTCGGACCGCCGGCGGGTTCGAAGGACGCCGACGACCCCGACCAGCTGACGGCGGAACTCAAGTTCCTGCGCGAAGAGGTCGATCTCCTGCGCCGCCGACTCGAGACGGCGCCCACGCGTATCCGGGTGCTCGAGGAACGGCTCCTGGAGACCAAGAGTCAGCTGAGCTCCAGCCTCGCCCAGAACGAGAAGCTGGCCGAGACGTTGCGTTCGGCGCGCGAACAGCTCGGCGCGCTCAAGGAGGAGGTCGAGCGTCTCGGGGCGCCGCCGCAGGCCTACGGCACCTTCCTCGGCGCCGACGCCGACGGCGAGACGGTCACCGTGGTGGTCTCCGGACGCAAGCTCGAGGTCAACCTCGCCCCGGAGATCGCCCTGGACGAGCTCCAGCCGGGCCAGGAGGTCCGGCTCAACGAGGCCATGAACGTGGTCGCGATCGCCGGGTTCGATGACCGGGGCGAGATCATGACCATCGCCGAGCTGCTCGACGAGGATCGGGTGCTGGTGCTCGGCCAGACCGACGACGAGCGCATCGTCGCGTTGGCCGAACCGCTCAAGCAGCTGACGCTCAAGGCCGGCCAGGCGCTACTGGTCGATCCGCGGTCCAACACCGCGCTCGAGCTGATCCTCAAGGCCGAGACCGAGCAGCTGACCCTCGAACAGGTCCCGGACGTCACCTACGAGCAGATCGGTGGGTTGGGCGACCAGGTCGAGGCCATCCGCGACGCGGTGGAGCTGCCGTACCTGCATGCGGAGCTGTTCGTCGAGCACGAACTGCGCGCGCCCAAGGGGATCCTGCTCTACGGCCCGCCCGGTTGCGGCAAGACCATGATCGCCAAGGCGGTCGCCAACTCGCTGGCCCAGCGCGTGGCCGAGCGCACGGGGCGCGACGACGTGAAGAGCTTCTTCCTCAACGTCAAGGGCCCCGAGCTGCTCAACAAGTACGTGGGGGAGACCGAACGCCAGATCCGCGTCATCTTCCAGCGCGCCCGGGAGAAGGCGGCGGAGGGCTTCCCCGTCATCGTGTTCTTCGACGAGATGGAGTCGCTGTTCCGCACGCGCGGCTCCGGGGTCTCCTCCGACGTCGAGACCACGATCGTGCCGCAACTGCTCGCGGAGATCGACGGGGTCGAGTCGCTCAAGGACGTGGTGGTCATCGGCGCCTCCAACCGTGAGGACATGATCGACCCGGCCATCCTCCGGCCGGGGCGCCTGGACGTGAAGATCAAGGTCGACCGGCCGGACGCCGCCGCCGCAGGCGAGATCTTCAAGATCTACCTGCACGAGCGGCTGCCGCTGGCCGAGGCCGAGGTCGAGGACGCCGGGTCCGCCGGCAAGGCCGTGCAGGTGATGATCGAACGCACCGTGGAGAAGATGTACGCCGCGGACAGCGACAACGAGTTCCTCGAGGTCACCTACGCCAACGGCGAGAAGGAGATCCTGTACTTCAAGGACTTCAACTCCGGCGCCATGATCGAGTCGGTGGTCTCACGCGCCAAGAAGCTCGCCATCAAGCGGCTGATCAGCTCCGGTGTCCGGGGCCTGACCACCGACGATCTGATCGTGGCGATCCGTGAGGAGTTCCGGGAGAACGAGGATCTGCCCAACACCACCAACCCCGACGACTGGGCCCGCATCAGTGGCAAGAAGGGGGAGCGCATCGTCTACGTGCGCACCCTGATCAGTTCCGGCGAGGACGCGCCCGGCCGTTCCATCGAGAACCTCAACCCCGGGCAGTACCTGTGAGCGAGCGACCATCCGGATCGGGGCCGAGCAACGTGAGGCCGCGGTGACCACCAAGAAGTTCGTCGGGGTGGAGACCGAGTTCGGTATCGCCGTCGACGGCCCGACCGAGGTCAACCCGGTGTTGGCCTCCTCGCTGGTGGTCGGTGCCTAACGCGCCGCCGGTGACCGCGACGTGCGGTGGGACCACACCGACGAACACCCGCTGCGCGATGCGCGCGGCTACGAGCACCCCGACCCGCACGAACCGGTGGTCGACGACGAGCTCGGCCTCGCCAACACGGTGCTGACCAACGGGGCACGTTTCTATGTCGATCACGCCCACCCGGAGTACGCGAGCCCGGAGTGCTCCAACGCCCGCGACCTCGTGATCTGGGACAAAGCGGGGGAGCGCATCCTCGAGGACGCCGCCGCGCGGGCGGCCATCACCCTCCCACCGGGCAACCGCGTGCTGGTGCACAAGAACAACACCGACGGCAAGGGCGCCGCCTACGGCACCCACGAGAACTACCTCGTGTCACGGGACGTGCCCTTCGGCCGCCTGACCCGGCAACTGCTGCCCTTCTTCGTCACGCGCCTGGTCTACGTCGGCGCGGGCCGTATCGGTACCGAGTTCGAGACCGACGTGCCCTTCCAGTTGTCCCAGCGGGCCGACTTCTTCGAGGTCGAGGTCGGTCTCGAGACCACGCTCAAGCGCCCGCTGATGAACACCCTGGACGAACCGCACGCCGACCCGGACCTCTACCGCCGGCTGCACGTGATCAACGGCGACGCCAACCTCTGCGAGGTCGCGACCTACCTCAAGGTCGGCACGATGTTGCTGCTGCTGGACGTGATCGAGGACGAGGCGCTCCCGGAGCTGCCGGGTCTGGCGCACCCGGTCCAGGCGTTCCAGGAGGTCAGTCACGACCTGAGCTGCCGACGGCCGCTACGGATGGACGACGGCACACGCATGACCGCGCTCGAGATCCAGTGGCACTACCTGGAGGCGTGCAAGCGCTACGTCAAGGACCAGGACCGCGACGAGCCCGTCACCCTCGACGTGCTGGCGCGCTGGGAGACGTTACTGACGACCGCCGAGGCCGATCCCCGGCAGTTGGCGGGGCAGGTCGACTGGGCCACCAAGCTGAAACTGCTGGAGGACTACCGCGCCAGGCACGACCTCGCCTGGGACCACGACAAGCTCAAGATGGTCGACCTGCAGTACCACGACGTCCGGCGGGACAAGGGTCTGTACAACCGGTTGGCCGCCCGGGGCAAGGTGGAGCGGATCGTCACCGACGCCGAGGTGGATGCCGCGATCGACACCCCGCCCACCGATACCCGGGCGTGGTTCCGGGGCGAGTGCATCCGGCGTTTCCGGCGCCAGATCGTGGCGGCCGGATGGGACTCGCTCATCTTCGACGTCGGCCGCGATTCGTTGCAGCGCGTGCCCATGATGGAGCCGGGACGTGGCACCAAGGCCCAGATCGGCCCCCTGCTCGACGCCGTGAACGACCCGGCGGAGTTGTTGGAACGCCTCACGGGATGAGCGGTCGGCCCCGCTAGCCTGGGGGCACGAGCGTCGACGACGTCGGCGGGCGCGGCGAGCCGGACGGGGGCGGGCACGTGACATCCTCACCGTCGGCGACCCGGGTCGCCGGGACCGGGACGCCGGCGGTCTCCCGCCGCTCGTTGCATCTCGCGATCGACCGTGCCGTGGCACGTCCGCTGGTGACCATCACCGCGGCGCACGGGTACGGCAAGACCGAGGTGTTGAGCTCCTGGGCACGGACACGCCGTGCGGGGTGGTTGCGTGCGACGCCCGCTCATCGCGTCCCAGCGGTGCTCGGCGCGGCCCTGGCCGCCGCCGTGCGGACCGCCCCGGAGCCCCGGGAGTGGCCGGCCGACCTCGATGTCCGCGCGATCGTGGAACGCCTGACGACGTCGGTCGATGCCCCGGCGACGGTGGTGATCGACGAGGCCGACGCGCTGGTCGCCGGCCCGGCGCTGGAGGTCATCCGAGCGCTGGCCTCTCTCTCCGGCAGCCCGCTCCGCCTGGTCATGGGGAGCCGGGTCGAGCTCGGTGTGGCGGACCCCTGGCTGCGGGGCAGGGGACGGGTGCTCGAGCTCGACGCGAGCGACCTGCGCTTCGACCTCGAGGACATCGCCCGGGTGCTCGGCACCGACGTCGCCAGCCGGTGGCCGTCGGCGGTCGAGGCGGTCGCCACGGCCACCGGGGGGTGGCCCGCCGGGGTCGAGGCGGCCGGTCGCTACCTCCGTGGTCGGTCGGGGAGCGCCAGCACGGGCGCCCTGCCGTCGCTGGTGGCCGGCAACGGACCGGTGGTAGCGGTCGCCCGCAGCACGCTGCTGGCGGAGGAGTCACCCGGTAGCCGGCGGCTGCTCGCCGAGGTGGCGCTGCTCGGGGCGAGCACCGCCGGTCGGCTGGCGGACGTGCGCGGGGAGCCCTACGCGCTCACCGCGGAACGGTTGAACGATCTGGTCCGGCGGGGTCTGGCGAGCCCGGGTGCCGACGGCCCCTACCGCGAGGCCCAGCGCATCGGGTTGCTGCCGGTCCTTCGCGGCGCCGTGGTCTCGGTCCCGACCGGCGCCGAGGCCGACGCCCTGGCCGGTGTCGCCGCGGAGGTGGCCGGCGCGTTGCTCGGCGCCCGGGACCGGGTGACGGCCCTCCATGTACTGACCGCCGCGGGTGCCGGCGAACGGATCGCGGAGGTCCTCGAAGCGCACGCCGCGGAGCTGCTGGCGACCGGCCAGCACGATGTCGTGGCCACGGCGGCAGCGGCCGTGCACGGCACGGCCAGAACCGGCACGGTCGAGCGCCTCCACGGTGATGCGCTGCAGGCCCGCGGCGAGTGGGACGCGGCACTCGAGCGCTACCTCGCATCGACCGGTGGTGACGGTCCGCTCACCGCCGAGGTGGCCTTGCGGATCGGTCGGCTCCACCACCTGCGCGGCGACCTCGACGAGGCGATCGCGGTCTTCGCCCGCGCCCGGACGGGGCTCGACCCGGATCCGGTCGCGATCGAGCTGTGGTCGTGGTGGGCGACCGCGCATTGGCTGCGCGGGGAACGGGAACCGGCCGGGCACCGGCTGGCAGTCGCGGAGGACCATGCGCGACGCGACGGTGGGCCGCGAGGGTTGGCGTTCGTGCACACGGTACGCAGTCTGCTCGCCACCGGCGACGGTGATGCGACCGGCTACGAGCGGGCGCATCGGGCCGCGTTCGCCGCCGCGGACCGGGCCGGGGACCGCGATCAGTTGGCCCGTCTGCGGGTCAACCGTGGGTCGCACCATCTCGCGGAGGGCCGCTACACCGAAGCGCTGTTCGAGATCGAACGGGCGATCGGGCTCACCTCGGCCGCCACGGCCTCCACCGTGCGGCCCATCGCGCGGTGCAACCGCGCCGAGATCCTGGTGCGCACCGGTCGGCTCGACGAGGCCGAGGCCGATGCCGCCACGGCCCGGGCCGAACTCGAGGCCCTGGGGGCACGCACGGCGAGCTACGCGCTGCACCTGCTGGGTGACGTCGCGCGCGAACGGGGTGACCTCGATCGCGCGGTGACCCGATACCGCCGAGCGCTGGACGTGGCGGGAGACCAAGCCGACCATCAAGCGGTGCTGCCGGCGACCATCGGTCTGGTACGGACCCTGGCGGTCAGCGATCCCGGTCGGGCGGCAGCGCTGGCGAGCTCACTGATCGGGATGCCGGGTGCCGAGAATTCGGCCGGGG
>PWLR01000230.1 GCA_003558435.1 Nitriliruptoraceae bacterium | reverse complement strand
TCCGATACCGATCCCGAAGGAGGGACCGATGAGCCCGGAGAACCAGCCCGAACCCGAAACGCTCGACGACCTCGACAGTGAGACGGTCGAGGACCTCGACGTCGGCGACGACGCCGCCGACATCGCCGGCGGCTGGGACTTCACCACGACGACCTGCTTCGGCAATACCAAGTAGCGACCATGAGCCACATCCCTCCCGCCAGCCGCACGGAGGAGAGCGCCGTGAGCACCTCGAAGCCCGACGCGGACGACGCGCCCGATGCCCTCGACGTCGATGAGGAGACGGATGAGGTCGCCGGGCACATGGACCGGTGGGACGGCGCCCACCGCCGCCCGTCAGACCGTTCCGCGCTTGCCAGGAATCCACAACCCAGCGGGGTTCTCCCGCCTTCGTTCCACCCGATGACAGCACGTGTGAACGGGACCACAGACAGCCACCCACCCGGTAGGGGATGGTGTCTCCATCAGCCCGGCGCAGTGGCGCCCCTACCCAGCAGGAGATCACGATGAGCCCGCACACCACCCCCGACCAGACCGACCTGTTGGACGTCTTGGAGCCCGCCACGCTCGAGGACCTCGACGTCGACAGCGCCGGCGACATCGTCGGCGGCACCTGGGGCGGCGGCGGCACCAGCGTCAGCACGGCCCCGATGCCCTCGTGACGACCGCAGATCGAGAGCACTCGCCCCGACACGAGCCGATGAGGAGGGACCCATGAGCCCGCAGCACCACCGAGCGCCGGATGCGCTCGACGATCTCGACAGCGAAACGGTCGAGGACCTCGACGTCGGTGACGCCGCCGACGACATCGCCGGCGGCTGGGACTTCACCACGACGACCTGCATGTCCAAGTAGCGACCGTCAGCCCGTGAGCAGCGCGAAGGAGAACACCATGACCACCTCGGAGCCTGACCCGGACGGCGCGCTCGACGATCTCGACAGCGAGACGCTCGAGGACCTCGATGTCGGTGACGCCGCGGACGACATCGCCGGCGGCTGGGATTTCACCACGACGACCTGCATGGGGGGTACCAAGTAGCGACCGTCAGCCCCACGACGCGGCTTCGGCTCACCCCGATCCCGAGAAGGAGGGACCCATGAGCCCGCAGGACCACCGAGCGCCGGACGCGCTCGACGACCTCGACAGCGAAACGATCGAGGACCTCGACGTCGGTGACGCCGCCGACGACATCGCCGGCGGCACCTGGGCCGGCGGTGGGACCACGACGATCGCCACCGTTCAGTAGACCGTTCCTCCTCGTCAGGAGCTGACGCTCCAACGCGTTTCTCCCGCTCATCGAGAGGTCGTTGAACGATCGCTTGGCCTCCGCCCGACAGAGCTTCCCGAAGCTGCGTGCCTCGGGGGGGTTCGTGTGGCGCACCCCGCTGTTGCCGGTCGCTGACCTCACGGCCTTCGGTGCCGGCCTGACCGCCACCGCGACCTTCGAGCGTGACGGCCCCGCCGAGCTGGAGGCCGCGGTGGCGGCCGACCGCGTCACGCTGCGCGACCGGTTGGCCACCGTCGTTCAGCGCCCCGAGGTGCGGGAGGCCATCGCGGTGGCCTCGCCCGGGCTCGACGCGGCCATCGACACCTGGCGGCGTGAGCCGACCAGCAAGCGTGGCCGCAGCGTCGAGCGCGGGCTGGTGCGCTACCTCACCCGCATGACGACCCGGCCCACCCCGTTCGGGCTGCTGGCCGGCACCGCCACCGGCGAGGTGGGAGCCGCCACCGACCTGGCGCTCGGCCCGCGGGACGCCTACCGACGCCATTCCCAGATCGACACCGACGTGCTGGCCGCGCTTGTCGACCACCTCGCGACCGATCCGGCGCTGCTCGATCACGTCACGGTTCGACCCAACGACAGCCACTACCGGGTCGCCGGTCAGGTGCGCTACGTCCAGGCCCACCAGGACGGCACCCGCCGCGCCTACCGGCTGGCGACGTTGCCCGATCATCCGGCGGTGCGCACGCTGTTCGCCGTTGCCGAGCACGGCGCGAGCCTCGACGAGCTGGTCGTCGCACTCGTTGACGACGGCCACGACCCGCAAGCTGCGCGCCGTGCCGTCACCCGGCTGATCGAACGCCAGGCGCTGGTGGCCGACCTCGGGTTCGGGGTCACCGGCACGACCTCCGCCCGCCGCTTCATCGACGACCTCACCCGGCTGGAGGCGACCCGTCCGGTCGCGACCACGTTGGCAGCGGCCGCCGACCTGCTCGACGAGGTCGACGCGTCCGGGCTCGGCGCCGCCCCCGACCGCTACCGGGACGTCGCCACCACGCTGCAGGACCTGTCGGAGGTGACCATTCCGGACGACCCCTTCCACGTGGTGCTCACCAAGCCGACCGTCGCCGCGTCGCTCGGCCCGCGGGTGCTGGCGGCCGCGGAACGGGCCGTGTCGGCGCTGCACGCGGCCTCGCGGCTGCCCGTCGACGGCGCGCTGGAACGCTTCCGCGATGCCTTCCTGCGCCGCTACGACACCCATGAGGTCCCGCTCGTCGAGGTGCTGGACGGCGATGCCGGCCTGGGGTACGGCGGCTCGGCGCACCCCACCCCGCTGCTGCGCGGGCTGCCGTTCCCCGAGGCACCTGCCACCGGGAGCTGGACCGCACGTGACGAGTGGCTGCTGCGGCGGACCGGCCTGGTCACGGCGCGGGGGGAGCGCGAGCTGCGCCTCGACGACGCCGATCTCGACGCGTTGCGCGACGCGGGGCAGCGCCCACCGCCACCCCGCGCGCTGGCGGTGTTCGGCACGCTGCTGGCCGACTCCGGCGACGCGGTCGACCGCGGAGACTTCCGTCTCGCGGTGGACGGCGCCATGGGCCCGTCGGGCGCGCGGCTGCTCGGACGTTTCTGCCACGCCGACGGGGCGGTGCACCGCATCGTCACCGACCACCTGCGCGCCGAGGAGGCCACCGACCCCGACGCGATCCACGCCGAGGTCGTGCACCTCCCGCCGGGGCGGGAGGGCAACGTGGTGCTGCGCCCGGTGCTGCGCGACACCGAGATTCCCTACCTCGGCCGCTCCGGCGCCCCGTCGGACCGACAGCTGCCGATCTCGGACCTGCTGGTGTCGGTCCGCGACGGACGGGTGGTGCTGCGCTCACGGCGGCACGGTCGCCGGGTGGAACCGCGTCTGAGCTCGGCGCACAACGCCCAGCGGCGCTCGTCGCCGCTGTACCGGTTCCTCGTCGACGTGCAGCAGCAGGGCGTCGCCGGCGGGCTGGCGTGGGACTGGGGGCCGCTGACGGCGCTGCCGTTCCTGCCGCGGGTCACCACCGGCGAGCTGATCCTGTCACCCGCCACGTGGCGGCTCGAAACCCACGAGCTCGCCGACGTCCACGACCTCGACGACGGGGCCCGCTTCGCGGCGGTGCGCCGCTGGCAGGCACGCCGCGACGTCCCGGAGCGGTTCCGGGTGGCCCAGTACGACCGGCGCCTGGTGGTCGTACTGGGCAACGCGCTCTCGCTCGACTCGTTCCTGCACCTGGTCCGCCGTCACGCCGACACCGAGCAGCCGGTGACGCTGCAGGAGGCGTTCCTCGACGATGATCAACTGCTGGCACGTGGACCGGAGGGACGCTTCACCCACGAGCTGATCGTGCCGTTGGTCCGTGCCGAGACCCCCGACCCCCCGCCCGACCACGGCGAGGTTCCGCTCACCCGCACCGCGAGCCACAACGGGTCCGTGCGTCGGCGGTTCCCGCCCGGGTCGTCGTGGCTCTACGCCAAGTTGTACGCGGGCGCGAGCAGCGCCGACGCGGCGCTCACCGAGGGGGTCACTCCGCTGCTCGCACAGCTGCGGGAGACGGGCGGCCTCGACGGCTGGTTCTTCCTGCGGATGAACGATCCGGACGACCACCTGCGGCTCCGCCTGCACGGCGAGCCCCGGTGGCTGACCGACGTCGTCTGGCCCGCGCTGCAGGCGCATCTCGCGTCGCTCCTCGACGACGGCCGGATCCACCGCCTCCAGATCGACACCTACGAACGCGAGCTCGACGCGCTCGGCGGACCCGCGGCCATCGCCCCCGTCGAGCAGCTGTTCCGCGCTGACAGCGACGCCGCGCTCGGGGTGCTGGCGAACCTGCCCCGGGGCGACGCCGGCCTCGACGCCCGCTGGCGGGTGACGCTGCTCGGCATGCACCGCGCCCTGCTCGACCTCGGCCTGGACCTCGACGCGCGACGGGCGCTGGTGGCTGAGCTGCGGGACGGCTCCGCCCGCGAGCACCGGGTCGACACGGCCACCAAGCGCGAGCTCGGGCGCCGCTTCCGCGAAGAACGACCCGCGATCGAAGCGCTGCTGGCGGACGATCCGGACCCACCGGAGGCGTTGCGTGGCGGCGTGGCGGCGCTCGATCCTCGCCGCCACGCCTGGGCCGCCCCGATCGCCGAGCTGCGCACGCTCGCCGACGGTGGCCGGCTGACCGTCCCGTGGAGCCGGATCGCCGAACGCACGCTGCACCTGCACGCCAACCGCATGCTTCGCGCCGCCCAGCGCCGCCAGGAGTGCGTGCTCTACGACTTCCTCGCCCGACTGTACGACGGCGAGGTCGCCCGGGCCGACCGGTGACCGCCGACGACCACAGGGAGCGACCGTGTGACCTGGACCACAGACGTCCGGGCGCCTCCCTGCGACGGTGACACCACCAGCAACCCCCGCGCCCCTCATACCACGTCCCGACGCCAAGACGAGGAGATGACGATGGCCCCGCAGCCGACCCACCGACCGACCGCCACCCACGACCTGCTCGACGACCTCGAGCCGGCGACCGTCGAGGACCTCGACGTCACCACCGACGACGCCGACGACGTCCGCGGCGGCACCACGTTCAACTGCCCGACCTCGCACTGACCCGAGCGGAGCGCACACGAACACCACAAGGACGCAGGACCGGGAGCCGACGATGCCGAACCGACACCACCAGGAACCGAGCGCGCAACACCACGAGCAGACCGCGCCGCAAGACGAGCTGGACGAACTCGAACCCGAGGTCGTCGAGGATCTCGAGGTCGACGACGACGCCGAGGAGCAGGTCCGTGGCGGGACCAGCCTGGACTGTCGGAGGCACTGAGCGCCGGCAGGGCACGACGATCGACAGCAAGCGGCGGGCGAACCGAAGGAGAACCACGATGACGAGCGGACCGAAGGATCGAACGCACGAACCGGACGACCTGGACGGGCTCGACACACAGACCGTCGAGGATCTTGACGCCGAGCAGGACGCCGAGGACGTGCGCGGCGGCACCACCTGGCACTGCATGCTGTGGTAGCCCGCAGACGCAGGACACGGTCGCCGCGGGAAGTCCCGATGAGCATCCCGGACACGGCGGTCGGGCCGCAGGCGGTGGGCCGTCCCCGCGACGACCACGAGGACGCAGAGCGAGGAGCCGATGATGACGAACCGAGACCACCAGGAACCGGACGCCGTACGTCGTGAGCCGCCCGCTCCGGACGGTGACCTCGAGGAACTCGAGGTCGCGACCGTGGAGGACCTCGACGCCGAGGAGGACGCCGACGACGTCCGCGGCGGGACCAGTGGTGGCTGCCGGTTGCGCTGAGCACCGAGGCCGTTCACGGTGGCTGCGACGGCGGGTCGTGGGACTGCGCCTTCACCTGAGGACCGTCAGCGCTCGGACCCGTCCGGGCAGGAGCTGACCACCGCTGACCGACGACCACGAGGAGAGCCACCCGTGACCCAGGAGGTCCCGATGAGCACGCTGGACGTGGCGATCGAGGACCTCGCGCTGTTCGAGTTCGTCCCGCCCGACGTCCGCGCGCTCGTCGTTGCCAGCTTCGAGCCGCGCACCTTCGCGTTCGGCGAGGTGATCGTGCGTGAAGGCGAGCAGGCCGACGCCTTCTACGTGCTCACCGCCGGTCGGGCGCGCGTGGTCAAGCAAGGCGCCGACGGTCAGGAGGTGACGCTGGCGATGCTCGGCCCCGGCGACACCTTCGGGGAGACCGGCCTGCTCGAGCGCTCGACGCGGATGGCGACGGTGCGGGCCAGCGACGCCGTCGAGGTGCTGCGCCTCGACCGGTCGTTGTTCAACGGACTGCTCACAACTGCCCCCGAGCTGCGCGAGGCGGTCGGCCTGCACCGGCGGCGGGTGAAACTCGAGGAGCTGTTCCGCCTCTACACCGTCTTCGCGGAGCTGCCACCCGAGGGGCTCGCGACGCTGCTGCACGGCATCGCGGAGGTGGAGGTCGTCGCCGGAGAGGTCGTGATCGAGCAGAACGATCCGCCCGGCGCCGCCTACGTGGTCGAGGACGGCAGGCTGCGCGCCCGACGCGACGGGCGCGATCTGGCCTTCTATCGGCGCGGGGATCTGTTCGGGGAGCGGTCGCTGTTCACCGACACGCCCCGCGCCGCGACGGTCGAGGCCGTGACCGACGCACGGTTGTTGCGCCTGCCGGCGGCGACGTTCCGCGAGCTGCTGGCCACCTACCCGGACTTCCGCGAGCGGCTCGGACGTCGCATCGCCCAGTACGACGTCGAGGCGGTCGCCCGGGTCCCGCTCGACTTCAGCGAGGAGCTGCTGCCCGCCGAGGTCCGTGACGACGAGCGCTCCGCACCGCCGGACACCTCGGCGGGCACCGACACGGCGCAGAGGGCGCCCGCACCCGACGCGGAACCGTTCGTGCCGGACGAGCCACCGCGGCACGGATGGCGACGGCGGCGCGTCCGTGTCCCGTTGATCCATCAGATCGACGAGATGGACTGCGGCGCCGCCTCGCTGGCTATGGTCGCCGCCGCGCACGGCCGGCGCGTCACCCTCACCCAGGCACGTGACGCCGCCGGCACCAACATCTCCGGCTCCAGCCTGGCCGGCATCGTTCGCGGCGCCGAGCAGCTCGGCTTCGAGGCCCGCACCGTCAAGGCCTCCAAGCGCAACCTCGATCAGCTGCCGCTACCCGCCATCGCCCACTGGGACGGGTTCCACTGGTTGGTGATCACCGACGTCTCCAGAAGGCGCGTGCGGGTCGCCGACCCCGACCTCGGCCGCCGTCGCCTGTCCCGTGAGGAGTTCGAGGAGCGCTGGACCGGCTACACCGCGCTGCTCGAACCGACCCCACGCGTCGCGGAGGGGGAGCGGGCACGGGCCGACCTCAGCTGGATGCGGAGCCTGCTAGGACGCCACCGGTGGCGCCTGAGCGTCGCCGTGCTGTTGGCGCTGGTGGCCTCCACCCTGCAGATGGCGATGCCCGTCTTCCTGCAGATCGTGGTCGAC
Source organism: Nitriliruptoraceae bacterium (assembly GCA_003558435.1). Lineage (GTDB taxonomy): Bacteria > Actinomycetota > Nitriliruptoria > Nitriliruptorales > Nitriliruptoraceae > PWLR01. The sequence goes on along the minus strand of PWLR01000230.1, from coordinate 1,968 downwards.
GAGGTGCTCCCCGACCAGGACCTGGCGCTGCTGCGGCTGCTGCTGCTCGGCATGGTCGGGGTGCTGCTGGCGATGCTGGCCGCCAACGTCATCCACCGCCGGATGCTGAGCTGGGTCGCGCTGCGGATCGACGGCGCGTCGATGGAGATCCTCAGCAGACGGTTGCTGGCGCTGCCGATGACCTACTTCGCGTCGCGCCGCACCGGGGACATCCAACGGCGGCTGGCGGGTGTCCAGCAGGTCCGCACGTTCGCGGTGCAGGACGGTGTGCTCGCGCTGACCTCCATCACCCAGCTCAGCGCCGCCCTGCTCATCATGTTCGTCTACAGCCCGCTGCTCGCCGGGGTCTACCTCGTCGTCGCGCCGCTGTACGCCGGGCTGATGCGCTTCGGGGCGAGACGACTGCGGCCGCTGTTCGACCAGCTCGAGGAGGCCTTCGGCCGCTACTACTCCCGCCAGGTCGACGCCGTCAAGGGCATCGAGGCCGTCAAGGCCATGGGGGCCGAGCCGGCGCTGCGCCGTGAACTCGTCGACGAGTTCACGGGGCTGTCACGCAAGCTGTTCCGCGCCGACTTCGGCGCGATGCTCTACCACGCCGGGGTGCAGTTCATCGCGTTCGCCGCGCTGATCGCGTTCCTGTGGGTCGGCTCGCAGCTGGTGCTCGCCGGCACCATCTCGGTCGGCGCGCTGGTGTCGTTCAGCGCCCTGCTCGTGTTCGCCAACAACGCGATCGTGACCCTGCTGAGCCTGTGGGACACCGGCCAGCGCATGTCGGTGCTGATGTCGCGCATCCGCGACGTGTTCGAGGTCGAGCCGGAACAGGGCCACGACCGCAGCCACCTCGCCCCGGTGCACAGCCTGTCCGGCCACGTCACCCTCGAGCAGGTCGGGTTCCGCTACGCCCCGCACGGCGCCCCGGTGCTCGAGGGCATCGACCTCGACGTGCCGCCGGGCACCACCGTGGCGATCGTCGGTCGCAGTGGGTCGGGCAAGACCACGCTGGCCAAGTGCTTGATCGGCCTGCTCGAGCCCACCACCGGGACGATCCGCTACGACGGCGTCGACCTCGCCACCCTCGATCACCGCGACCTGCGCCGCAACATCGGCGTCGTGCTGCAGGACACCTACGTCTTCGCCGACACCATCGCCCGCAACATCGCCTTCGGTGAGGACGAGCCGGATCTCGACCGGGTGGTGTGGGCGGCCCGCGCCGCCAACGCCCACGAGTTCGTCGCGCGGCTGCCGCTGGGGTACGGGACGCGGGTGGGCGAGACCGGCCTACAGCTGTCCGGTGGGCAGAAGCAGCGCATCGCGATCGCCCGCGCCGTCTACCTCGAGCCGTCGCTGCTGATCCTCGACGAGGCGACCAGCGCGCTGGATGCCGAGTCCGAACGTGCCGTGCAGGAGAGCCTCGATCGGCTGCTGGAGGGCCGCACCTCGTTCGTCATCGCCCACCGACTGTCCACGGTGCGTGACGCGGACCGGATCATCGTGCTCGACCAGGGACGGCTGGTCGAGCAGGGCACCCACGACGAGCTGATGGACCGCCGGGGCCTGTACTTCTACCTCACCAGCCGGCAGCTGGACCTGTGAGCCTCGCGGAGGGTTCGACCGACCCGCGCATCGACCCGATGGCCGGCGACGCGTTGGCGTTGCGGGTCGACGCCACCGAGCTGCGGTGGTCCGACGTGGTCACGCACGCGGTACGTGACGGCGCCTGGGAGGTGTTCACCACCGAGCTCCGACAGGCGGTGGCCTGCCGACGGCTCGTGGCCGAGGGGGGAGTCCCGCCGCTCGACCGGAGGGCCGAGCGCGACGCCGCCGTCGCGTTCCGTCGATCGCGGCGGCTGCTCGCCGCCGAGGACCTCGAGGCGTGGCTGGCGGCCCGCGACGTGACGGTGCGTGAGTGGCGGGAGTACGTGCGGGCCGAGGGGCTGCGCCGGCGCCACGCCCACGAGCTGCCCGAGC
>PWLR01000083.1 GCA_003558435.1 Nitriliruptoraceae bacterium | reverse complement strand
GGGGGGGGGGCGGGGCCGGGGCCGGGGCCGGGGCCGGAGGCGGGGGCCGGGCGCCGGTGTGTTCGGTGTGTTCGGTGTGTTCGGTGTGTTCGGTGCGGACTCGGTCCCGGAGCGTACGTCGGCACGCGACGCACAGGGTCACGCCGTCGGTAGCCTCGCGGTGTGCCGGAGCTTCCCGAGGTCGAGTCCGTACGCCGCCAGCTCGAACCGGAGCTGACCTCGCGGCGGGTGACCGACGTGTGGTGGGACGCGCACCCCCATGCTCGGCTCTCGGATGTGGATCTGGTCCGAGGACGCCGGGTCGAGGCCGTCACCCGTCGCGGCAAGTTCCTGCTGCTGCCGCTGGACCTGACCGACGACGGTGACGACCTGGAACTCGTCCTGCACCTCGGGATGACCGGGTCGCTGTCGTTCATCCCTACCCCACCCGCCGACGCCGACCCGCATGCCGGCGTCTCCCATGTCCGCACCCGCTTCGAACTCGATGACGGACGGACGCTGCTGTTCCGGGACCCACGTCGCTTCGGGCGCGTGTCGGTGATCCCGGCCGGTGACTACGTCGATCGCATCCCCACGCTCGCGAGCCTGGGCCCGGAACCGCTGTCCGACGCGTTCGATGCCGATGCGTTCGCCGCCGCGCTGTCGGCGACCACCTCGACGGTCAAGGCCCGCCTGCTCGACCAACGCCTGGTGGCGGGCGTCGGCAACATCTACGCCGACGAGGCGCTGTGGCGGGCGCGGATCCATCCGGGGTCGCGCCGGGTCGGGCGAACGCGTGCCGCCGCACTGCATGCGGCCGTCATCCAGGTGCTCACCGATGCCATCGAGCGGGAAGGCACGACCTTCCGCGATTACAAGATGGTCAACGGCCAGAGCGGTCGTAACGCCGACTTCCTCGACGCCTACGGACAGGTCGACAAGCCCTGCCGCCGTTGCGGCACGGCGATGCGACACACCGTGGTGGCCGCCCGCGGCACGACCTTCTGCCCGCGTTGTCAGCGCCACTGACCGCCCCCACCGTCGGTTCAGCCGGGCGGTTCAGCCGGGCTGGCGTGCCAACAGCCCGCCGGCCACCAACGCATGGGCGAACGCCCTGGCCTCGTCCGGATCGTCCACCCGGACATGCATCGGCGGGAAGCTGAAGTAGGACAGGGTCAGCCGCACGATCACCTCGGCGGCCGCCGGCGGGTCGACACGGCGGAGCGAGCCCGACGCGACCCCCTCCTCGATGAGGCTGGTGAACAGCGCCAGGCCACGCTGCACGAGCGGACCACCGTTGGCCGTGATCCGCGGCAGGAGCACACCAGGCTCTTCGTCGCGGTCGCGCGTCATCACCGGGTGAGCGAGGAAGAACTGCATGCCGGCCAGGAACGCGGCCTCGATGCGATCGGGCGCGGTCTCGTGCTCCGCCGCCGCGCGTTCGAGCAGACGTTGGAACCGCTCGGCCTCCCGCTCCAGCAGCGCGTCGATCACCGCGTCCTTGTTGGCGAAGTGGCGGTAGAGCGTCGCCTTGCCGGCATGGGCCTGCCTGGCGATGTCCTCCATCGTGGTTCGCCGGATCCCACACTCGACGAAACGGTGCGCGGCGGCCGCGAGCAGGTCCTCGCGACGGTCGCGTCGGTTGCCGTTCGCCGTCATCCCCACCTCCTCCTAGCGTCATATCCGCCGCACGACGTGTGCGGTCGGTGCACCCCGTCCGGTCGACCGGTTCCCTTGTGGGCGCTGATGGCCGACAGTAGAGGCAATCACCGACGTTCCGTCGACACCCGCTCCGGCGGGAGCGCTCCTGCCCGGCATGGGAGGGGCGCACGGGCGCGACCGCGACGACCGCAGCGCACCCGGTAGGGGCACGGACCGATCCTCCTTCGAGTGATCTTCCAGCGAGATCCCCACGACGAACGTCTCCCCCGAACCCATCTTTGCCTGGAGCAGACGTGTCCCTCAGCGCGACCCTCAACGACCTCGTACCCACCGCCGGCTGGCAGCAGGACGCCGCATGCCGTGACGCCGACCCCGAGGTCTTCTTCAGCACCGCCGACGCCGACCGCGAATCCGCCATGGCGATGTGCGGCGCCTGCCCGGTGCGCACCGAGTGCCTGGAGCACGCTCTGGCCACCCGCGAGACCTACGGCGTCTGGGGCGGGACCGACGAGCACGAACGCAAGCGCCTGCTCCGTCGTCGGCGTCGCGCCTCCTGATCGACCGCCGGGGTCACCGACGGTTCGATCGACCGTGTCGCGCCGCGGCACGGTGACGCGACACGGTGACGCGACACGGTGAGACGCGCGACCGCGCGGCGCACCTGTAGCACCACGTCACATGGCGCTGGTACACCGTCTCCCGCGGGAACGTATGTTCGTTCCCCGTCGGGAGTTTCGTGGTCCATCGCCATGACGCGCGCCAGCTCGCGCTCGATGAGCTGGGGACACCGCTGATCGACACCACCTTCGTGGTGCTCGACCTCGAGACCACGGGGCTGTCGTCCGCCACCGACCGCATCACCGAAGTGGGCGCCGTGAAGGTCCGTGGCGGCGAGGTCCTGGGTGAGTTGCGCACGTTCGTGCACCCGGGCCGTCCGATCCCGCCGGGGATCACCGCCGTCACCGGCATCACCGACGCGATGGTGCGTGACGCCCCCGGCCTCCCCACGATCCTGCCCACGGTCATGCGGTTCCTCGAGGGTGGCGTGTTCGTGGCTCACAACGCCGCGTTCGATCTCGGCTTCCTGCGCGCCGCGGCACAGCAGACCGGCCACGGCGCGTTCGACCCGGTGGTGCTCGACACGGCACGGCTCGCCCGGCGACTGGTACGCGACGAGGTCCGCGACTGTCGCCTCGCCACCTTGGCCCGCTTCTTCCGCTCGCCCACCCGGGCGGAACACCGGGCACTGGCCGACGCGCGCGCGACCGTCGACGTGCTCCACGGACTGATCGAGCGGGCCGGCTCGCTCGGTGCCACCACGGTCGAGGACCTACGAGACCTCTCGAGCAGCCGTTCCGATGCGGCGTTCCGGCGACGGGACCTGATCAGCGACGCGCCGACCACCACCGGCGTCTACCGCTTCCTCGACGAGCGGGACGAGGTCCTCTACGTCGGGAAGGCGACCAACCTCCGCGATCGGCTGCGGACCTATTTCGGTCAGGACCGTCGCCGACGGATCGCCGACCTGGTCCGCGACACCGCCCGGGTCGACTGGACCGTCACGGCCACGCTCGTCGAGGCCGAGGTGCGCGAGGTGCGCGAGATCCACGCCCACCGACCCCGCTACAACCGCCGCTCGACCCGCCCCGAGGCGGCCGTGCACGTCGCGTTGACCCGCGAGGCCTTCCCGCGGCTGTCGGTGGTACGTGAGCCCAAGCCTGGCCATCAGCGCACCGTCGGGCCCATGACCTCCCGCAAGGTCGCGGACCGGTTCGTCGAAGCCGTGCTGGAGGTCGTGCCTCTGCGGGCATGCTCGCCGCGGCTGCGCCTCGCTCAGGACCATCCGGCCTGCGTGCTGAAGGACCTCGGACGGTGCGGGGCCCCCTGCGACGGCACCCAGTCGCCCGAGGACTACGCCGAGGTGGTCGCCCAGGTGCTCGCCCTGCTCGACGACCCGGAGCGACTGCTCACCCCGCTGCGTGCCCGCATGGCCGACTACGCCGGCACCGGACGCTACGAACGCGCCGTCGAGACCCGCCGCAAGCTCCACGGTTCGGCGCGCGCCTTGCACGCCGCGCGGGACCACGCCGTGGTGGGGTCCATACGGCAGCTGATCGCCTCCCGCCCGATCGCCGATGGCACCGAGGTGGTCGTGATCCGACGCGGCCGTCTGGTCGACAGTCTGCGGCTACCGGCCGGTGCCGATGACACGGGGGTTCTGGCCGCGCTGAACCCCCCGACGCTGCCGGAGATCGACGCTCCGCCGCACCGCGACGACGCGGAGGAGGTGGGGCTGGTCCTGGCGTGGCTGGCACGGCCCGGGGTCCGGCTGGTCGAGGTCGAGGGCGAGTTCACGCTGCCCTGGGCGGGTGGTGCCGCGCTGCACACGACCCTGCAGGAGGCCCGGCAGGTCGCCCGGGCGGTCCGCCGCGACCAACAGCACCTCGCGGGCACCAAGGTGTCGCGCCGCCGTGCCGCTCCCGGCCCCGCCGAGGCCACCACGGCCTAGGGCGGTCGGCTCCGCCCCGACGCCACACCTCGGGTCCGCGGCCTCCCCCGCGCCGCCGGGAACCCCCGGATCCGGGGGCACCGATCCCGCACCGGCCACCGACGAGGGCCACATCCCACCCGCGCCGCCGGGAACCCCCGGATCCGGGGGCACCCATCCCGCCCCGGCCACCGAACTACGCCAGCTCGAACCATGGGCTGGTGGCCTCCGGCAGCCGGTCGCGGGCGCCGGGCTCGCGCCCGAGCCAGACCACCCACACGCGGTATCGGCCTGGCTCGACGCGGGGGCCGGTCAGCCCGCCGCTGCGGCCGGGGACCATCACCCCGGCGCTCTGGTTCCAGTAGGTCGGCCAGATCGCGATCTGACCGGGCAACCACCGGTCGATCGCGGGCTGCTCGGCCGCCCGGTCGAGTTCGTCGTCAGCCATGATGCGGTGACGTTCATCGCGCACGCTCAGCACGTAGCGTTGCCACCCGGGATACCGGTGCTCGACGAAACGCTCACCCTGGTTGGCGGCCGTCACCGTCACCCGCACGGTCTCCCCCGGAGCGTAGACCCCCCGGTCCACCAGTACCTGCAGGTCGAAGCCGGCGAACGGTTCGTGGTCCCCGAGCAGCGAACGCACGTCCATCCTCAGGCCACCGGTGCGCCGGGCTCGAGGTCCCCGTCCACGCCCAGCAACCTGACCGTGCCGTCGGGCTCCAGCCCCCCGAGGACCAGGAACTCGCTGCGGAACCCGGCGATGCGCTTGGCCCCGAGGTTGACCGCCCCCACCACCTTGCGGCCGAGCAGCTCGTCCTGCGAGTAGTTGGTGATCTGCGCGCTCGTCTGGAGCATGCCCACGACCGGGCCGAAGTCGACGCGCAGCTTCCATGCGGGCTGACGCGCCTCCGGGAACGGCGCCACCTCGAGGATCCGTCCGACCCGCATGTCGAGGGCGAAGAAGGCCTCGGCGCCGATGTCCGGCTTGGCCCCGAGGGTCGCGGGGTCGTAGGGATGATCGGTCGGGTTCGCGTCAGCCACGGGGGATGCTCCCTGCCGGGATGGCGCGCGCCACCCACCGTTCCTTGAGTTCGGCGACGGCCCCGGAGGCGAGGACCTCACGGGCACGGGCCAGACCGGCGGCCAGGTCCGGCGCCACCCCGGCGGCCACCAGCGCCGCAGCCGCGTTGAGCGCGACGATGTCGCTGCGTGGGCCCGACTCGCCCGACAACACGGCGTCGGCGATCGCGACGTTGTCGGCCACCGACCCCCCGCGTAGGTCGTCGAGGCTCGCCCTGGGCACACCCAGGTCGAGGGGGTCCAACTCGAACTCCGTGACCACGCCGTCGCGGACCTCGAACACCGTGCTCGGTGCCGTGGTGGTCAACTCGTCCAGGCCGTCGTGACCGCGGAAGACGAACGCCGCGCGCTTGCCGAGCGCCGCGAGGGCGTCGGCCATCGGACGAGCGAGGCTCACGTCGGAGACCCCGACCACCTGGTGCGGTGCACCGGCGGGGTTGGACAGTGGCCCGAGCACGTTGAAGGTCGTGCGGATACCGAGTTGGACCCGCACGGGTGCGACGAACCGCATGGCGGGGTGGAACGACCGGGCGTAGAGGAAGGTGATCCCGAGCTCCTCGAGGCAGCGGACCGCCGCCCCGGGGGACAGCTCGATGTCGATCCCCCACGCCTCCAGCAGATCGGCGCTGCCGCAGGTACCGGACGCCGCCCGGTTGCCGTGCTTGGCGACCGGCACACCGGCGGCCGCCACCACCAGGGCGGCGACCGTGGAGATGTTGAAGGTGCCGGCGCCGTCACCACCGGTCCCACAGGTGTCCACGAGGCGGGCACGCAGCTCCGGCGCCAGCTCCAACGGGGTCGCCGCCTCGAGCATGCCGCGGACGAACCCGGCGATCTCCGTACCGGACTCGCCCTTCGCACGTAACGCGATCAGCAGGGCGGCCACCTGAGAGGATTCGGCCTCACCCTGCATCAGCTGGCCCATCACCGCCCGGGCGGTCGGTTCGTCGAGGTGCTCGCCGTGGAGCAGACGTGTCAGCAGCTCGGGCCAGCGGACCGACACATCGCTCACAGGGCACTCCTCCGTACCATCGAGGGACACGAACCGCCGAACCGGGAACGCTCGATCCGATCCAGCCCGCTAGTGGTGATCGCGGACCGCGGCGGCGAGCTGTGCGGCATCCGACCCGGCATCGCCGTAGGGGGCCGCTTCTGCGTGTTCGAGCGCCGCGACGCGCTTCGCGAGGTCGAAGGAGGACACCGGCTTCATCACCACGTCGTTGGCCCCGGCCCAGCCGGCCAGCCACACGTCCTGCTCGCGCGAGAGCAGCACGATCGAGGCGATCGGCGGCGTCCCCTCGAGCTCGGCGCGCGCACGCAGGTCGTAGAGCGTCGCGAACCCGCCCCGCGGCTGCAGGTCACCATCGACCACCAGCACGTCGAACTGCTCGCCTTCAACGATGATCCGCTCGCGGAGCTCGCCCGCGGTCGCCACCTCGACGACCTCGGCGTCGGCGTGGAGCATCAGCGCGCTCGAGGCACGCAAGCGCTCCTTGTCGTCCTCCGAGACCACCAACACCCGCACGACCGACCTCCAGCGTGTCCGAACCCGGCCGGGTCCGACCCGGCGAGAACCGAACCGTACCCGCCGGCGGGTCGCGACGTACTCTCGTCCCAGTGGTGCCTGGGAGGGTGCCTCGGGAACAACGACGAGGGAGTGAGCGCGTGAGCGTCGAGAGCACGATGATGGACTATCCGTTGACCGTGACCCAGTTGTTGGAACACGGGCGGCGGGTTCACGGCGACCGTTCGGTCGTGACCTGGCAGGGCGAGAGCTCCCGGCGGGTCAGCTTCGCCGAGACCTACGAACGGACCCGCCGACTCGCCGGCGGGCTGGCCTCGTTGGGGGTGGCCGACGGTGACGTGGTCGCGACCTTCTGCTGGAACCATCAGGAACACGTGGAGGCGTACTTCGCGATCCCCTCGATGGGCGCGGTACTCCACCAGCTGAACATCCGGTTGTTCCCCGATCAGCTCGCGTTCGTCATCGATGACCTGGGTGACCGCGTGATCATCGTCGACGACACGCTGATCCCCCTGCTGGCCCGGGTGCTGGGCGAGGTCACCTCCCCGGAGATCTTCATCGTGGTCGGCGACGGGGACGTGTCGGCCCTGGAGCCCCACGGCCGCGTCATCCGCTACGACCAGCTGCTGTCCGATGCCACACCGATCGAGGCCTGGCCCGAGCTCGACGAACGGCAGGCCGCCGCCTCCTGCTACACCAGCGGCACCACCGGCAACCCCAAGGGCGTGGTCTACAGCCACCGTTCGATCTGGACCCACACGTTCGGTGCGATCGCCGGCGGGGTCGGTCTGCAGGACGGCGACAAGGTCCTGGTGATCGTGCCGCAGTTCCACGCCAACGCGTGGGGGCTGGTGCACACCGCATGGATCCGCGGGGCCGACCTGCTGATGCCCGCGCAGTACCTGCAGCCCGAGCCGCTCATCGCGTTCATCGAAGCCGAGCGTCCCACCTGCTCCGCGGCCGTCCCCACGGTCTGGAACGGTGTGCTCGCCTACGGCCAGCAAGCCGAGATCGACCTGTCGTCGCTGAGCTGGGTGGTGGTCGGGGGCTCCGCGGTTCCGCGTGCGATGATCGACGCGTTCGAGGACCGTTACGACATCGAGATCATCCAGGGGTGGGGCATGACCGAGATGTCCCCGCTCGGCACGGTCGCGCAGGCCCCGGCCGGGGCGAGCCCGGAGCAGTCCCGCGAGTACCGGGCCAGGACCGGACGCATCGTCCCCGGCGTCGAGATGCGCCTGATCGACGACCAGGGTGCGGAGCAACCCTGGGACGGCAAGGCCATCGGCGAGATCCAGGTCCGGGGCCCGTGGATCACCGCCGGCTACCACGCCGTGGAGACCCCGGAGAAGTTCGACGACGGGTGGCTGCGGACCGGCGACGTCGGGGTCATCGACCCGCAGGGCTACATGCAGATCGTCGACCGCACCAAGGACGTCATCAAGTCCGGCGGCGAGTGGATCAGTTCGGTCGACCTCGAGAACGCGCTGATGGGCCACCCGGACGTGGTCGAGTGCGCCGTCATCGGCGTGGCGGACGAACGTTGGGACGAGCGGCCGCTGGCGTGTGTGGTCGTGCGCGAGGGGGCGACCCTCACCCCCGGGGACCTCAACAGCTACCTCGGCGGCCAGGTCGCCTCGTGGTGGCTGCCCGAACGTTTCAGCTTCATCGAGGAGGTCCCGAAGACCTCGGTCGGCAAGTTCGACAAGAAGGTGCTCCGCGGCGCCTACGAATCCGGTGGCCTGAACGTCGAGGTGGCGGGCAGCTGAGCTGCCCGCAGGCCATCGTCTCGCGGTGGGCCCCGCACCGCCGAAGGACCGGCGGTGCGGTGCCTACCGTGATCGGAGAGCCGGGCCGGCCCTCGGGTGGCGGGTTGATCCGGTGGCGGGTTGACGAGACACACCACGCCAGCGGTGCAGCGGCACGGCGAGGTGGCCATCGAGCGACCTCCGGCTGACCGGATCATGACCACATACCCCCGTTCCCACTTCTTCCCGCCGCCCGAACCGCCCGGGCCCCTAGGATGGTGGCGGCGTATGTGGTCCTCTCCGGCTGCAGTGACGTCCGTCCCCGCGCGCATCACGTCGTCGAGGGGACCTGACCGAGGGGGTCCGCGATGGTTCGTGAAGCACTCGGTCGCACCGTATTGGTTCCCGTGGCGAACCCCGCGACGACACGTCCGCTGCTGCTGTGTGCCGTACGGATCGCCGCCGCCGACCAGGGCCGGGTCGAACTCGTCACCGTCCTGCGCCCGGACGCCTCGGCAGACGAACACGCCCACGCCTGGCAGGGCCTCGCCGACGCCGAGGATGCGGCGACCACGCTCGGCGCGAAAGCGAGAGGACGCGTCGTCACCGCTGCGAACCCGGCAACGGGGGTGCTCGAGGCCGTCGATGAGCTGGAGGCCTCCCTCGTGCTCATGGGCTGGCGGGGCAGCAGCTCCACCAGTGACGTCTTCGGCACCCTGATCGACACGGTCGTCGGACGTTCGACGGTACCCCTGGCGGTGGTGCGTCTGGGCACGGTGCCGTTCCAACGGGTCCTGCTACCGGTGTCCTCCGACCACCTGCTCCCGGGTGGGGCGAGCGGGTTGTGTCTCGCCGCTCGGCTCGCCGATCGGCTGCGTGTCGGTGCCGAGCAGCCCACGACCCTGCTGCGCACCGGTCCCCGTGAGCTCGAACTCCCCGCCGAGGTGGCGGCGCTCGGCGACCGCGTCCACCACGACCCGCGTCGGACCGATCAGGCCGTGGGCGCCTTCGCACGAGCCGACGACCTGGTGGTCGCCGCGGTGGCGCCGACCGTCTCGGGGTTGCGGGCCGCGACCACCCACCTCGCCTGGGCCGCGCCGGACGCCACCCTCCTGGTCGCCGTCGACGTCGGACCGACCCGCGAGCCCGGCCTCGCCCATGCCGTCGAGAAGGCCGGCGAGCCGGCCCCGGACAACGTTCCCACCACCACCCGCGAGTTCCACATCGTGGTCACCGCACGTCTGCCCGACGACCGGGCGATCACGCCGGAACACCTGGACCGGGTCCTGCGCACGGCCGGCGCCACCGACCACCTGATGGCGTGGTGGCCGGCCGGCGATCCCCGCCCCCATGTGCGTGCGACCGTCACCGTCCGGGCCACCGGTGTCAACGGGGCGATCGGCGCCGTCATGGTCGCCGTACACGATGCACCCGAGTTGAGCGGGGCGGAGATCTCCTACGACGTCGATCGCGGCCGCCCGATGTATCGACAGTCGACGGTGCAGAGCGACCCCGTCGAGGCGATCGAGGACGATGACGAGGTCCCCGAGGTCGAGACCGGCGGCCGTCAGCGCCGGAGGTAGACTCTGGCGCCGTTCGAGGAGATCCGCGGTGACTGAACGCTCCAGCGCGCCCCCGTCCAAGGCAGGACCCGCGGCGACCCGTGACGAGGCCGGCGCCCCGCAGGACGCGGTCGGACCGACCTCGCCCACCGGGGGGTCGGCCGTGGCCCACGAACTCGACGCGGCCGGACTGTCGTGTCCGATGCCGGTGATCGAACTCGCGAAGGCGATCGAGCACATCGCGATCGGGCAGATGATCGCGATCACGGCGACGGATCCGGCGGCCCGGGTGGACATCCCCGTGTGGTGCCGGATGCAGCGACACCTGCTGCGAGGGATGGAGGGGACCGACCATTCCTGGCGGTTCCTGGTCGAACGCGCACGCTGAGCCGCACCGCGCAGCGCCTCATCGCCAAGTGCTTGGTTCCCGGTCACGCCGGCCGACCTGCCCGGCATGGATGCTCACCGCACACACCCGTCCGCAGCCGCCGCAGTCCGTCAGGCTGCTCACGTGCCGCCACGGGCGCCCGAAACGGCCGCGACCCGCTGGCGCATCCGCGTCTCGGCGGTCGTCGCCCTCGTGGCCGGTGCGGTCTACCTGGGGTGGCGGCTCGTCGCGACCCTCAACGGCGATGCCCTGGCGCTGTCGCTGGGCCTCTGGTGGCTGGAACTGCACGCGCTGCTCGGGTTGGGCCTGTTCACGTTCTCGCTCTGGGACGTCGACGCCACACCCCGTCCCACCTCCACGGCTCCTGATCTGCGGGTCGCGGTGCTGGTGCCCACCTACGACGAGCCGCTGGAGATCCTGCTGCCGACCATCGCGGCGGCCGTGGCCCTGGCACCCGCCCACGAGACCTGGGTGCTCGATGACGGCGATCGGCCCCACGTCGCGGCGTTGGCGAGCGAACTCGGTGCCCGCTACCTGACCCGGCCGGAACATCTCCACGCCAAGGCCGGGAACCTCAACCACGCCCTGTCGGTGATCGAAGCCGACGTGGTCGGCATCCTCGACGCCGATCACGTGGCCCGCCCCGACTTCCTGAAGCGCACGCTGCCGTACTTCAGCGACCCGCAGGTCGCACTGGTCCAGACGCCGCAGGACTTCTACAACGAGTCGTCCTTCGAACACGTGCACGGCTCGGGGACCTCGGCGGGTGAGGATCGGGTCACCTTCACGGAGCAGTCGGTGTTCTACCGCGAGATCCAACCGGGCAAGGACCGCTGGAACGGGGCCTTCTGGTGCGGGACCGGCGCCGTGGTTCGCACGAGCGCGCTCGCATCGGTCGGCGGGGTCGCCACCTCGTCGATCACCGAGGACATCCAGACCACCATCCGCCTGCACCGAGCGGGGTGGCGCACGATCTACCACGACGAGGTGCTGGCGCGTGGACTCGCCGCTTCGACGGCGGCCCAGTACGCGTTGCAGCGTCACCGCTGGTGCACCGGTGCGATGCAGGTCCTCCGCCAGGAACGCCCGCTCACCGACCGGCGACTGTCGATCCCCCAGCGGCTGAGCTACGCGGCGACCCTCCTCGGCTGGTTCGATGCGGTGCGCATCCTGGGGTTCCTGCTGCTTCCCCCCGTGGTCCTGCTCACGGGTGCATCGCCGATCGCGGCGCCGCTCGTGGTCTTCGTGGTGTTCTTCCTCACGGCGCTGTTCCTGCAGCAGCATGCGTTGTGGCAACTCGCACGTGGCCGCTTGCGCCCGTTGCCGGCGGCGATCTTCGACCTGGTACGCCTCGAGGCAACGCTCGGGGCGATCGTCTCCGGGCTCACGGGTCGGGGGGTCGCCTTCGCCGTCACGCCGAAGGGTCGGACCGGGGAGCCACGTGTCCACGCGCCCACCCCGCGCCTCCTGGCGAGCATCCTGGCGATCCACCTCGTCGCTGCCGGTGGTTACCTGGCGACCATCGCCGGGATCGGTCCCCTGAGCTACGAGGTGCCAGGGGTCGCGCACGGCGCGGCGTTCTGGCTCCTGGTCAACGGCACGCTGCTGGCGTTGTCGATCCAGCGGGTCCGGGCCGAGCGCTTCGCCGCCGAACGCCGATCGAGCCACCGGCACCGCATCCACACCGCCGGCGCGCTCGACGGACGCGATGTGCTGATCACCGATCTCTCGATCACCGGGGCGCAGGCGCTCGTCGCGACGACCGATGTCCCGGCGATCGGTTCGTCCACGACACTCACCATCGCGCTCGACGGTGGGCTCACCACGTTCAGGGCGACCGTCCGCTCCGTGCGTCCCGGCGCGACCGGCGCCGAGGTCGGCGCCGAGGCCACGGCCACCGTCGGCCTCGAGTTCGCCACCGGCCAGCTGAGCGAACGGGCGCGGCTGACCCTGGGGCTGTTCGCGGCCGGTTCCGAACGGCGTGATGAGCTGATCGTGACGAGCTGACCGGCGCGAACCGGATCTCACCGTCCCCCGGCGCCGTCCTCCGCGGTCCTCAGGGCATCGAGGATCGCGGTGACACAGGCGTGGATCTCCGCCGGTGCGCGATCACCGTCCAGCCGCAGATAGGCCCGCAACCCTTCCACGTCGACCCGGAGCCGGCCTCGCAACCACATCGGGTCCCAGACCTCGCCGCTGACGTCGGCAGCGGCTGCGACCGCCCCCTCCAGGGGCAGAGAGCGGATCAACCGCACGATGTCGGGCTCGATCCCCAACGGCACGACGGCGAGCCGGCCTCCGTCGGACCAGCGCTGGGCGAGGTTGTCCCACACCTGCTCGTAGCATTCCCAGGCGGCCTGGCTGCCGAGCTCTTCGAGGTCGGCTCCCGTCTCGTCGCGGATGGCGGCGAGCACGACCGCGTGCACGGTCTCGGTGAGCCCACCCGCGACACCCTCCGGATCGGAGAAGACCCGGACCAGCCACCCGTGGCGACCGACCGCGACGGACTCGATCCGTGCCACGACCTGGTCGCGCAGATCCTCCGACCACACCTCCAGCAGGACCTCGTTCCAACCCGACTCGTCGTCCATGCCCACCCGCTGCCCGCCCGTCGACCCGTACCGCGACGCTACCGACCGACCGGGCGGACCGTGGGCATCGACGCCGCGTCTACGCTGGCGCCTGCCCGATGCCCGCCGATGGAAAGTCCCGTCATGGACCCCACCGAAGCTCACCAGCGCCGCGTCGAGGTCCAGCTGTTGGATGTGCGCGAGGACGACGAATGGTCCGCCGGACACATCGAGGGAGCGGTCCACCTCCCGATGGGCCAGTTGGCGGACCGGCGCGACGAGCTGGCCGACGACCGCCCGATCGTGGCGGTGTGCCGTTCGGGCGCCCGCTCCGGGCAGGTCACCGCGGCGCTGCAACGAGCCGGGTACGAGGCCCACAACCTCGAGGGCGGCATGCAGGCCTGGGCCGCAGCCGACCTTCCCTTCGTCGCCGAGGGCGATGCCCCGCCACGGGTCGCCTGACTCCCGGCGCGGCGTGCCGAGGGTGTGACTTCAGGTGCCCTCGCCGGTTCCGGCGTCGGCGGGGCCATCACCCGGGTACAGCTCGAAGCCCGCACCTCCGCGCCGGTAGGTCACGTGGGCGATCTGGTCGGTGACGTGATCGTCGTTGTGGTCGATCCGGTCGAACTCCCGTCCCACACGGGCTGCGGCCCGAGACGTGTAGGTCTCGGCGATGAACCGTTCGGTGGCCGTGCCGTCGGCGCCCTCCCGGTTCATCTTCGCGGTCATGCGTGAGAGCGTGGCGATCTGCCCCACGATGTCCATCGAGATGGCTGCCAGGCGCTTCTGCTGATGTTGGCGCGAGCGGACGTCACGACCGTGTTTCCGCAGCAGCCGTTCGGACTGTTCGCGCAACCGTCCGACCTGGTCGCTGAGCGGCTCCGCGAGGGGGCGCAACTCCGGGTGGACGTGGGTGAGCCGGGACGGTGCCACCCGGCGCTTGACCTTCGACATGACGTAGTCCAGCACCAGGCCTCCCGAGCGCACCGGCGAGAGCAGATCGAGATCGCCGAGCCCTTCGAGTTCGTCGCCGACGACCTTCAGCCCGGACAGCGCCACGAACGCCCGCAGCACGTCGTTGGAGCCCTCGAAGATCGGGAAGATCCGGATGTCGCGCAGGATCTTCGGGAACGGGCTGTCGTTCATGTACGCCTCGCCACCCCGCAACTGGAAGGCGCGGTTGGCCGCGTACCAGAGGAACTCGGTGCCGGCGATCTTGATCATCGCGGATTCGAGGCTGACGTCCTCCACCCCGGCATCCATCATGCCGGTGGTCAGGTAGGCGGTCGCCTCCAGCCCGTAGAGCTGCGCGGTCATCCAGGCGACCTTCTCCTGGACCAGTTCGAAATCGGCGAGTCGCTGGCCGAACTGCTGTCGGTCGTGGATGTGCTCGACCGTCAGGTCGATGAGCTTCTTGACGGAGCCGATGGAGCCCGTGCCGAGCGACATCCGGCCGTTGTTGAGCACGTTCATGGCGATCTGGAACCCGTCACCGGGTTCACCGATGAGGTTCTCGGGCGGGACCGTGACATCGTGGAAGGTCAGGTGTCGCAGGTCGTTGCCGCGCAGGCCCATCGTGTCGTAGCGGAACGGGGAGTCGAACCCGTCCATGTCCGGGGTGAGGATCAGGGCGACGTGCCCGTGTTCCTCGCTCCGGGCGAAGCACACCACCACATCGCGGTTGCCGTTGCCGATCCAGCGCTTCTCGCCGTTGAGCTTCCACGAGCCGTCGGCCTGCCGTTCGGCGCGGGTCTGCAGGTCGAAGGCGTCCGAACCGGTCGTGGGCTCGGTCAACGCGAACCCGGCGAGCTTGCGGCCGGCGGCGAGATCCGGCAGGAAGCGCTCCTTCTGCGCATCGCTGCCGAACATGTGGATCGCCTTGTAGCCGATCGACATGTGCACGCCGGTGATCACCGCGAGCGTGCCGTCGATCCGACCGAACTCCTCACTGACCCGGCAGTAGCCGGTCTGGGACAGCCCCTGGCCGCCGTACTCCTCCGGGACGTACAGTCCCAGCAGGCCCGCCTCCCCGAGTGCGGCGATGACCTCGTCACCGATCCACCGTTGCTCCTCGATACGCCGGGGGTCGTAGAGCTCGTCCCGGATCTCGTACAGGCTGGCGATCAACCCGTTGACCCGGCCTCGCTCCGCCGGATCGAGCATCGGGTAGGGGGTGGCGAGATCCTGGTGCAGCTCTCCCAGGAAGAGCCCCTTCGCCAGTGAGGGCGAGCTGGCCCGGTCGGGACGCTCACCGGTGGACTTCGCCACCTCCTCTGCGGACCTGGGTGCCGCCTCGGCGGCGTTGGTTCCGGCCGTGAGGTTGCTCACGCGGGCTCCTCGAGGTCACTAGCGACGGTCACGGCACCGCGTGGACGCTCACCCGCCGCGGCTCCCGTCAGCGTGGTCGTCGTGCCGACGCTGCGAAACCGGCCGGGTGACCGGGTCCCGGCCGCGTCGCCGGCACCTTCCGTCAGTGGGCGCGGCGGATCCGGATCGGACCCTTCACCGAGGAGGGATCGACGACCCGCCCCTGCTGGATGATCTGCACCTGCCCACGCGCCACCAACCGTCGGGCGGCACGGCGCGCGGGTTCCATCAAGCCCCGCCAGGCCTGCTCCGGGTCGCCATCGCCGCCGAGCTGCGCATCGGCGACCGCACGTGCGGCGTCGGACGGACAGATGCTCGCGCTGCGGGCGCGAGCGGCCAGCAACGCCAGGATCGCCGCCTCGAGCTCGTGGTCGACCGTGCGGATCTTGCGCTTGCGGCAGGCATCGGAGCAGTAGCGGACCTGCTCCCAGTCACGAGCCCAGGCCTTGCGCCAGGGGATCGTCCTCCCACAACTGGCACAGGACTTGGGGTCCGGGGCGCTCACGCGTGACCATGCGCGTCGTTCACCGAGCGATCAGAAGGTCGCGCTGTCCCCGCAGGCGCAGGAGCCCGACGAGTTGGGGTTCTCGATGGAGAAGCCCGAGGCCTCGAGCGATTCCTTCCAATCGATCACGGTGCCGCTCAGGTAGGGCGAGGACATCTTGTCGATGCGGATCCTGATCCCGTGGTGCTCCTGCTCCACGTCGCCGTCGAGCTGGCGGTCGTCGAAGAACAGCGCGTAACGGAAGCCTGCGCAACCGCCGGCCTGAACGGCCACGCGCAGGGCGATGTCGTCCACATCGGGCTGGTCGACGAGGAAGCTCCGGACCTTCTCGGCCGCGGTCTCGGTCAGGGTGACGTCGCTCTCGGGCATGGTCTCGACGCTGGTGTCGGCGCTCACGGCGGCTCCTGCAGTTGGTTCGTGACGAACGGTCGGTGCCGGTCACGAGACGACGGGCACCTGAGGACGGCGAGTGTACCCATGGAGCTCGGCCCGTCAGGGTTGCCAGACGGACGCCGATCGGCCCGCGGCTTCGCGCACGTCGGCGACCGGGTCCGGCGGCGGTCCGTCCGGGGAGGCCTCCTGCACGTCATCGAGGGTGGGGGCGTCAGGACCTCGCTGGCCCACCACGGCGTGGACCCGCAGCCCGTGGGCCCGCGCGCAGCCCGCGACGTGCGTGACGACCTTGCCGGCCCCCGTCGTGGCGTCCAGGCGACCCTCTCCGGTCACGACCAGATCGGCGGTGGCGATCGCTGCCGGCAGACCGACGAGCTCCCCCACGGCCTCGCTGCCGACCCGGAAGCGGGCACCCACCGCCGCCACCAAGGCGTAACCCAGCCCTCCCGCGGCACCGGTGGCCGGGAGATCGCGCAGCCGGGCGTAACGATCATCGGGCGCGGCTGGATCCTCGACGATCCCGTCGGCGACCCCGAGGGTCCCACCCCCGTTCGGCCCCTGCCCGGCCGCAACCAGATCGCGTTCGACCACGTCCGCCCAGCGATCGAGTCCGGCGCGTAGCCGCTCGACCTCGTCGGGCGAGGCCCCCTTCTGCGGGCCGAAGACCGGCGCGGCATCGGTCAACGGGGTCGTGACGTCCGCGAGCAGTTCCACCTCGACGTCCGACCAGTCCGAACGCCACCCGACGCTCACGGCGGCCACGCGCTCCAGGTCGGCGGCACCGATCTTCAGTCCAGAGCCGTCCTCGAGCGTGGGACGCAGGCCCAACGCGATGAGCGCCCCGGCGCCGCCGTCGACGGTCGCCGACCCACCGAGGCCGACGAGGATCCGCCGGGCACCGAGCGCCCGGGCGCCCTCGAGCAGCTGTCCGACGCCGTAGGTCGTCGTCCGAAGTGGTGTCCGACGGTCGTGGGCCACCAGCGCCAGCCCACAGGCCAGTGCGGATTCGATGAGCACACTGCCGTCGGCCCGCAGCAGCATCGCGGCGTCCAGCGGGTGTCCGAGCGGTCCGGCCACCTCGGTGATGTGGCGGACGTCGTCGGGCCGCTCCACCACGTCGAGCAGACCCTCACCCCCGTCCGACATCGGCACGAGGATCAGGTCGTCGGCGGGCCGGACCGCCCGCCATCCGGCCGCGATCGCCTCGGCGGCCTCGGCGGCGGACAGGGTGCCCCCGAAGCCGTCGGGCGCGATGACCACCGTCGGCATGGCGCGCTCTTCTCTGTCACGTCTCGGACGTACCGGTCGGCCGTCCGCGGCAGCGTAGGTCGCAGGCACACGACCTCGTCATCCGCGGCCCCACGTGTGGCGGGGATCACTCCTGGTAGGGCTGGACCACCTCACTCATCCAACTCGGCGCCCCCGGCTCCGCCTCCGGGTCCGGGTGATGGATGACCCACGGCGGGGCGGTCGCCTCCGCTGCCTGACGTTGGAGCCAGGCATCGATGGCCTCGAAGGCGTCCCCGATGTCCTCCGGATGGCCCCGATGCCAGGTCGTGATGGCCATCCCTCCCGGCAACGACGAGAAGCGCACCTCGTCCTTGGGAGTGACGCGCTCGGCGACCGGGAACCCGGCTTCGACCTCGTTGTGCTCACCGCGCTCGAGGTAGAGCACGAACGGATCGCCGGTGGTCGGCACGTTGATCCGCTGGAGATGGGCCGCGATGGTCCCGAACACTCCCGCGGCCCACGAGGTCAACTCGTCGGAGACAATGCCTCGCCGGACGACCGCCGTGTCCTGCGGCTCCAGGGTGCGGATCTCGATCTCGTAGGGGAAGTCGTAGATGATCGTCCTCCATGACGTGGCTCATGGCGATGGGTGCGTGCGACGCTAGGAGGCACCCCACGGCGTCACCACCGACCGATGGTCCAGACGCTCACCCCCGCTCCCCGGGCTCGGCCGGCCCCGGCGGCGGCACATCGGCCGCGTGCCCGGACCGACGCCCGGGAGGGTCGGGTCGGACCCTTGCATCAGGTCTTGGGATCGCGCTGGAGGAACGGCGGGCGGACCACCTCGGCTCCGGCGAACCGTCCACGCACGTCGATCTCCACCCGGTCCCCCGGACCCAACGGAGCGTTGAGATAGGCGAGCGCGACGGGACGCCCCAACGTCGGCGACACGGTACCCGAGGTCACGAACCCGACCGGCTTGCCCTCGTGCAGCACATCCATCTCGCCCCGGGCAGGTCGGCGGCCGTCGACCAACAGACCCCACAGCCGTCGACCCGGGCCCTGCTGCTTGAGCTGCCGCAACGCTTCCGCGCCCCGGAAACCGTCGCGATCGAGCTTGACGGCCCACCCGAGCCGGGCCTCGTAGGGCGTGGTCGCGGTGGACAGCTCGTTGCCGTGCAGCGGGTAGCCCATCTCGAGACGGAGCGTGTCGCGGGCACCCAGTCCGCAGGGCACGGCCCCGGCCGCGAGCAGCCGTTCCCACAGCGTGACCGCCACGCCGCCGGGAACCACCAGTTCGACCCCCGGTTCGCCGGTGTAGCCGGTCCGGGCGAGCACCACGGTCGAACCCGCCACCTCGACGTCCCTGAGCCCCAGGTGCGGGGTCGAGCTCGCGACGTCCGCGCCACGGGCTGCCCCCGCTTCGTCGCGAGCCAGAACGTCGTCGACCCGTGCGAGCGCGTCCGGACCCTGCACGGCGAGCACCGCCCAATCCGGGCTCTCGTCGCGGACGCGCGCGTCGAGCTCCTGTGCGGCAGCCTGGAGGACCCGCACGACCGACGGGGTGTTGGCGGCATTGGGCACCGCCATGAACGCCTCGGCCGAACGTCGGTAGACGATCAGGTCGTCGACGATGCCGCCACGCTGGTCACAGCACAGTGTGTACTGCGAGGTGGCGTCCTCGAGGCGGGCCGGATCGTTGGTGAAGCTCGCCGCCACCACCCGCTGCGCGTCGGGGCCCTCGACGAACACCGTGCCGAGGTGCGAGACGTCGAACACCCCCATGCCCTGTCTGACCGCCGCGTGTTCCTCCAGGGTGCCGGCGAACCGGATCGGCATCGACCACCCGGCGAAGGCTCCGAGCTTCGCACCAGCCTGGGTGTGGTGGGCGGTCAGCGGTGTGGTTCGCAGCGCGTCCTGCACGGGGGTCTGCTCCGGTCGAGGGCGGGAGACTGGCGTCGGTCACCATCTGTCAGGTCGTGACCCGTCGCGCCGGTCGTCACGCTACCGAGCCGACCCGCGGAGGGGATGGGTCCGGGCCCCTCACCGACCACCCAGGGGCCACCCGCGGGGCACTGCGTGTGCCGCAGGCTTGCGCTAGCTTCGTTCGCGAGCGCGCCACTTCCTCGCGCCACCGCACCGATCACACCCCACTTCGCGGCGCCGACGGATCCGGCCCCGCACCCGACGAGGAGCATCCACGTGGCCGAGGTCGAGCTTCCGCAACTGGGCGAATCCGTGACCGAAGGCGTCATCACCGCCTGGCTGGTCGAGGTGGGCGACACCGTCGAGGTGGATCAACCCATCGTGGAGATCTCCACCGACAAGGTCGACACCGAGATCCCCTCCCCCGTCGCCGGCACCGTCGAGGAACTGCGGGCCGAGGTCGACGACACCATCGAGGTCGGCCAGGTCATCGCCGTCATCGGCGGCGAGGGTGCCGGCTCGGGCGACGCCGGCGGCGACGAGGGCGAGAGCGACCAGGCCGACGAGGCCGAGCAGGCGGCCGAGACCGCCCCCGACACCGCCGAGGACACCGAGCGAACCTCGGAGGATGACGCCGAGGGCGAAGCCGACGATCAGCAGGTCGCGGCGTCCGCTCCGTCCCGTCAGAAGGCGGCCAAGAGCGAGGGCCAGGACGCCGACGTGATCGTGCTCGGTGGCGGCACGGGTGGCTACTCCACCGCACTGCGGGCGGCCCAGCTCGGCCTCGAGGTCATCCTGATCGAGCGCGAGAAGGTCGGCGGCACCTGCCTGCACTGGGGCTGCATCCCGACCAAGGCGCTGCTGCAGAGCGCCGAGGTGGCCGAGTACGCCCAGGAGGCGGGCGACTTCGGCGTCAACCTCGACTACCACGGCATCGAGGTCGCGGCGCTCAACGCCCACAAGGACGGCGTCGTCGAGAAGATGTGGAAGGGCCTGCAGGGGGCGCTCAAGGGCCGCGGGGTCGAGACGATCATCGGTTCCGGCAAGCTCACCGATGCCAACACCGTCGAGGTCGAGACCGAGGACGGCACCCGGACCGTCTCGGCCTCCCGCGTCGTGATCGCCACGGGGTCCAGGCCGCGTGAGCTGCCGTTCGCACCCTTCGACGGCGAGCACATCCTGTCCTCCGACCACGCGATGTACCTCGATGAGCTGCCGAGCTCGGCGATCATCCTCGGCTCCGGCGCGGTCGGCATGGAGTTCGCGACCGCCTGGAAGGCCTACGGCGTCGAGGTCACCATCGTGGAGCTCGAGGACCGGCTGCTGCCGCTGGAGGACGCGGACTCCTCCAAGGAGATCGGCCGCGCCTACAAGAAGAAGGGCATCACGGCGATGACCGCCGCGAAGCTCTCGGACGTCCAGACCTCCGACGACGGGGTCACCTGCAAGGTCGAGACCAAGAAGGGCGAGGAGGAGATCTCCGCGCAGATCCTGCTGGTCGCCGTGGGCCGGGGCACCGTGACCGAGGGCGCCGGCCTCGAGGACGTCGGCGTGGAGCTGACCGACGCCGGGTTCGTCGCCGTCGACGAGTACTGCCGCACCACGGTGGAGGGCATCTACGCCGTCGGTGACGTCATCCCCACGCTCGGGCTCGCGCACGCGTCGTTCGCCGAGGGTTTCCTCGTGGCCGATCAGCTGGGCGGGCTCGAGGTGCTGCCGATCGACTACCTCGGTGTCCCCCGCGTCACCTACTCGCACCCGGAGGTCGCCTCGGTCGGCTACACCGAGGCCCAGGCCAAGGATGCCGGGTTCGAGATCGTCACCGAGAAGTACCCGTTCCAGGCCCTCGGTCGCGCCGCGATGATGAAGGCCACCGGGACCGTGAAGCTGATCGCGGAGAAGGACCCCTCCCAGGAGGGTGAGGCCGGCCGCGTGCTCGGCATCCACATCGTCGGGCCCCGTGCGACGGACCTGATCGCCGAGGGTCAGCTCATCTACAACTGGGAGGCGTTGCCGAGCGACGTCTCGCAGCTGATCCACGCCCACCCGTCACTGAGCGAGGCGATCGGCGAGGCCCACCTCGCCATCGCCGGCCGTGCCCTGCACGGCTGAGCACCCACCACCCGCACATCCGGACCAGGAGCACCGCGTGGCCACCGAGGTCGAGCTACCCCAACTGGGCGAATCCGTCACCGAAGGCGTCATCACCGCCTGGCTCGTCGAGGTCGGTGACGAGGTCGAGGTCGATCAGCCCGTGGTGGAGATCTCCACCGACAAGGTCGACACCGAGATCCCCGCGCCGGTGGCAGGAACGGTCACGGAGCTGAAGGCCGAGGTCGACGACACCATCGAGGTCGGTCAGGTCATCATGGTCATCGGCGACGCCGACGAGGCCGGTGGCGGTGACGAGGGCGGGGCCTCGGGCAGCGAGGACTCGGCCGACGAGGACTCGGCCGACGAGGACTCGGCCGACGAGGACTCGGGCGGCGACGAGAAGGTCACGCCCGAGCCCAAGCCGTCGAGTTCCGGGCAGGACGCCTCCGCCCAGGGCGCTCCCGCGTCCGGAGGCGCCGAGTACATGGGTGGCGCCGAGGGCGTCCCATCCGGGCCGAGCAGCAGCTCGGACGGTGGCGGGCAGGTCGAGGGCGAGAAGGCGCTGACCTCGCCGCTGGTACGCAAGCTGCTGCGCGAGGCCGGCATGAAGCCCGACCAGGTGCGCGGATCCGGTGCCGGCGGCCGCATCACCCGCGAGGATGCGCAGCGTGCGATCGAGAGCGGTGGCGAGGGTGAGGGCAAGGCCGCCGCCGAGGCGGCCCCCGCGAGCGCGGAACCGCAGCAGGCCCCGGCAGCCAGCACCGTGACGCCTCCCCCGGCCGTCGCGGCGGCCCCTGGCGAGCGGGAGCGTCCCCCGGCGTCGCCGACCCAGGTCGACTTCTCCGGCGAGCGCGAGCAGACCCAGGACCTCAGCCGGGTCCGCAAGGCCATCGCGCGCTCCATGATGGACTCGCTGCACTCCACCGCGCAGCTGACCGCGGGAGTGGAGGTCGACCTGACGCGCATCATGAACCTGCGGGCCGCCAAGAAGGACGCGTTCAAGGCGCAGGAGGGCGCGAGCCTCTCGCCGCTACCGCTGATCTCCCGGGCCGTGTGCATGGTGCTGCCACGACACCCGGTCGTGAACTCCT
The DNA here is from genome assembly GCA_003558435.1 of Nitriliruptoraceae bacterium. Lineage (GTDB taxonomy): Bacteria > Actinomycetota > Nitriliruptoria > Nitriliruptorales > Nitriliruptoraceae > PWLR01. The sequence goes on along the minus strand of PWLR01000083.1, from coordinate 7,541 downwards.
CGATCGACACGGAGTCGGGCACCGTCACCTACCACCGCTACATCAACCTCGGCATGGCGGTCGACACCGAACGCGGCCTGCTGGTCCCCAACATCAAGGACGCGCAGGACCTGACCGTGCCGGGGCTCGCCCGCAAGATCGGCGACCTCGCGAAGCGGACGCGCAACAAGAAGATCCAACCCGACGAGATCTCCGGCGGCACGTTCACGATCACCAACACCGGCTCGGTCGGGACCCTGTTCGACACGCCCATCCTGAATCCGCCGGAGGTCGCGATCCTGGCCACCTGCGCGGTCGAGAAGCGCCCGGTCGTCATCTCGGACGCCTACGGCGACTCGATCGCGATCCGGTGGATGAGCTACCTGTGCCTGTCCTACGACCACCGCATGGTCGACGGTGCGGACGCGGCGCGGTTCCTCCAAGATCTCAAGTTCGTGCTCGAGACCCACGACTTCACGGCCGAGTTGGGCGTCTGAGCGGCTCCGACGGTCCCCCGCTGGCGCCCGCCGTGACCGTCGCCGGCACCGATGACCGAGCGGATGACGTGATGGATGACGGCTCGGCGCGTACCGGCCCGGCACCGGAGCGCCCCTCGCGGCGATCGCGTCGCGACGCCGACCAGCCGATGTACGTGGTGCGGCCGGGGACCGTGGCCTACCGCGAGGCGTGGGATCTCCAGCGTCGGCTGGTGGCGGAGCGCCAGGCCGATGCCGGTCGCGACGTGCTGCTCCTGCTCGAACATCCCCGGGTCTACACCCTCGGCCGACGCACCGACCGGGCGCACCTGCTGTTCGACCAGGCGCAGCGCGATGCCCGCGGCATCGAACTCGTCGAGGTGGATCGCGGTGGCGACGTCACCTACCACGGGCCCGGCCAACTGGTCGGTTACCCCGTCATGCGGCTGGCGTCGCTGCGCGGGGTCGTCGACTACGTGCGCAGCCTCGAGGAGGTGCTGATCGGGGTGCTGGCCACCTTCGACGTGGTCGGGGAACGGGTCCCGGATCTGACCGGGGTCTGGGTGGGCAACGACAAGATCGCCGCGATCGGTGTCCGCGTCGCCAGCCGGGGTGTGACCTCCCACGGCTTCGCGTTGAACGTCACCAGCGACCTCGACGATTTCGCCGGCATCGTGCCCTGCGGCATCGTCGGGCGCGGGGTGTGCTCACTACAGAGCCTCGGCATCGACACCACGGTCGACGAGGTGGCCGACCGTGTGGAGCAGATGGTGGCCGACGTGTTCGGCGCTACCCTCGAAGCCACGACGCGCGACACGCTCGGGCGTCCCACCACGCCGACCGCGTGAGACCCGCGCGGGGCTCCCTACCGAAGGTCGCCACGTGACCGAGCCGACTGCCGCCACCTCCTCCCGGGCAGCGAGCCAGCAAGTCATCCCCGACGGCGCACGCACGCTGTCGGTCCTCCCCAAGGAACGCGTGCAACGCGCCGGTGTGGTGCGCAAGTCCGTCGATACGTCGCTGCCGGGCGGACGGAAGCCCGAGTGGTTGAAGGTCAAGGCCAGCTTCGGTGACAACTTCAAGGACGTCACCAAGCTCATGGAGGGCCTGGAACTCAACACGGTCTGCGCCCAAGCGGCGTGCCCCAACATCTACGAGTGCTGGGAGATGCGGGAGGCGACCTTCCTGATCGGGGGCGAGGACTGCACCCGGCGCTGCGGGTTCTGCCAGATCAAGACCGGCAAACCCAAGGGCTACGACGTCGACGAGCCGCGCCGTGTCGCGGAGGCGGTCGAACATCTCGGGCTGCGGTTCGCGGTGATCACGATGGTGGCGCGCGACGACCTCGACGATCAGGGCGCATGGCTGGTGGCGGAATCGATCCGCCAGATCCGCGCACGTACCCCGCAGGTCGGCATCGAGGTGCTGCCGAGCGATTTCGGCTACGGCCACGACCCGGACCAGGGCCACCTCGCCCTCGAGCAGGTCGTCAGCGCACAGCCCGATGTGTTCGCCTTCAACCTCGAGACCACCCGGCGGCTGTTTCCGGTGATCCGACCGTCGTTCGACTACGACCGCGGCCTCGAGTTCCTCGCCCTGGCACGCGCCCGGTTCCCGAAGACGACCTCGATCAAGTCCAACCTGATCGTGGGGATGGGCGAGACCGACGACGAGGTCCTGGAATGCATGCGCGACCTGAAGGCCGCCGGCATCAACACCCTCACCATCGGCCAGTACCTGCAACCCTCGGCCCAGCACCTGCACCTCGAGCGCTACGTCACCCCCGAGACCTTCGAGATGTTCCGCCGGTACGGGGAGATCGAGCTGGGCTTCGACCACGTCGCTTCGGGCCCGATGGTGCGATCGAGCTACCACGCCGGCCAACAGGCGATGGATGCCAAGGCCTGGGAGCCCTCCCCCGGCCAGCCCGGCGGTGGGCCCTGCTGAGCCCGGTTCGACATGGAGGTCCTCGCCACCCGGGTCCTGCTACAGGCCCGTGACTTCGACGCCACGCTCGCGTTCTACGAGGCCGCGCTCGGTCTGCACCGCTTCCGCGAGTTCGGTGCCCCGCCGCACCGGGGGGTGGTGTTCTTCCTCGGGGGCGGCTACCTCGAGGTCACCGAAACCCCCTCGGAGGACGCATCCGACCCACCGCACGGTGTCCGCGTGTGGTTGCAGGTGCGGGACCTCGATGCAGTCGTCGCCGAGCTGCGTGGTGCCGGTGTCGCGATCACCGAGCCGCCCGAGCACAAGCCGTGGGGTCTGATCGAGGCGACCGTGCACGACCCGGACGGACTACCGCTGATCCTGGTCGAGATCCCCGAGGATCACCCGATGCGGCGTGACACACGCTGAGGGCGCGGCAGGTCGTTGCGGCCCGAGCCTCACCTGGTCGCTCGGGCCTCGCTGTGACGTTCGACGAGGTCCTGCGCGACCTCGCGGAGCTTGAGGTTCTGCTGCTGGGAGATCGTCCGCAACAGATCGAACGCCGCGTCGGCATCCAACCCCAGCTGCGCCATGAGGATGCCCTTGGCCTGACCGATGATGTCGCGCGACGCGATCGCGTCCTGGAGCTGTTGTGCCAGGGTGTGTTGGGCCCGCATGTGGTTGGCATTGAGGATGTAACCCGCCCCCATCGAGGCCAGGATCTCTGCGGAGGCGATGTCCTCGTCGCTCCACCGGGTCGGCCGGTCCCGGTAGATGTTGATCACCCCGATGGTCTGCCCGTGGGCGTTCATGGGTACCCCGAGGACCGCGCGCAGACCCAGCTGGATCACCCGCGGTCGGTACTCCGGCCACCGCGTCTCGGTGACGAGATCCTCGACCACGACGAGCCGGTTGCTGGCGTGCGCCTCGTGGCAGGCGCCCTCGCGGACCAGATGCTGGTGGCGTTCGGCCTCGACGACCAGTTGCTCGGACGCGGCGACGAACTCCAGCTGACCGTCGTCGGCGGTCAGCATGATCCCGGCGCCGACCGCGTCGATCGCATCCGTGGCCTGTCTGGTCAGCCGGTGGAGCAACTCATCGAGGTCGAACGGGTTCAGGATCGCCCCCGTGAACTCACGGATGGCGTCGAGTAGCTGCTCGTTGATGGTGACTCCTGTCCGAACCCCGGCCGAGTCGAAGCAGGTCGGCCGCAAGCGCTTCCGCTGCGGCAGGCTCCGCAGCTCCGCCTTCACTATGCACGCGAAGGCCCCGGTCCGTCGGCCACCTGACACATCGTACGGGACGGACCGGGTCCAGTTGGCCTGCACGCTCGAGCTGTCGCTCGGTCCTGGCGCGTTGGGGGCCGGGACCGAAGCTGGGTCCGGACGGACAGCGGGCCCCGATAACGGCTGTCCCCCCGGCCCGAAACCGTCCGAACAGATGACGCGCGACCGGTTGTGACTCCGGGGCTGGCCCCTAGGTTTCCGCGCCGTCCTCCGGGGTTCGCCCGGATCCACCTATCCGGGGTTCTCCCGGCTCTGAGGTAGTTCAATGCTGTACGCACTCCACCCTGCCCGATCACGTGTCGTCGTCGCCCTGGCGTTCGCGTTCCTGATGGCGATCGCACCGATCGCACCGACGTTCGCTCCCCCGGCGAACGCGAGCCCGGCGTCCGCGACCACCACGCGGGCCCAGCAGGCGGTGGACGCCGCGCTCGACCAGGTCGGCACGAGCTACCGCTGGGGCGGCAACACCCCTGCGGGCTTCGACTGCTCCGGGCTGACGTCCTGGGCACACGCCGAGGCCGGCGTCACCATCCCGCGTACCTCGCGCGCCCAGTTCGCGCAGCTGACGCCGGTGAACCGCAGCAACCTGCGCCCGGGCGACCTCGTGTTCTACAACTCTCCGGTCAGCCACGTCGCGATGTACGTCGGTGACGGCCAGATCGTCGAGGCCCCCCGTCGAGGCCTGGATGTTCGGGTGCGCGACCTCTCCGAGCGGAGCCCCGTGGGCTACCGGCGACCCTGAGCCGGGCCAGCCAACGAGGGCGTCCGCGCGAGCCGCGCGGGCGCCCTCAACGTTGTTCGGCGCCGTCGGCGTCGGCCGGCTGGTCAGGGAGCGCGGCTTCGACGGCGTGGTCGACCCCGGGGCCCTTTCGACGCGATGCCTCGACCGCCTGGACCTTGGCCGCCTCGTCGGGGATCGGCATCGCGAACGGGGGCGCGTCCGAGCCGCCGAGCGCGACCGGCGCTTCGGTCCGCAGCCACACGGTCCGCTGGGCGAACGGGATCTCGATGTCCGCGGCATCGAAGGCGTACTTGATGCGGCGTCGCAGCTCACGGGCGACCTCGAACTGTTTGGTCGCATGCGTCTTGACCAGCAGGCGGATGTCCACGCTGTCCGCCCCGAGCCGCTCGACGCCGAGCACGGCCGGAGCGTCGAGGAACAACTGCCCCCAGTCGGGCTCCGTCGACAGGTCGACCGCGACCCGCTCGATGATGTCGGTGGCCGCATCGATGTCCGCGCCGTAGGCGATGCCGATGTCGAGCAACGCTCGCGAGTACTCCTGGGTCATGTTGCCCACACGACGGATCTCGCCGTTCGGCACGTGCCACAGGGTGCCGTCGATCGAACGCAGGCGCGTCGAGCGCAGGGTGATCCCCTCCACGATGCCGGCCGCCTCACCGACGTCGATGATGTCCCCGACCCCGTACTGGTCCTCGATCAGCATGAACACCCCGGAGAGGAAGTCCTTGACGAGGTCCTGTGCCCCGAACCCGACCGCCACCCCGACGATCCCGGCACCGGCGATCAGGGGCGCGAGTTCGACGTTGATCTGGCCGAGCGCCATGATCAGGGCGATCGACCAGATCACGACCCCGGCGAGACTGGTCGCCACGTCACCGAGGGCGTCGGCACGTTGGGCCCGGCGAAGGCCCTCCTGGGTCTCCTCGCCGTCCTTGCGCGCGCGACGTCGTCCGCCGCGGGTGGTCTCCGGTTCCTTCATGCGGCCGACCCCGCGCCGGATGGCGCGTTTGGCCAGGCGGGAGAGGATCCCGGCGATGAACAGGATGAGCAGGATCGTCAGGCCCGGGTTGATCAGGTTCTCCACCAACCACGCGAACTCGGTGGGGATCGGCAGGAGATCGACCAGACCCTCCACGCCCTCGCTGATGGTCGAATCGATCGCCTCGGTGGTGGTCTCGTCCTGTGCGAGCAGGGGTGGAGCAACGATGGACACGTCGAGACCTCGGGTCGCAGGAACGGGACCACGGAGGCTAACCCGACCCTGCAGGGACCGTGCTCCGTCGGACACCCAACCCAACGTTCGTCCGTCGCCGGCGCGAAGGCGTGACGCGTAACACGCCCGTAACGGTCGGGAAAAGCCAACGGCACAGCCCGTACCTACCGTCCGCTGCGCAGGAACCGACCCGGGCACGAGAATGTCGTGCCCGATGGCCGGGCGAGGCGTCCTGCCGAGTCCCAACCGTGGCCTGGCGCCGCGGTGGTCACCTCGGTGGCCTCTGCAGGGTCGCTGGGCCGTGTCGGTCCGGGCGCCTCGCCCACCTGCACGAACCGTGGCGCATTAGTGTTCACCGCCGAGGGCGGTGCCCTGGTGCCGTCAGTAGCCATACGAGACAAGGAGCGAGAAGTTGGGCAGCTCACCGCAGAACGCGCAAGACGTCCTGGATCTGATCGAGAGCGAGGGGTTCGAGTTCATCGACCTGCGCTTCATCGACCTGCCGGGCGTGACACAGCACACCACGTTCCCGACCACGAACGTCGATGCCGCCACGTTCGACAACGGCATCTACTTCGATGGTTCGTCGGTACGTGGTTTCCAGGGCATCCAGGAATCCGACATGTTGCTCATGCCGGATCCGACGACCGCCGTGGAGGACACCTTCCGCGAGCGCAAGACCCTGATGATGTACTGCCACATCCTCGACCCCATCACCGGTGAGGCGTACTCACGCGATCCGCGCAACATCGCCCGGAAGGCCGAGGCCTACCTCGCCTCCACCGGTATCGCCGATACCGCGTTCATGGGACCTGAGGCCGAGTTCTTCATCTTCGACTCGGTGCGGTTCGACTCCGGCGGGCACCAGTCGTTCTACGAGGTCGACTCGATCGAGGGGTCCTGGAACACCGGACGGCACGAGGAGGGCGGCAACAAGGGATACAAGCCCCGCACCAAGGGCGGCTACTTCCCGGTCCCTCCGATGGACCACCACACCGACCTGCGTTCGGAGATGGTGCACAACCTCGAGGCGTTCGGCATCCAGACCCAGCTTCACCACCACGAGGTGGGCTCCGGCGGTCAGGGTGAGATCGGCATCCAGTTCGACACGCTGGCCAAGATCGCCGACAAGCTGATGACCTTCAAGTACGTGGTGAAGAACACCGGGGCGGCGGCCGGAAAGACCGTGACGTTCATGCCCAAGCCCATCTTCGGCGACAACGGTTCGGGGATGCACACCCACCAGTCGCTGTGGAAGGACGGTGAGCCGCTGTTCTTCGACGAGGCCGGGTACGGACAGCTCTCCGACATCGCACGTTGGTACATCGGCGGGCTGCTCGCGCACGCGAAGTCGGTCCTCGCCTTCACCAACCCGACCACGAACTCCTACCGTCGGCTGGTGCCGGGCTACGAGGCACCGGTCAACCTGGTCTACTCGGCGCGGAACCGCTCGGCCGCGGTGCGGATCCCGATCTCGGGTGAGTCGCCGAAGGCCAAGCGCATCGAGTTCCGGGTCCCCGACCCGTCGTCGAACCCCTATCTCGCCTTCGCGGCGATGATGATGGCGGGCCTCGACGGCATCCGGAACAAGATCGAGCCGGCCGACCCGGTCGATAAGGACATCTACGACCTGCCGCCGGAGGAACTGCTGAACCTTCCGGCCGTGCCGCGGTCACTCGAGGAGGCGCTCGGCGGCCTCGCCGAGGATCACGAGTTCCTGCTCGAGGGCGGGGTCTTCACCGAGGACCTCATCGAGACCTGGATCGAGTACAAGATGGACGCCGAGGTCGCTGCGGTGGCCCTGCGCCCACACCCGCACGAGTTCGAGATGTACTACGACATCTGAGCCCCTCCACCGGCGGCGACGCCGGCGGGTGGCCGTAGGCGTCGGGGCCGTCGCGTGATCACGCGCCGGCCCC
>PWLR01000071.1 GCA_003558435.1 Nitriliruptoraceae bacterium | reverse complement strand
GCTCGCGGCCTCCGGTGAGGTGATCATGTCGTTACCCCCCTTGGGCCGTGAGGCGGCCATCACCTTGTTCAGGGAGCGGGCCCAGGAGGCCGGAGCCCCGATCCGGGCCGGTCAGCAGGACCTGGCGATCGAGGTCTGCGACCGACTGGACCGGCTCCCCCTGGCGATCGAGATGGCGGCCGCCCGGTTGCGTGGCCTCGGTCTCGGTGACCTGGCGGCACGTCTCGACGAGTGTCTGCGGCTGTTGCGGACCGGCGATGCGGGACGGCACGAAACCCTGGAAGCGGTGGTGGGCTGGTCCTACGACCTCCTGGATGTGACTCGGCGGTCCCTGCTGGATCAGCTGTCGGTCTTCGCCGGCTCCTTCGATCTCGAGGCTGCCGAGGCCGTGTGGGACGGGGCGGACGTCGCGGGAGGCGTCGCCGATCTGGTCGAACGATCGCTGGTCCAGCGCGTCGCCGTCGACGGTCCCGCACGCTTCAGGTTGTTCGAGACCGTGCGCTCGTTCGCGGCCGAGCGGCTCGCTGGCTCGGAGGCGTCCGCCGCCTGTATCGACCGCTTCGTGAGCTACCACGTGGCGTTCGCGAAACGTGTCGGCGAGGGACTGCGTGGACCCGACGAGCGTGTCTGGGTCGAGGCGCTCGAGTGGCGACTGGTGAACCTCGAGATCGCCCACGCGCACGCCTTGGAGACCGACGACGTCGATGCGGCGGTGGAGCTGGTGAGCTCGTTGCACCTGTTCGTCTACCACCGGCTCCGTGCCGATGTGGGTGCGTGGGCGGAGGCGACGCTGCCCTCGGCGCGGCGGGCCTCCCACCCCGGGGTCCCTGCGGTTGCTGCCGTGGTCGCGCTGAACCGTCTCCACCGGGGGGAGTTCGATGGGGCCGAAGCCCTGCTGGTCGATCTGCCCGACGACCCGGTCGCACGGCACGCACACGAGATCCTCGGCGACCTGCATCTCTACCGGGGCCGGTTCGATGCGAGCTACGAACACTTCCGACACGCCGAACGGCTGGCGCGCCAGGTGGATGATCGTTTCACCGCGCTCCACAGTCGCATGAGCCAGGGCATGGCCCTCGGCTACGCGGGGCGCATCGACGAAGGCTTGGCGATCGTCGAGGAGGTGCGGCGCGAGGGCGCCGCCGCCCGCATCGAGGTCGTGACCGGATGGTGCGACTTCACCGTCGCGGAACTGCTGTCGGACAGCCAACCGAGGCGGGCACTCGAGTTGGTCGATCGTGCGGTGGACCGGGCCGACCGGGCCGGTTGGCGGATGCTCGCGGGGGTCGGGCGCCTGACGGCCAGTTCGCTACGAGCCCGCACGGCCGAACCCGCGGACGCGATCCCCGGCTTCGAGCGGCTGATCCGTCATTGGGACCGGATCGGCGACGAGACCCACCAGTGGACCACGCTGCGCAACCTCGTCGAGCTGTTCACCCGTCTTGACGCCTACGCACCGGCCGCGCGATTGCTCGGGGCGGTGAGCACGGGCGCGCGACCGACGTTCGGTGCGGAGCAGCAGCGGCTGGAAGAGGCGCGCGAGTCGGTGCGCAGACACCTCGGCGGCGAGGCGCACGAGCTGATGATGCTCGGGCGTGACGACGGCCTCGCAGGTGCGGTCGAGCTGAGCCTGGCGAGCTTGAAGGACCTCAGGGAGACGCACCCGGTGCCGCCCGAGTCGCCCTAGACGTCCACCGCCCGCCGGACGTGCCGTTGCCGGAACTGTCCCGAACCTTGATGTGTCGAGTACTGCAGCACGTGACCGTTCGGTCATGTGTCCCATCTGCCCGACGACTTGGGTGGAACGGGCACGTCGCAGCCGGGGGCTGCGACGGAGCCATCCGACGAGGCGCCGAGCGCGTGGACGCTCATGGGCGCATCGACGCGCGCACCGCTGCCGGTGCGCCGAACCGAACCCAGGAGATCCGTTGTGCACCCCTGCCGTCCGCCCGTCCCGCGCCCTGGTCCGAGGTTGCGGGATCGCCGCAGTGGCCGTCGGGTTGCTGCTGAGCGGATGGCTGGACCGTGCCGAGGCGCTCGAACCGCCGGGTGACGGCCCTCTGGGCGACGGCGACGCGGTCGAGTTACCGCTCGACACCCTGATCGCCGCCGGAGGTCCCGAGGGGGTGGCTCCGGATGCCGGCCCTCGCGCCGAACTCGTTCCCCAGGGCGAGGGTCTCGCCGCCCGGCTGACGGCGGTGCCGGAGGAGTTCATCCAGCAGGTGATCGTCACGGTGAACCGTGAACACACCGCTCGGCGGCTGGTGGTCCGCGATCTGGCCACGGAACAGGAACGAGTTGCGCAACGACGCACGGATCGGCGCGAGGCTGCGCAGCACGTCCGCGAACTCACCGAACGCGCGACACGTCGGCAGCAGGAACGTGAGGCGAAGGAACGCGAGGCCCGTCAGCGAACCGAGCGGCACGCCGCCGACCAGGCCCACTGGGACCGGTTGGCCGACTGCGAGTCGGGCAACTGGGTCGACGGTGGGCAGAGCTTCGAGCCAGGTTCTGCGCGCTGGGAGTGGGCCAAGGACGGTGTGGTCCCCCCGTGGGGTACGACCATCCACCACGGCGGGTTGCAGTTCCTTCCGAGCACGTGGGCGTCGTTCAAGCCGGCGGGCTTCCCCGCCCGGGCCTATGACGCGAGCCGAGCCCAGCAGATCGAGGTCGGCGAACGGGTCCTCGCGGCGCAGGGCTGGGGAGCGTGGCCCGTGTGCAGCCGGAAGGTCGGTCTGCGTTGAAGCCGAGCGGCGCGCGACACCTCGATCCGGCAACCGCTGTCGCCCGAACAGGCGCTACGGTGCGATGGAGATGCGATTCCGTGTGCTGGGCCCGGTGGAGGTCGCCGCCGACGAGCGTCGGTTGACGCTCGGCAGTTCCTCGCAGCGGCTGATCCTGGCGGTGCTGCTGGCCGCCAGGGGCGAGGTGGTCTCCGCCGACCGGCTGATCGATGCGCTCTGGGGGGAGCGGCCGCCGGCCAGTGCGCGCAAGTCGCTCCACAGCCACGTCTCGCGGCTCCGGCGCGTCCTCGCGGTGCCGTCCGTGGCCGGCCCGGAGCTCGCAGCGACCGCCCGCACCGGGGCGGTCGCCACGGCGCCCACCGGGTACCACGCCGATCTCCGCGGCCACGAACTGGATGCGGAGCGGTTCGGGGCACGCATCGACGGGGCCCGTCGGCAACTGACCGGGGACCCCCGACGGGCGGTCGAGCTGCTGGATGACGCGCTCGCCCTGTGGCGGGGGCCCGCCTTCGGCGAGTACGCCGGCCATCCGGAGGTGCGCGCGGAAGCGGTACGTCTCACCGAGCTGCGTTCGTCGGCCGCCGCCGATCGGGTCGAGGCCCGTCTGGCCCTCGGCGAACACCGGGCGGTGGTCGCCGAGCTGCAGGCGACGGTGGCGGCCGAGCCCCTGGCCGAGCGGGCCCACGGGCTGCTGATGCTGGCGCTCTACCGCGGTGGCCGACAGGCCGACGCGCTCGCCGTCTACCGGGACCTGCAGCATCGGCTGGCCGACGAGGTCGGCGTCGACCCGTCGCCCGAGGTGGCGAAGCTCCACCAACGGATCCTGCGTCAGGACGCCGAGCTGGTGGCGCGGCCACCACGGACGTCCCGAACCGGGGGACGGCCACCGCCGACTGCTCACCGCGACCGGTTGTTCGGTCGGGACGACGAGGTCCTGGCGGTCGCCCGGCTCGTCGCTGCGACCCCGCTGGTCACCCTGACCGGCCCGGGCGGCGTCGGGAAGACCCGGCTCGCCGCCGCGGTCGTCGCCGAGCTACGTCGGTCCTCCACCGCGGGCGGCCCGGACCTCGGCGGCAGGATGATCGACGACGTGGTGGTGTGCGACCTGGCTGCCGTGCGCGATCCGGCCAGCGTGCCCGCCGCACTGGTCGACGCCTTGGGCATCCAACAGGGGTCCGCCCGCTCGTCGGAGGAAGCCGTGCTGGCGGCACTGCGTCTGCGCCGGCCGCTGCTGGTGCTCGACAACGGCGAGCACGTGTTGAGCTGCCTCGTGCCCCTGGTCGAACGCATCCGCCACGACTGCCCGCAGGTCGGCATGCTCACGACCTCGAGGCAGTCCCTGCGGCTGCCCGGCGAACGGGTGCACGAGGTCGCTCCGCTGGCGGTGCCGCGTGCGGAGGCGAGCGCCGCGGAGATCGCCGCCACCCCCGCGGGCGCCCTGTTCCACACCCGGGCGCAGCAGGTCGAGCCGTCGTTCGTCCTCGGCGGGGCCAACGCGACCTCGATCGCCCGGCTGTGTCGCGCGCTGGACGGGCTCCCCCTGGCGATCGAGCTGGCCGCCGCACGCGTCCGGGCGCTGGCGCCCGAGGCGCTCGCCGCGCGGATCGACGACCGTTTCGCGGTGCTGTCCGGCGGGTCGCACCGCCGACCCGCCCGGCACCGGACCCTGCAGGCGATGGTCGACTGGTCCTACGAACTGCTCACCCCGGCGGAAGCGTGCCTGTTCGATCGGCTGTCGGTGTTCGCCGGAGCGTTCTCGCTCGAGTCCGCCGAGCAGGTCTGCGCCGGCGAGCCGCTGCGCCGACGGGAGGTCGCCGGACTGCTCGCCGAACTGGTCGACAAGTCGCTCGTGACCGTCGACCGCGGCGACCATGCCGGACGTACCGATGCGACCGGGGGTCCCGGACGGGACCACCCGGTTCGTGCCGGGGGCATCGATGTCGACCGCGGGCGGCGGTACCGGCTGCTCGACACGTTGCGCACCTACGGTGCCGAACGCCTCGAGGAGGCCGGGGCGACCCTGTCCGCGAGGGACGCCCACGCCGTGCATCACGTGCAGCTCGCCGAGCGTCTCGCCGCGAAGGCGCGTGGCCCGGACGAGGGATCCGCGCTCGCGGCCGTCGCGGGTGTGTTCGACGACCTGCGCGTCGCCCACGCGTGGCTGGTGGACCGCGGTGAGGTGGACGGCGCCGTCCGTCTGCCGGCCGCCCTCGACGACGACCTGGTGTTCCGCCCCCGCGCCGAGGTGTTCGCCTGGGCCGAGCGGACGGTGCAGCTCCCGGATGCGCCCCGGCACCCGGCGTACCCGGCCGCGATGGCGGTCTCGGCCCGCGCCGCACTGAACCGTGGCGAGCTCGCGAGCGCTCGTGACCTCGCCGAGGTGGCCCGTGCGGCGGTGGGTGACGACCGCCGTCCGGAGCTCTCGGCGAGTTACGTGCTGACCACGGCGGCGCTGTACGAGGGCGACCTCGATGAGGCACTGGCGATCGCCGACCGGCGCATCGCCATCGCCGACGAGCTCGGCGACACCTACCACCGCGCGCTCGCCGGGGTCAGTCGCGTGCTCGCGCTGCGGTACCGGGGCGAGGCAGCGGCGGCCATCGCGGCCGCGGCCGAGGCACGTCGCGACGCGGACGCCTCGGGGAACCACACCGTGCGTGCCTGGGCGCTCTACAGCAACGGCGAAGCGCTGCTCGACACCGATCCCGACGGGGCCGCGACCCTGTTGGAGCAGGCCATCGCTGCGGCGCGCCGCGTCGACCGGCGGTTCATCGAAGGCGTCGCACTCGTGTCGCTCGCCTCCACGTGCGGACGTCACGGAGAGCCGCGACGGGCACTGCGGCTGTTCCGGGACACGATCGTGCTCTGGCGCTCGCTCGCTGTCCACACCCAACAGTTGACGACCCTGCGCAACCTCGTCGAGCTGTTCGAGCGCATGGGGGCCGACACAACAGCCGCGGTGCTGCACGGTGCCGTGACGGCGGACCCGACACCGAGCTTCGGGGTCGAGGCCGCGCGGCTCGCGGCCGCCCGGGAGCGGCTCGAGGTGCGCCTCGGGACCGTCGCCGCCCGCAGCGCCGCCGAACGTGGCCGCCGCCTCGGCCCGGCGGAGGTGGTCGACGAGGCCCTCGCGAGTCTCGATGCGCTGCTGCGCGCGCCCCCCGGACGAGCAGGAGATGGGCCAGGCGTGCGCGGACCCGACCGTGGTGTCACGGACGTGCCTCGAGGACCATGAACGCCGGCGTCTGCGTGGCACGGCGGAAGCGGGCGAACCCGGCCTCCTCGCTCAACCCTCGCAGCGCCGGCTCGCCGGCCTGGGCGCCCAGGGCGTCCTCGGCGCCCTGCGACAGCGGGCTGGGGGTGCACACGAAGGTCGACACCGAGTAGAACGTCCTGGCGCGGACGCTCTGGACGAGTTCGTCGTCGGCACGCGGTTCGGTGAACATCCACGTGCCGTCCGGGGCCAGTGCACGCCGGATGTGGCGGGCCGCCCCGAGCGGGTCGCCCCACTCGTGCAGGGCGTTGAACACGCAGACGAGGTCGTAGTCCGAGCCGCCGAACTCGTCGGCGCCGGCCACCTCGAAGCGGACCCGGTCGTCGACCCCGGCCTCCGAGGCTTGTCGGCGGGCGGCCTCGACCGAACCCGGATGGGCGTCGAAACCGGTGAAGGACGAGGCGGGGAACGCCTCCGCCAGCATGATCAGGGGGGCGCCGTAGCCGCAGCCGACATCGGCGACCCGGGCCCCGGCGGTCAGCTTGTCCACCACGCCCTCGAGGGCCGGGACCCAGTGCTGCACGAGGTTGGCCCGGTACACCGGGGAGAAGAAGCGCTGCGTGCCGGCGAACAGGTCGGGGTGGTGCTCACCCCAGCCGATCCGCCCGTCGGAGGTCATGGCGCGCCGCAGGAGCTCGGTGTCCTTGTGCACCGAGCTGACCACGAGCGCACCACCCGCGACGAAGCTGAGGCCGTCGGGGTCCGCGAGGCAGGCGGCCTGCTCCGGGGTGAGCCAGTACCGGCCCTGCTCGTGCTCGGCGTAGCCGCTGGCGACCTGGGCGTCGAGCCACTCGCGCACCAGTCGCGGCTGGCAACCGGTCGCGGAGGCGAGCTCGCCCGCGGACTGGGCCCCGCCCTCGGCGAGCGCCCGGTACAGCCCGAGCTGGTCGCCGACCACCACGGTGGCGGCGTGCATGGTGGCGGCCTGGTCGGTGGCGAACCGCTCCCGGAACGCCTGCAGGCGGTCCTCGTCGAGCGGCGTCGGACGGGGCGGGGCGGTCGTCATCGTGGTCCTCCTGCCGGGCGGGGCGCCGGAGTGGTCGGTGGGCGTCGGGTCGTCGGGGGGGCGAGGTTGGTGGGAGGTGAGGTCGTCGGTCGCGTTCAGGCGGGCTGGCGCTCGGGCAGGCCGACGGCGCGCTCCTCGTTGACCTGCAGGTAGGTCTGGGTGCTCGCCGGCTCGAGCTGCGGGTCGATGTAGTCCCGCAGGTCGTCGACCGAGGGGGCCTCCCACAGGCAGGCCGCTCCGGACAGGTCGGTCGCGGTGAAGAACTGGTGACGACGCAGGCTCGCCGGCGGCGGCGACATCCGGTTCACCTTCTCCTTGAACCGCTCCGGGTCGTGGATGACGTGGTGGATCGCGATGAACATCGGCTCGCTCCTGGTCGGGTCGGGGTTCGCGTCGGCTCGTGTGCCGACACCCCTGACGGTGGGGGAGGCCGGTTGCGGCTCCCTTGCAGCTCGGTGACCACCCGGGCGGTCGAGCTGCAAGGGAGCTCGGAGCCGTCACCGGCCCGGCATCGGCTCCCGTTCGCGGACCTGAAGGGTGCAGGTGAGCTCGACACGGTCGCTCAGCGAGGCGGCGACCGGCGAGGTGCTCACGGCCCGGGCGAGCAGGTCGTCGAGGACCTGCGCCTCGGCGCTCGATGCCACCTCGGCCAGTACGGCGACGCGCTGCAGGCCCGGCTGGACCTCACCGATCCCGAGCGAGCCACGCAGATCGAGGTGCGCTTCACAGGCCAGATCGACGGACTCGAGCGCTACGGCGCGAACCGCGGCCTGCTCCACGAACTGGCCGGTGATGCAGGCGGCCAGGGCCGCCAGGACCAGTTCGCCGGGGACCGGGCCGCGGTCGCCGCCGGCGAAGGCGACGGGCCGGTCGCTGATCACGATGTGCGACCGGGGAAGGACCGCTCCCGCCAGCCGGAGTTCGTCACCGGTGGCGGTGACCAGATAGCTGCCGTCCCACCGGTGGTGGGTCCGCAGGGAGGTCTGCGCGGCCGTCGGGTCGGCGGTGAGCAGTCGGGTGAACTGCGT
This sequence comes from Nitriliruptoraceae bacterium, assembly GCA_003558435.1. Classification (GTDB taxonomy): domain Bacteria; phylum Actinomycetota; class Nitriliruptoria; order Nitriliruptorales; family Nitriliruptoraceae; genus PWLR01. The sequence continues at coordinate 1,218 of PWLR01000071.1, read as the reverse complement.
CACCTGGTCGAGGTCGATGCCGTTGTGCGAGGTCATGGCGTGTCCTTCCGGCGCGGTTCGGTGCTTGGCGGATGGTTCAGCTGGTCGGGGTGCGGGCGACGTAGACCTGATTCAGGGGGTCGTCGGGCACGTCGTGGACGGTGACGTCGACGAACCCGGCGTCGGACAGCATCCGGCGGGCGAGCTCCTCGCCCCAGACGGTCCCGAGCCCGGCTCCGTCCTGCGCCAGCGACACGGTCATGCAGTGCAGCGTGCTCACGGTGTAGAGGAACGGCGCGAACGGGTCGTCGAGGTTGTTCTCCAGCCGGCTGGAGGCCTTGATGTCGACCATCAGGAACACCCCGCCGGGGACCAGGGCCCGGTGCACGCGCCCCAGCACGCCGCCCGGGTCGACCTGGTCGTGGATCACGTCGAAGCCGACGACCGCGTCGAACGGCGGGTCGTCGGGCAACGTGAGGATGTCGAGCTGCTCGAAGCGGACGTTGTCGAGGCGTGCGTCGGCGGCCTCGGCCCGGCCGACGTCCAGCGCTCCGTCGCTGAGGTCGTAGCCGATGAACTCGGACGCGGGGAAGGCGCGGGCCAGGACCACGCTGCTGTGCCCGGTCCCACAACCGATGTCGGCGACCCGGATGCCTCGCTCGAGCGCGTCCGTGAGACCCTCGGCCCGGGGCAGCACGGCGGGTACGAGCTGCTCGTCGAACATGGCGCGCGAGACGCCGTCCATGACCGAGGTGAACTCCGGACGGAACCGTTCGTAGGGGATGCCCCCACCGTGACGGAACACGGTCTCGGCCTCCTCGAGGTGGTGGGCCAGCAGGGTCGGGAACCGGCTGAGCGGCGCGAGGTTCGTCGACCCGTTCCCGGTCAGGCAGAGGGCGTGCTCCGGTGGCAGCCGGTAACGCTGCGAGTCGGCGTCGTACTCGACGAGCCCACCGGTCACGAGCGCGCCCAGCCCTTCGCGGACGTAACGCTCCTGCAGGCCGGCGCGGGTGGCCAGCTCGTCGCTGGTGCCGGGGCTCTCGGCCAGGGCGGTGAACAGCCCGGTCCGGCTCGCCAGGTCGACCATCAACACGAGCATGCTGTCGACGTAGGCGCCGAACAATCGTTGGGCGAACGCTTCCACCCGCTGCTCGTCGAAGGCGGGGGTCGTGGTGTCGGGGTCGTGGATCGTCGCGGTCATGATCGTCGCCTCGTCGTGGTGGTCGGTGTGCCGGTCGG
>PWLR01000253.1 GCA_003558435.1 Nitriliruptoraceae bacterium | reverse complement strand
GATCCACCACCAACCGCGGTCACCACGGCCAGGATCAGGATGCCGACCACGTCGAAACGCTTCTGGATCCCCACGAGGGCACCGGTGATCGCGAAGGTCACCGTGCCCGCGTAGACGAGTACCTGTTCGACGACGAGTTCCTCGGCTCTGGGGACGGGACGTTAGTGCCTGATGCGGCGCTCACCGGGGCAACGCCGATCGTCACCGAACCCGCCCTGGACAGTGGCGTCGGCGCTCCGGGCCGTTCCGTCGCCCTGGGCTTTCGTTGCCGGACGGTCAGAGGATCGGTCACGACAAGCGGTCGTCCGACCGCATTTGCAGGCTCGGCTCTGCCCAACGGTCCGATTACCCTCAGCGACGTGGAACTCATCCGGCTGGGAAGTGCGGGCCCCGAGGTCGCCGACGTCCAACGTCGCCTCGGGGAGCTCGGCTATGCGCTGGACGACGACCCGGGGGTGTTCGGTCGGGCGACCGAGGGTGCGGTCCGCACCTTCCAGCAGCGGCGCAGCCTGCCGGCCGACGGCATCGTGGGCGACGACACCTGGCGGGCTCTGGTGGGCGCCTCCTTCCGTCTGGGCGACCGGATCCTGTACGTGACCCGGCCGGTACTGCACGGCGACGACATCCGCGACCTGCAGCGTCGCCTGAACCGCCTCGGCTTCGACGCGGGCTACGACGACGGCCTGTACGGGCCGCAGACCTTCGACGCGGTCCGCGAGTTCCAACTCAACGTCGGGCTCCCGGTCGACGGCCTCGCCGGCCCGTCGACCACCGACGTGCTGCTCCGCCTGCACCGCCAGCACCAAGAAGCGCCGGCGTACGCGGTTCGCGAACGCGAGGCCCTGCGCCGGCCCCCACGGCTGACCGTCGCCGGTTCGCGGATCATGATCGATCCGGGACACAGCCCGGACATGCCCGGCCTGGAGGCACCCGACGGGACCCCGGAACACGAGGTGACCTGGCGGATCGCGACCCGCGTGGAAGGGCTCATGGCCGCGCTCGGCGCCCACGTGGTGCTCAGCCGCGGACCGACCACGGGCCCGACCGCCTCGGCGCGGGCCATGCAGGCCAACGCGGAGGACGTCGAGGTCATCCTCTCGATCCATGCCAACGGCACCACCTCGTCCCATGCCTGCGGTGCGGCGGCGTACTACTTCGGTGTCGATGGCCACGAGTCGGACCGTGGCCAGACCTTGGCGGATCTGGCGCTCGAGCGGATCGTCGCCCTGACCGGCACCCCCAACTGCCGCACCCATCCCTCCACCACGGCGATCCTGCGCGAGAGCCGCGCCCCGGCCGTGATGGTCGAGCCCGGGTTCCTGACCCACCCGCAGGAGGGTCTCGCGCTGACCCGACCGGATTACCAGGGTCGCATCGCGAGCGCCCTCAGCGACGCCCTGGTGAGCTTCCTCGTCGGCCAGCCCGTCGGCGTGGCCTGACGCGTAGCGGCCCGGCGGCCTGCCGGTCAGCTCATCCGGTCAACTCACCCGAACGGTGTCGGCGTCGACCCCGTCGATCCGTGGACGTGCCAGCACGTTGCTCCCGAGGTTGATGATCAGCGCCCCGAGCCCGACACAGGCCGCACCGGCCAGGAACGCGGTCGACGAGCCGCCGAGGTCGATCGACGCGCCCGTCAGCGCCGTGCCGATCGCCACGCCCAGGACCACCGCGGACTGGGTCCACGACTGGGCCTCGGTCTGGGTGCCCCGGATCGCGAGGTCATCGATCAACTGGAACGCCGTGATGGTCGTCGGCGCCAGGAAGACCCCGCCGATGAACAGCGCCACCGCGAACAACGGCAGCGACCCGGTGGAGAACGGGATCACCAGCAGACCCACCGTGAACACCGCACTGACCACCCGGAGCCGCGTGACGATCGATCCGGGCCAGCTCCGCGCGCCGTACACCAGACCGCCGAGCAGGCTGCCGAAGGCGATCGAGGAGATCAGCCAGGCGGCTGCCCGCGGCTGCCCGGCGAACTCCGCGACGGCGGGGACCACCACGTCGAACACCCCGAACGCCACCGCGATGGCCGCGAACGCGACCACCATGATCCGCACACCCGGGGATCGCAACGCCCCGGTCCGAGCCGCTCCTCGCTCCCGCCGGGGCATCTCGCGGGCACCTCGCGTGGAGGCGTAACCGACCGACCCGACCGCAGCGGCCACCCCGGCCAGCACCACCGCCCAGTCGGCCCCGATGCTGAAGGTGATGGCCATGGCGAGCAGCGGCCCCATGATGAAGCCGATCTCGACCGCGATGGAGGTCACCGCGAACGCGGTCTCGCGCATCCGACCCCCGGGGAACAACCGCGACATCAACACCCGTGAGCAGGCCCCGATCGGCGGGAAGAACACCCCGGTCGCCACCGCGAGCGCCACCAGCAGCGGAACCGTTCCACCGTGGCCGACGAACCAGGCCAGGGCTGCGGTCCCGACCAGGTAGGCGGCCGCATCGGGGATCAGCACCTGGGGCTGGCCGAAGCGGTCGGCCAGCCGTCCCTGGATCGGCGATGCCAGACCCACACCGACCTGGTGGCCGGCGGTCACCAGGCCCACCGCCGTGTAGCTGTAGTCACCCGCACGCAGCGCGTACACCAGCGCGAGGACGATCATCCCCTGCGTCAGGCGTGCCAGCGTGGAGCTCAGCAGCGGCCAGCGGGCATCGGGGTGGTTGAACAGATCGAGGTAGGCGCGCACAACGGTTCCGACACGGTGTTCGATGCATGTCCGGCGCGGCGAGTCATCGTCCGAGGCGATCCGGTGACGTTCCACGGGGAACACGGGCCGAGCGGAACTCGGCGATACCGGGAGGCTACCGGCTCACCCCTGGATGTCTCGACGTCGAGACGTCCACCGCGGTCACATCGCACGCCGGGCCGAGCGTCACGGCGCCGGGCGCCCGCTCGGGTCATCGGCCGGCTCGGGGTCCCGCACGGGACCGATCGCGTTCGGGACGGGCACGCGGCCCGGAGTGGGTTCGCCGCCGGGGACCCCCACACGGCGCGGGATACGACCGAGGACCTCCTCCCATGCATGCTCCAAGGAGCCCGCCCACCTGGCCGTGCGGCGCGTCTCCAAGCGCAGCAAGGGGGTGCGCGGGTGTTCCTGGTGCACCTCGAACCCCTCGTGCAGCAGCCACGTGACCGGCAGGACACACGCCCGTTCGCGCCAGCGCCGATCGCCGTACACCTCCACCGCCGCGAGGTCGAGGCGGAGCGCTTCCTTCAGCGCGGCCTGCACCAACAGCCGCCCGAGGCCACACCCACGGTGGGCCGGGGAGACCCACATCGTGGCCAGGAGCAGGGCGTCGCGGCTCACCCGCGGCAGAAGTGAACTGCGGGGCGCGAACCCGCCGACAGGTGCGAACAGGCCATAGCCTGCGACCTCGTCGTCGACCACCAGGACCGCACCCGGCGGGGTGCCCTCGGCCACCCGTGCCGAGACCCAGGCGCGCTTGCGTTCGACGGGGGTCTCGTGGCGGGCCCGCAACGCCGGTGGGAGGATGGGGCCGGTGCTGCCATCCTCCCAGAAGAGACACGCGCGACATGCGGCGGGCAGCAGGTCCACTTCGGCGGAGGTCAGGGCCACCTTCCTACGGGACATGGCCTCAGTTCCCTCGACGTTCGCCTGAGCCGGTGCCCGGGTCGAGGACCGGGTCGCGTGTCGCGTCGTCGAGTGTCGCGTCGGGCGCCGGATCGAAGCTCAACGTGCGCCGCCGCGGCCCGTCATCGCGCGGGAGCACCAGCGCGATGATCGCGCCGGCCGCCAGGCCGCACGCGAAACCGATCACCATCCGCCGGAGCCCGCCGGGTGCGACATGCCTCGGGAGCTCTTCCACCACGACGCCTCCGTCTGCCGATGGCCTTCGTCGGATCCCGCCGGCTGCCCGGCCGCCCGACAACGCGCCGGCCCGACGCGACCGGTCGCTACGATCGAGCCTACCGGCGGACCCCGCGGTGCCGGACGGCTGGTCGACGACCGGGGAGATGCGCGTGCGGCTCGACACCGACCCCTACCTCGAACGTTACGCCGCCCGGGTCAGGGGCATGAGCGCCTCCGAGATCCGGGCGTTGTTCGCGGTCGCGGCGCGCCCCGAGGTGGTCTCCTTCGCCGGCGGGATGCCCGCGACCTCGGCGCTCGACATGGAGGCGGTCGAGTCCGTCGCCGCCCGTGTGATCCGTGACCACGGGGCGACCGCGCTGCAGTACGGCGGGGGCCAGGGACGACCGGAACTGCGCGCCCTGCTCGCCGAGGTGATGCACCACGAAGGCGTCCCGTGCCATGCCGACGACCTGGTGATCACGGTGGGCGGGCAGCAGGCGCTCGACCTGATCGCCCGCTGCTTCCTCGATCCGGGCGACATCGTGCTCGCGGAGGGTCCGACCTACGTCGGTGGCATCGGTGCGATGACCAGCAACCAGGCCGAGGTCCGTCACGTGCCCATGGACGACGACGGGATGCAGGTCGAGCTGCTCGAGGAGATGATCGAGCAGCTCGCCCGCGAGGGCCGGCGCGCCAAGTACGTCTACACGATCCCCAACCACCAGAACCCGGCCGGCGTGTCGATGTCGGTGCCTCGGCGTCACCGCCTGGCGGAGCTCGCCGAACTGCACGACCTCATGATCGTCGAGGACAACCCCTACGGCCTGCTCGACTTCACCGGGGTGACCTACCCGTCGATCCGCCAGCTGGTCCCGGAGCGGGTGGTCTACGTCGGCACCGTCTCCAAGATCTTCGCCCCGGGCGTGCGTACCGGCTGGGTGGCGGCACCGCGACCGATCCGCGACAAACTGATCCTGTTGCGCGAAGCCGCCGACCTGTGCCCGTCGAACCTCACCCAGATGATCGTCGAGTCGTGGCTGACCACCCAGCCGTGGCGCGAGCAGATCAAGCGGTTCACCGAGGTCTACCGCGAGAAGGCCGAGGTCATGCTCGGTTCCCTGGCCTCGGAGATGCCTGACGGGGTCCACTGGACCGTGCCCGGCGGGGCGTTCTACATCTGGCTCACCGTCCCGCGCGGCATCGACACCTCGGACCTGCTCGCCAAGGCCATCGCCCAGCGGGTCGCCTACGTTCCCGGACGCGGGTTCTACGCCGACGGCAGCGGCGGCGACCAGGCCAGACTGTGTTTCAGCTACCCCGAGGTGTCCCGTATCCACGAGGGCGTGGCCCGTCTGGGTGAGCTGTTGCACGCGGAGCTCGATCTGGTCCGGGCCGTCTACGGCGACGATGCCCCCCAGTTCCGGCCGCGTCACGACGGACCCGCCGGGGGACTCGGCGGCTGACCCCGACCCCCTGACATCCGCTCCACCTACAGCACCTGCAACCCATGCGGCACCTGCGCCACCGATCACCCATGCAGCACCTGCAGCACCTGCGCCGACGCACGCCTACCAACGGAGTCCATCGATGACCACCCCGACGACCGAGCCGGCCTCCGTCGCGGTGCTCTCCGGCGGCATCTCGTTGGAGCGTGAGGTGAGCCTGCGTTCCGGGGGCCGGGTGACCGATGCCCTCGGTGACCGCGGCCACCACGTCACCCGCATCGACGTGGATGCGAACCTGGTGCGCAACCTCGAGCAGGGCGGGTTCGACGTCGCGTTCCTGGCGCTGCACGGCTCCGCCGGCGAGGACGGCACCGTGCAGTCGCTGCTGGAGTTGATCGGCCTGCCCTACACCGGACCCGACGTGCTGGCTTCCTCGCTCGCGTGGAACAAACCGATCGCCCAGGGGCTCTACGCCCGTGCGGGTCTCCACGTCCCGGAGCGGGTCACCCTCAGTCAACAGGCGTTCCGCGAGATGGGTGCGAGTGCGGCGGTGGCACGCATCGCGAGCGCGCTCGGGACCCCACTGGTGGTCAAGCCCGCGACCGGCGGATCGTCGTTGGGGCTCTCGATCATCGATGACGCGAGCGGGTTGCCACAGGCCATCATCGGGGCGTTCAGCTACGCCGACGTGGTCCTGATCGAACGTTTCGTCACGGGCACGGAGGTCGCGGTCACCGTGCTCGACGGGGTCGCGCTGCCACCGGTGGAGATCCAGCCGAAGGAGGGCGCCTACGACTTCGCGGCCCGCTACACCGCCGGTGCCACGGAGTTCCACGCTCCCGCACGACTGGACGAGGACGTCCGGTTGGCCTGTCAGACCGCAGCGACGACCGCCTACGAGGCGATCGGTGCCCGGCACCTGTCCCGCGCGGACCTCATCGTCGACGTCCACGGGATCCCGTGGTTGCTGGAGCTCGACACCTGCCCCGGGATGACCGGGACCTCGCTCGTGCCGCTGGCTGCCGCCGCCGCGGACCTCGACTTCGGGACCCTCTGCGAACGGTTGGTCTCCCTCGCGCTACGTGACGCCGCCGCGGAGGCGAGCGCATGAGCACCGAGCATCGGCAGGGGGGCGACGATCCCGAGCTGAGCGAGCCCCTGGCACCCACCACCCCCCGAGACCGGCCTGACCCCGGCACGGACGCCGGAGGGATCGCCACCGACGAGTTCCCCGACGACCTCGACGACCTCACCGACCTCGACTTCGACCCCGAGGAACTGCCCGACCCCGACGGTCCGGCCCCCCGGGTGGTCGCCTTCGACATCGGCGAGGTGCTGATCGACGAGAGCCGGGTGTGGGCGGTGTGGGCGGGCCTGCTGGGCGTGTCGCCGCTGACCTTCGCCGCCGTGCTCGGTGCCGCCATCGCCCAGGGCGAGGACCACCACGCGGTGTTCCCCCACCTCGCGCCGAACGTGGACTGGGAGGACTTCGAGGACGAACACGAGCGGCGCTACGGGGGGTTCCACGACGACGACCTCTACCCCGACGTGCGCACGTGCCTCGAGGAGCTGCAGAGCCTCGGGTTCACGGTGGTGCTGGCGGGCAACCAGCCGGCCCGGCGCACCGCGCAACTGCTGGCGCTGGACATCCCCCACGATCAGCTGGCCATCTCGGAGGACCTCGGGGTGGCGAAGCCGGACGTCGGCTTCTTCGAAGCGGTCATGCAACGGCTCGACACCAACGACCCGGAGGACGTGATCTACGTCGGTGATCGCGTCGACAACGACGTGGTGCCGGCCGCGGCGTTCGGGATGCGGACCTGCTGGTTGCGTCGTGGCCCCTGGGGCCACCTCCAGGACCTGCCCGATGGCGTGCAACCCGACCTCGTGCTGGAAGGTCTGGGCGAGCTTCCCCTGCTGCTCTCGCACTGGCGTGGGAACGGTGAGATGTGAACGACCTGCAGACGAGCGACGAATCCAAGCGCGCGGCCGGATCCGCGGCGGCCGATCTGGTCGAGGACGGCATGCGCCTCGGGCTCGGCACCGGCTCGACGGTGCGATGGTTCCTCGAGGCGTTGGCCGCGCGACGGTTGGACGTGGCCGGGGTGCCGACCTCCGAGGACACCGCGGATCGCTGCCGCGCGCTGGGGATCGAGCTGCTCGATCCCGCATCGGTGGTCCACCTCGATCTCGCCGTCGACGGCGCCGACGAGTTCGATGCCGAGCTGACCGCCACCAAGGGGGGCGGTGGAGCGCTGCTCCGCGAGAAGGTCGTCGCATCGATGGCCGAACGGTTCGTGCTGATCGCCACACCGGACAAGGCGGTCGACCGGTTGGGTGACACCTACCCGCTGCCCATCGAGGTGGTGCCCTTCGCGCTCGGTCTCGTGATGCACACCTTGCGGGAGCGCGGGGTGCATCCGACCGAACGTCGGCTACCCGACGGTTCGCCGTACCGGACCGACAACGGCAACACGATCGTGGACGCGCATTATCCGGCGGGGATCGAGGATCCCGCCCTCACCGAGGTCAGCCTGTCGCTGATCCCCGGGGTGGTCGCCAACGGTCTCTTCGTCGAATTGGCCACCCTGGCGGTCCTGGGACATGCGGATGGCCACGTGGAGCATCGCGTCCCAGCCCTCACGAACGACCCGTCGTAGCCGATCGCGGTACCGGTCACGCAACGCGTCGCGCACCAGCCCGGCGGGGCGCGTCGTCATTGCCACCGGTTCACGGCTGCTCATGGCTGCTCGGGTGCCCCACCGTCCCCTGAGGGTGGCGGCACCGCGGCGACGTCACGGCCGCCCTCCAGACCGTTCGCGATGATCGACACGAGGCGCTCCAGGTCCTCGACGGAGGCGAACTCGATCGCGAGCTTGCCCCGTTTCGCTCCCATCGAGATCTTCACCCGTGCCTCGAGGGCATCCGAGAGGTCATCCTGGAGTTCGACCAACCCCGGTGCCGTGGCCGGCCGTCGTCGGGGTGCCGGGGAACGGCTCGGCTCGTCGAGCAGGCGGAGCCGGACCAGTTCCTCGGTCGCGCGTACCGACAGACCTTCGGCGACGATCCGATCGGCGAGACGGACCTGCTGCTCGGGGTGCTCGATGGCGAGCAGGACCTTGGCGTGCCCGGCGCTCAGCACTCCGGAGGCCACCCGACGCTGGACGCCGGACGGTAGCTGCAGGAGCCGGATGGCGTTGCTGATCGCCGGGCGCGAGCGTCCGAGACGTGCGGCGAGGTCCTCTTGGGTGACGCCGAACTCCTCGAGCAGTTGCTGGTAGGCCGCACCTTCCTCCAGCGGGTTCAGCTGCACCCGGTGGATGTTCTCGACCAACGCTTCCTTGAGCAGATCCGCGTCCTCGGTGTGACGGATCACCACCGGGACCGTCTCCAGCCCGGCGAGGACCGCCGCACGCAGCCGGCGCTCACCCGCGACGAGTTCGTAGCTGCCATCGTCGAGTGACCGGACCACCAGCGGCTGTAGGACCCCGATGTCGGCGAGCGAGACGGCGAGGTTCGCGAGTTCCTCGGGATCGAAGACCTCGCGAGGCTGCCTGGGGTTGGGCACGATCGATCCCGGCGCGACCTCGGCCAGCGTGGCCGCGGCCGCCGGGACGCGGGCCTGGCCCACCGGCGAGCTGACCTCGGCCACCTCGAGGGGTGTCGGAACGTCGATCGGTGTCGGAACGTCGGTCGCCTCGGCCACCGTGGGCGAGGTGGGGTCCGCGACGACGAGCGGGGGAACGCCGTCGCCACCCGATGCAGGGACGGACGCTGATGTCTCCCGTTCACTTTCGTGCGATCCCCCGGTCGTGGCCGGACGGACCGGCTCGTCGGCCGCGGCGGCGACACCGTCAGCTTCCAGGTCGGGCGATGGCGGCGACGGAGGCGCCGAACCCGTCCGGTCGCGGTCCCCGTCGGGATCCGGCGACGCAGCGACGCCCGGTTCGTCCCCCGGTGGCTCGGTGACCGTGCCCGAGGGCTCCTCGACGTCGGGCTTGCGGCCGGCCCAGAGGTCATCGCCGTCGGTCGCGGGGTCGTCGGGCCCTGCAGG
>PWLR01000244.1 GCA_003558435.1 Nitriliruptoraceae bacterium | reverse complement strand
GGGGGGCGGGCCTGGCCGCGGTGAACACCGATGGGCTGGTACGTCACCTTCGCACCGCGGTCGGGGTCGGCGCGCCCACCGGGCTCGAGGTCCCCGGCGAGCCCGAGCCCGAGCAGCCCGAGCCGCCCGAGCCGGAGCAGCCCGAGCCGGATGGTGGCGACGCGGAGAGCTGAGTCCGGTCCACCGGGCATCGGTTGTGCCTGAACGCCGGTCGCGCCCGTCCCCAGGCGGCGGAGGCTGGACCGGGGCGGCTACGCACCGAGACGATGGGTGGTCCCTACCGCCAGCCGAGCTCGTCGAGCCGGTCGTCGTCGATCCCGAAGTGCTGCGCCAGTTCCTGGACGACGGTCTCCTGCACCAGGTCGGCGAGGTCGCGCTTGTCGTGAGCGCGCGCCTCCAGTGGCCGGCGGAACAGGGTGATGCGGTCCGGGCGATGTCCTGCCGCCGGCTCCCGCTGCCGTGGGACGGCCTGCGCGTAGAGCCCGAGCACCACCTGCTCACCCGCCCCCGTCGGATCGGCGGGCGGGACGTCCTCGACCGCCACCTCGACGTTGTCGAGGTAGGCCAACAGTTCGCGGGGCAGGGTGGCGATCGCGTCGTTGACGAGGCGGTCGAACCTCGCGGAGCCAGAGGCCCGGAACCCCTCGACCGGTCGCCGCCGCCGGTTGGCGTCGGAGCATCGGTACCGCGCGTGGCGATCGTCCATCGGGCGAGCGTAGCTGTGGCGTTCCGGCCCGGTCATCGGCCCGGACGTCGGTCCGGTCGTCGGTCCGGCTGCGGGGGAGGGGCCGCCGGGCGCGTCGTGGCGGTCGAACGACATCATCGGGTTGGGGTCACCGGGTTACCCAAGACCGGTCGCGACGCCGCCCCCTGCTGCACCTGCTTGCCGAACCACCGAGATGTGGTTTAGCGTCCCGGCCATGGTCGCGAAGGAGGGGGTACGAGGCGCCGGGGTCGTTCGCGACGTCGGCGGGCCTGGCGTGTCCGCTCGGCGATCCCCGGGTGGCCGAGCGTCGCGGTCCTGTGCGCGACCCGGGTGTCCGGCCGGGGCCGAGGCCACGCTCCGGTTCGCCTACCACGCACGCGAAGCCGTGATCGAGCCGATCGGGGACGAACGACAGCCACAGACCTACGACCTGTGTGGCCCCCACGCCGCCCGGACCCGTCCTCCCCACGGATGGACGTTGCGTGATCTGGTCCCCGCGGTCCCCTCGAGGGACATCCCCTCTATGCCGGGTTCGGTGGGTATCGGTGGTCGTGACACCGTCGCGCTGCTCGCCGCCGCGCTCAACGCCGCAGCCAACGGTGGAGCACACGACGCGTCGGGGTCGGTCGAGGGGTGAGACGCCCCCGGCCCGATCGGGCACGGAGCGGGATGTCGGTCTCGGGGGACGGCTCGCATCGATGCCTCCCCGCGGTCGTGTCATCGCGTTGCGTGATCCTCGTGCAGGGTTGAGGGTGGCTCCTGTGGCTTCCTGGGTCCGTGACGGTTACCTAACCCAGTCGAGGTGGCAGGGCTAGGGTGGCGGGCAACGACGACCGTGGGCTGTCCCGGCCGCACCCACCAGGATCCGAGAGGCGGCACCGTGGCGATCTCGCGCGCATTGCTCGGCCAGGTCCGACGCCTCGACGAATACGAACTGCGGCGGTTGCTGATCGTGGTCCGGGGTCTGCTGCTGCACGTCGACGGCCCTCCGGAGGGCGAGGTCGATCTGCCGCCCACCCTGACCTACCGGCAGGAAGCGGTCCGGTGCGGTAAGGACCGCTGCAACTCCTGTCCCCACGGCCCCTACTGGTACGCCTACTGGAAGGAGGAGGGCCGGACCCGGAAGCGCTACATCGGCCGGCACCTGCCGGGCGAGCCCCTCGAGCCGGTCGTCCCCACCGAGGGTCGCCGTGCGACCGATCCCGCCCCCCGACCCCCCACCGCCACCGGGCCTGCCATCATCACCACGGCCCCCACCAACGAGAGGCCCGCGCCCCATGGTCAGTGACGTCCCCTCCAGCGCCGATACAAGCCCGAGCTCCCCACCCGGTGGGTCCACCGGGTCCACCGAGGCCGTGGCCGAGGTGCTGAGCCGGATCGTCAAGGCCTACGACGTGCGCGGGATGGTCGACACGGAGCTCACGGAGGAGCTGATGACCGCCCTCGGCGCCGCGGCCGCCGAGGTGCTGGTCGGACCGGGGGAGCGGTTCATCATCGGCCGCGACATGCGTCCCTCCTCGCCGCGGCTCGCGGCCGCGTTCGCGGACGGGGTCCGTTCGCGTGGGGTGGGCGTCACCGACATCGGCCTCGCATCCACCGACCAGGTGACGTTCGCTTCCGGCGAACTCGGCTACGCGTCCGCGATGTTCACCGCCAGCCACAACCCGGCCGGCTACAACGGCATCAAGCTGAACCGCGCCGGAGCGGTTCCGGTCGCGATCGACACCGGTCTGGGCGAGATCCGCGATCGCGCCGCCCAGGGGACCCCGCCGGCCGTCGCCACCCCCGGCGACATCGAGCAGCAGGACCTCACCTCGGCGTTCGCCGCGCACGTGCGCACCTTCGTCGACCTCGCCGGCCTGCCGCCGGTCCGGGTCGCGGTGGACGCCGGCAACGGGATGGCCGGCTACCTCTGGCCCCACGTGGTCGAGGGATTGCCGATCGAGACCCAGCCGCTGTTCTTCGAACTCGACGGCAGCTTCCCCAACCACCCGGCCAACCCGCTCGAACCGGCCAACCTCGTCGACCTGCAGGACGAGGTCCGACGCGGCGGGTACGCGTTGGGGCTCGCCTTCGACGGGGACGCCGACCGGGTCTTCGCCGTCGACGAGCGGGGCGAACCGGTGTCCTCGTCGCTGATCGGTGCCGTGGTCGCCGACCGGCTGCTGGCGGCGCACCCCGGGGAGACCATCCTCCACAACCTGATCTGCTCGCGGACCGTGCGTGAGACCATCGAGGCCGCCGGCGGGATCGCGATCCGCACGCGGGTCGGCCACTCCTTCATCAAGGCGCGTATGGCCGAGACCGGCGCGATCTACGCCGTCGAGCACTCCGGCCACTTCTACTTCCGCGACAACCACCGCGCCGACTCCGGGGTGATCGCCGCACTGGTGCTCATCGAGGCGGTCGGGCGCGCCGGGCTGCCGCTCTCGCAGGTGGTCGCGCCCTACGACCGCTACGCCGCCTCCGGCGAGCTGAACATCGAGGTCGCCGACGCCGAAGCCGCCCAACGGGCCGTGGAGGACGCGTTCGCCGACCGGGGCGAGATCGACCGCGAGGACGGCATGACGGTGGTCACCGACGACGGGTGGTTCAACCTCCGCCCGTCCAACACCGAGCCCTTCCTGCGGCTGAACGCCGAGGCGGAGACCCCGGAGGCGATGCGCCGGCTACGCGACGAACTCCTGGCGTTGCTCGACGACCGGTGACCTTCGCCCGGGACCGGCGACCACCAGCGGGCTCCACCCGTGGCACCATGACGACCCTGCACGCCACCGACCGTCACCACCGGCACCGAACGTCACCACCGGGTGGCGTCGACCGGTGGACCGTGGTCTCGCGCGATCCGACCCGCTCCCGAGGAGCCCGCACATGGCCATCGACGAACGTCTCATGGACATCCTGGTTTGCCCGTCGTGCCATGGCAGGGTGGAGCACAAGGAGCGACGCAACCTGATGGTCTGCGCCTCGTGCGGGCTGCGCTATCCGGTTCGCGACGGCATCCCGGTGATGCTCGTCGAGGAAGCCACCCAGGGCCGGCCGTCCTGACCCACCGCGCGTCGCCATGTCGTGGTCCACAGCCGCGACCGCCCCGGTCCGCTCGCCGGGGTGAACACCGGCTTCGCTGACGGGTATGACCCCTGCCTCGATGTTGCTCGAACTGTTCGCGCCGTCACGTTGCCTGTCGTGTCGAGGTCGCGGCCCGCTGCCGTGGTGCGCCGGATGCGCGGAACGTGTGCGCCACCTGCCGGAGGGGTGTCGCCGGTGCGCGGCGCCGCGCGGCGCCGCGCACGCGTGCTGGCCGCCGGATGCCCCGATCCACGGCACCGTCGCCGCGTTCGACTACCGCGGACCGGTCGCCGCCGCGGTCGTGACGGCCAAGGTCGCGGGCGCCCGGGCCGGCTGGCCCGCTTTGGCCCGGGCGCTCGGTGAGCGGATGCGGGAGGTCGAGGTGGACGCGGACGTGGTCACGTGGGTCACGACCCCGGCGGCGCGGGTGCGGGCCCGAGGGGTCGATCACGCGCAGGTGTTGGCCACCGAGGTGGCGCGGGTCGTGGACCTGCCGTGCGTCGCGCTGCTGGAGGCCTGGACCGGGGGCGCGGACCGGGACCGGTACCGGGCACGGCGTGAGCTGCCCGGCACCCACGTGCTGCTCGTCGACGACGTGGTCACCACCGGCGCGACCGCGTGGCGGGCGGCCGACTGTCTGCGACGGGCCGGCGCGGGCCGGGTGGAACTCGCGGTCCTGGCCCGGGCCGGGACCCACCCGCTCGGCGCCGTGTCGCGGTCGGTCGCCCGGGGTGTTCGCCACCAGCCGTGACCGGGGCCCGATGTCGGCCGCCGCCCCGTCGACTCGAGCGGTCCGCGCGGTGCCGCGCGGTCCGGCAAGGTTCGGGTGCGTTCGCAACGGACCCTGGCCCCCCTGCCGGAGTCGGTGGTAGGTTCGAGACACGTCCGGGGACGGCAGCTTCCCCGCCTTACCGTCGGCCCTGGTCGGGCACCGTGGCGGTAGCACCCCCACGGTGAGCACGGCGCCTTGCGCGCGTGCCCGGACCCTCCGGCTTCGCCGCCAGGCGCGGAAATCCCCGCGCGATCAGCGCGGTGCGACGCAGGTGCGACCTTCCGGCCGCACCCTCGGCGACAAGGAGGATCCGTGCAGATAACGGTGAAGGGCAAGAACCTCGACGTCCCGGCAAGTGTGCGAGACGACGCCATCGCGAAACTCTCCCGGGTGAGTCGGTTGTTCGACCGGTTCATCGACATGGAGGTCGTGTTCTCCGAGGAGACGAACCCGAGGATCACCGACCGGGTGCACTGCGAGGTCGCGCTCCACGCGAAGGGGAAGTACCTGCGTGCGAGCGCCTCTGGCCCGGATGCGTCGACCGCGATCGACCGGGCCGAGGCGAAGCTCACCCGGCAGGTGCGCAAGATGAAGACCAAGATGGTGTCGAAGCCGAGGCTCGAGGCGGCCAAGACCCTGTAGGAACCACGCGGCGGTCTCCGACCGGTCGGCGGTCTCGCACGACCGCGCGACCGCGCGACCGCAGGGAAGACACCGCCGGGCCACCGGCGTGCGGCACCTCGTCCGGTTCGACCGACCGGACGAGGTCCGCGCTCGACGGGGCGGGGCTCAAGTGGCCCGGCGCCGTACCCTGCCTCGCCGTGTCCGTGTGCACGCAGCGTGTACCCCGCGCGCAGGGATCCGCCACTCACAGTGGTAACCGGGTCGAACGGGCTAGACTCGGGCACCGACCGGGAGATGTCGTGTGGCAGTCGAACCGATCCGTGTGCTCATCGCCGATGACCATGAGCTGTTCCGGCGTGGTCTGCGGATGGTCCTCGAGGACGAGGACGACATCCAGATCACGGGCGAAGCCGGCGATGGACAGGCCGCCGTCACCATGGCGCAGGAGCAGGCACCGGACGTGGTCGTCATGGACGTGCGCATGCCGACCCTGTCGGGCATCGATGCCGCGCAGCGCATCAAGGAGGCGCAACCCGGTACCCGGATCCTCGTGCTGACCATCTCCGACGAGGAGGACGACCTCTACGAGGCCATCAAGGCCGGGGCCAGCGGCTATCTGCTCAAGGAGATCTCGATCGACGAGGTCGGCGCGGCCGTCCGGTCGATCCACGGCGGTCAGTCGCTGATCTCGCCGTCCATGGCCTCCAAGTTGCTAGACGAGTTCGCGGCCATGATCCGCAAGGAGGAGGCCAAGGAGCAGGTTCCCGCCCCCCGCCTGACCCCGCGCGAGATGGAGGTCCTCCAGCAGGTCGCGAAGGGGATGAACAACCGCGAGATCGCGAAGGTGTTGTTCATCTCGGAGAACACGGTCAAGAACCACGTGCGCAACATCCTCGAGAAGTTGCACCTGCACTCGCGCATGGAGGCGGTCGTCTACGCCGTGCGCGAGAAGTTGCTCGAGATCACCTGAGGTGTCCCGCCAACGTGGCGGTGTGGGGCGTCGACGCATGACCGTGCGCCAGCCCCGTAGGGGCACGTACCATCATCGGCCACAGCTCGTGCGGTCGAGACGCGGAGCCATGCCGAGCGTTGCATCGCCGCACCCGTCTGCCGCCGAAGCGTGTCCTAGAAGGGTTGAGAACCGTGGCCGTGCTCGACAAGATCCTCCGTGCTGGGGAGGGCCGTAAGGCCAAACAGCTGCAGCGCATCGTCGACGCCGTGAACGGCTACGAGGCGGAGATCGAAGCGCTCTCCGACGACGAGCTGCGGGCCAAGACCGACGAGTTCCGCGCTCGCCTGCCTGAGGACCCCTCCGAGCAGGAGCTGGCGGCGGCGTTGCTGGAGCTGCAGGTCGAGGCGTTCGCGGTCGTGCGCGAAGCGGCCAACCGGGTCCTGCTGCAACGTCCCTACGACGTCCAGGTCTTCGGTGGTGCTGCGCTGCACGACGGCAACATCGCCGAGATGAAGACCGGTGAGGGCAAGACGCTCACCTCGACGATGCCGGTCTACCTCAACGCCCTGGCCGGCCGTGGCGTGCACATCGTCACGGTCAACGAGTACCTCGCCAAGCGCGATGCGGAGTGGATGGGCCGGATCCACGCCTTCCTCGGCATGAGCGTCGGGGTCGTGCACTCGGGCCAGACCAAGGCCGACAAGCGCGCTGCCTACGCCGCGGACATCACCTACGGGACCAACAACGAGTTCGGGTTCGACTACCTGCGTGACAACATGGCGCTCGACAAGGCCAAGCAGGTCCAGCGCGGCCACTACATGGCCCTGGTCGACGAGGTCGACTCGATCCTGGTCGACGAGGCGCGCACCCAGCTGATCATCTCCGGGCCGGCCGAGCAGTCGGCCAACCTCTACCAGGTGTTCGCCCGACGCATCGCCCCCAACCTGCAGAAGGGCGAGGAGGGCGAGCGCCCGGGCGAGACCACCGGCGACTACGTCGTCGACGAGGCCAAGCGCACCGTGGCGGTCACCGAAGAGGGTGTCGAGAAGGTCGAGCAACTGCTCGGCATCGACAACATGTACGAGTCGGTCAACACCCCCCTGATCCACCACCTCCAGAACGCCTTGAAGGCCAAGGACCTGTTCAAGCGGGACCGCGAGTACATCGTCACCGACGGTGAGGTCAACATCGTCGACGAGAACACCGGGCGCGTGCTGTCCGGACGTCGCTACTCCGAAGGCCTCCACCAGGCGATCGAGGCCAAGGAGGGCGTGAAGATCAAGGAGGAGAACCAGACCCTCGCGACGATCACGCTCCAGAACTACTACCGGACCTACGAGAAGCTCGCCGGCATGACCGGTACCGCCAAGACCGAAGAGGTCGAGTTCCTCGAGATCTACCAGCTCGGCGTGGTCGAGGTCCCGACCAACCGCCCGCTCGTGCGCGACGACGGCGGCGACCTGATCTTCAAGTCCGAGGACGCGAAGTTCACCGCGGTCGCCGACGAGATCCGCGAGCGCCACGACGCCGGTCAGCCGATCCTGATCGGCACCACCTCGGTCGACAAGTCCGAGCACCTGTCTAAGCTGCTCACCAAGATGGGCGTCAAGCACGAGATCCTGAACGCCAAGAACCACGCACGTGAGGCCACGATCGTCTCCCAGGCGGGACGGCTGGGCGCGGTGACCGTGTCCACCAACATGGCCGGCCGTGGGACCGACATCGTGCTCGGAGGCAACGCCGAGGAGACCGCGCGCGACGAGGTCGCGGAGCTCGGTCCCGACGCGACCCAGGAGGAGCGCGAAGCCGTCTTCGAGGCCGCGATGTCGCGGCTCGGCCCGGAGTTCCGGGAAGAGGCCGCGAAGGTCAAGGAAGCCGGCGGCCTGTACGTGGTCGGCACGGAACGGCACGACTCGCGGCGTATCGACAACCAGCTGCGCGGTCGGTCCGGCCGTCAGGGCGACCCCGGCGCGAGCCGGTTCTTCCTGTCGCTCGAGGACGACCTGATGCGGCTGTTCAACGCCTCGGCCGTCGACAAGATCATGACCCGCCTCAAGATCCCCGACGACGTCCCGATCGAGCACAAGTGGGTGTCCAAAGCGGTCGCCAACGCGCAGGGGCAGGTCGAGAGCCTCAACTTCGACCGGCGCAAGAACGTGCTGAAGTACGACGACGTCATGAACGAGCAGCGCAAGGTCGTCTACGGCCAGCGTCAGCGGCTGCTCGACGGTGACGTCGAAGCGGTCGAGGAGCTCGCGCAGAAGTACCTGAGCGACACCATCGAGGCCCTGGTCGACGAACACTGCCCGCCGGGGGTCTACCCGGAGGAGTGGGACCTGGAGGGCCTCTCCACCCGCATCGAGCAGATCTACGACCACACGTTCGACTTCGAGGGCCTCGACCTCGAGGAGATCGACCGCGACACGCTGCTCGACGAGCTGTACTCCGAGGCGCTCGAGGTCTACGAGAAGCGGGAGGAGGAGGTCGGCGGCGAGGACGTGATGCGCGAGATCGAGCGCCGCGTCGTGCTCACCGTGGTCGACCGTAAGTGGCGCGAGCACCTCTACGAGATGGACGCGCTGCGCGACGGCATCGGCCTGCGCGCGGTCGGCCAGCGCGACCCCCTCAGCGAATACCAGCGCGAGGCCTACGACTCGTTCGTCGGGATGATGGCCACGGTCAAGGAGGAGGCGACCACCTACTTCTTCCGCCTGCCGATCAAACGCGACGAGGGTGCCGCCGCCGCGGAGGGGTCTGCCGGCGATGCCGCGAGCGGCGAAGCCTCCGGCGGGTCCGGTCCGACCGTCACCGCGGCATCGGCGGCGGCTGCGGCGACCAGCGCCCCGGCGGCCGCACGCAAGCCCGTCGCACCGGCCGCGGCGGGGTCCGGTGGGGCCCCCGCCGATGGCACCTCGCGCGTGGCGGCGGCCATCCCGCTCGACGAGCGCTCCGGCGGCTCGCAGCTGACCTACCGCTCCGGCGGTGGTGGCGGATCGGCGTCCTACACCGCCGATGGTGGCACGGCCACCACCTCGGACGCGCAGGGTCGGGACGTCCAGAAGCGCGAGGACGGCTCCACGGTCCGGCGGGTGGCCGCCGGCTCGACCTACACCGCGGATGAGAAGATCGGTCGCAACGATCCCTGCCACTGTGGCAGCGGCCTGAAGTACAAGCGCTGCCACGGGGCCTGAGCGCTACCCCGACGGGAGCAGCTTCGGTCCGTTCACGCGGCAGGGGTTGACCGGACTCGACGGAACTAGCCGGGTTGGACGCCACGTCACGTGGCAATCCAGTCTTCCTCGTCATGTTCCCCTGCGTTGTGGCAGGCCCGGATGTTCTCCACAGCACGAGGTCCTCCATCGTCTTGCGGGCAT
>PWLR01000158.1 GCA_003558435.1 Nitriliruptoraceae bacterium | reverse complement strand
GAGCGGACCGGTCGACACCGGCGTGGTCACATCGCCCTCCTGCCAGAACATCACGTCCGCAAGCGTGCACCCCACCACCAGCTCCGAGGCGAGATCGACCCCCAACTGCAACGTCTCGTCCACGGTGTGACGAGACGCAAGCTCACGAAGCGACGCCGCGAACCGCGGCAGCCCCACATCAGCCGACGACGCCTCAAGATCACGGGACGAACCATCCACGTCGAACCCACGGTCGACGACGGCATCGTCCGCGGTTTCGTCCACAGCGAAGACATCGCAACCCCAACCCTACCGGGCACCCGACCACATCACGGCCCCACGTCAACGCCACCGCGAGCTCCCCGAACTCAACGCTTTCCTCCACTTCTACCAGGCCCAGCCGCCAGCTCACTCCATCGACAAGCCGGACCGCCGCGGCCCCGTGACCGGGAGCCAGCGACCCCGGTCCTTGCAGGCGAAGGACCGAACGCCCCCCGCGCGGACGGCATGCAGACGCAACGCCTGAGGAGTCGCGACGTCTGCTACGACGCGGGCCGTCCCCTCGGAACCGACGACGAGGACGCCTTGGCCTCGCTCCCGGACGTTCACGTCGCCCGGGCACGGCCAGCCTGTGTCGGGCAGCGGTGGGGGTCGGTCGGTGGATCTTCGTCCACCCGTAGGTGGTTCATTCGTGGATCTGCCAGGGTCGTAGGTGCCGAAGGTCCATAGGTGGCCCTCGTGGTCCCGGCAGGAGAACTCGCGACCGCCGTGATCCCGTGGGCGGGGTTCGGACAGGATCTCGAGGCCTGCCTGGCGGGCCCGTTCGTACTGATGGTCAGCGTCGACCACGACCACGTAGAAGCCGCCGGTGGGCTTGCCGGCTTCCACGACGCTGTTGAGCAGGTGGCCGTGCTCACCGTTGCCGGGAGAGGCCAGCATCAGCATCGAGGTGCCGAACGTCAGCTCGACGTGCACCGCTTGACCCTGTTCATCGTCGTAGCGGGCGTGGACCTCGAACCCCAGGCTGTCGGCCGGGCCCGAAGCGGAGCCGGCGGTCACGGTCCTACGCGAGGGCAGTGCGATCGAAGGGGGTCGCGATCCGCTCGAGGAGTGCGGCCAAGGCCGCAGGCTGACTCAACATCGGCAGGTGGCCGGCGTCGAGGTCATGGAGGGTGGGGTCGCGGAGTCGGGTGATCGATGCATCGCGCAGGTCGCCGGTCTGGGTGCGATCCTGCAGCAGCCGAACGTAGTGCGACGGTACGCCGAGAGGCAGTTCGGCTTCTACCGGCTGCAGCAGGTAGCCCGGCGGCTCGGGCACCCTCCGGTCGACGACGTCGATCGCGGTCGCTTCCTCGAGGTCGTTGCAGAGCAAGCGGAGGCTCTCCTTGCGGGGTGAGAGCATCCCGGCGGGGCGGAGGCGATAGATCGCCCGCAGGAGGTGCCGCTGCCCGGCGGGGAGGAGATCGACCCAGCTGCTCCCGCGCTCTGGGACGCTCGCGCCGAGCCAGACCGCCGCCTGCATACGCTCGCCGAGGCGCTCCGCCAGGCCGGGCACGAGCACGCCGGCGAAGGAGTGCGCCACCACGGCCACGCGGCCGAAGCCGGCCTGATCGACCGCATCGGCGATGGCACCCAGGGCGTCATCGATCCCGAGTGCGCGCCGCGCTGCCGGCTCGCCTCCCCGGCCGGGGAGGTCGACCGCCACTGCCGGTCGGCGCACCTCCGCCAGTAGCGGATCCCACACCCAGCCACCGAGCTCCGCTCCGTGGATGAGCGCCAGGCCGACCCGATCGTCCACGTCCGCTCCTTCGTGTCCTTCGTGTCCTGCGTGTCCTGCGTGTCCTGCCCTCTGCAGCGGTCGACGTCCACCTTATGAAACTAAGTGTCGAAAAACAACTGAGTTTCAGAATCGGCCTGCAGGGCGCTACGCTGCCACCATGCCCGGACTCAGAGAACGCAACCGCCGGCGGACACGCCAGGACATCGCCGACGCAGCGCTGCGATTGTTCGTCGATCGCGGTTTCGAGGCCACGACCGTCGATGATGTCGCCGAGGCGGCCGCGGTCTCCCGTAGCACGTTCTTCCGCTACTTCCCGGTGAAGGAGCTCGTGCTCTTCCCGACCCACGACGAGGACCTGGCCACCTACCGGGCCGCGCTCAACGACGCCGACCCGACGGTGCCGGTGCATCGGGCCCTGTTGCGGGCCGCGCTGGATGCGTCGACCGCGACGATCGACAGCTACCGCCGGGATCCCGAGCTGTACCGGAAGCGCTACGCCATCATCACCGCGACCCCTTCGCTCGAGGCCTTGAGCTTGCGGCTGGACCGCGACTGGGAGGAGGCACTCGCCGACGCGTTCCGCGGGCAGCTCGCCCGCTTGCCCGGCGACGCCGCGGTCACCGCCCGGCTGCTGGCCGGCAGTCTCATGGGCACCGTCGGCGCCTTCCACCGCACCTGGGCCGAACAGGGTTTCGCCGACGATCCCGCCCTGCGCCGCGACGAGGTGATGCGCATCTTCGAGCACGGTCTCTCCGCAACGACCGATCCCCATGGCTCAACCCGAGCCGAGGGACCACCCCGGTGACCACCGCAGCTCGGGGTGGGTCCCGGTGACGAACAGGCCGACCCAGTGGCCGATCCCCACGGCAAGGTTGACCCCTGCGGCCAGCAGGAACACCCCGAGGGCGTCGGCGTCCTCCGCCGCGGTGGCGTAGGTGAACCCGTCCGCCCCGGTCGGGAACCGCAGCGCCATGACGAGGCCGCCGAGGCTCGTGGCACAGATGGTGGCGAACAGCAGCGTGGAGCGGTGACTGCCCGCGACTCCCCGGGGGCTGTGCGGCCGGCTGGGCCCTCGGATCGGGTGGGGATCGGGCGCGCCGTCAGGGGTCCTCCTTGCCGCTCGCCGCCGGTTCTGGCGCAGGGAACGACCGCGGCGGTCACCCCGCTGCTCGTCGCCGGAGACCAACACGGCTGATCGCCCACCACGATGGCGGTGCTGGCGGTCGTCTACGCCTACGGCTGACCCTCGGTTGCTGCCTCGCCGCTCCGGTCGCGCCCCTCGTCCGATGCCACCGAGGCGACGAGCGGCAACGTCGCCAGCTGCTGTGGTTGGCGCGCGGCGATCCGGCCTGCGTCATCGACCCACGACCCGGCGGCTCCGCCGGGAACGAGCGCATCGAGGCCGGGGGCCGCTCGTCTCGGACCGCGGGTCAGGGCAGCTCACGAGGGATCTGCATGGCGGCGAGGTGGCAGGAGTCGTACTCGAGCGCACTCCACGGTCCGGGGATGACCAGCTCGGCCAGCGCACCGGTCGGAAAGCCCCGGGCGAGCACCTCCCGCGCCGTCGGCTCGCCGGTCGGTGCCAGGTCGTGGACCAGCCGCTCCAGCCCGGGGTTGTGGCCGATCAGCAGCACACCTTCGACGTCGTCGCCCACCTCTTGGCACCGTTCGAACCAGGTCTGCCCACCCGCGTCGTACAGCTGGTCGTCGATGGTGACCTGAACGTGGTCGCCGAGCGCGGACCGGACCCCATCCAGCGTGGCGACGGTACGCACCGCAGAGGAGCACAGCACCACCTCGATGTTGGGAGCACGTTGTTCGAGCGCCCGTCGCAGCCGTGGCAAGGCCTCGTGGCCACGGCCCGACAGGGGGCGCTCGCGGTCCGTCAGGCCGCTGTGGTTCCACGACGACTTCGCGTGGCGAAGGACGAACAGCCGGTGATCCATCTCAGCTCCGATCGGTGAGCTTGTTGCCATGACACAACGTCCAGCCGGTGTGGTGAGTATCGGTGAGCACGAGCAGGACGGCGCGCCCGCCGCCACCGTCGCGTCAGACGTCGGGTCGTCGTTCCGACTGGCCGCACCCTACGTGGGCCGCAACCGCCCGCGTCGTGGTTCACGTGCGTCAGGCCATGGCCCCGCTCGAGACCGTGGATGTGGGCGCATCGCATCGATGATCAGCTCGGGCCGGCCGGGCCGGTGCAGGTAGGTGGTGCTCGTGCCGACACGGGAGCGCGCCGCGCTTGCTGCCCGCCGAGGGTCGGTGGCGGGTCGCGACCACGGCCGTTCGGTTCCCGGGGCGCGGCCGCGGGTCGCCGCTGATGGGCAGGATGGGTGCCGCCGGCGCTCCGACGTGCGTCGGAGACCAGCAGGTCGGTGACGGACGGGGGATCCCGGTGGACGAGCTCACGTGCGACGTGCTGATCGTCGGCGGCGGGATGGGCGGCGTCGCCGCCGCTCTGGCCAGCAGCCGGATGGGCCAACGGGTGGTGCTCACCGAGGAGTACGACTGGCTCGGTGGCCAGCTCACGACCCAGGCGGTCCCGCCCGACGAGCACCCCTGGATCGAGCGGACCGGAGCCAACCTCAGTTACCGGCAGCTGCGTCAGGCGATCCTGGACCGGTACCGCAACCGGCCGCTCGTGCCGAGGGCTGCCGCCGATCCACACCTGAACCCCGGTCAGTGCTGGGTCAGCGCGCTCGGGTGCGAGCCGGCGGAGGCCGCGGCGGCGATCGATGAACTGCTGGCCGAGCCGGTCGCGGCGGGCACGCTCCGCATCCTGCGACGCCACGTCCCCCGCGTGGTCGAGGTGGATGACGACCGGGTGCGGGCGGTGGAACTCGTCGATCTGCGCGGCGGCGACCCGTTGACGGTCACCGCCGACTACGTGCTGGACGCCACTGAGGAGGGCGACCTCCTCCCGCTCGCGAGCTGCGAGTACGCGCTCGGAGGCGACGGTCGCGCGGCCACGGGGGAGCCGGACACCACCGACGAGGCGCGAGCCGACTGTCAGCAGGCCATCACCTGGTGTTTCGCCCTCGAGCACCGGCCCGGCGAGGACCACACCATCGACCGTCCGGAGGAGTACGCGTTCTGGTCGCAGTTCCGGGCCCGCTTCTGGCCCGGACCGCAGCTCGGCTGGGCCACGCAGGAACCGGAGACCGGCCAGCCGCTGCGTCGGCCGCTGTTCGGCGACG
This sequence comes from Nitriliruptoraceae bacterium, assembly GCA_003558435.1. GTDB lineage: Bacteria > Actinomycetota > Nitriliruptoria > Nitriliruptorales > Nitriliruptoraceae > PWLR01. Next base: position 25,921 of record PWLR01000158.1, on the reverse strand, counting down.
GTCAGGACCTGTGGACCTTCCGGCGGATCCGCTACGCCGGCCACTACCCGGCCGGGTGGACGACCGACGTCACGGTGGTGAACTGGCCGCAGGTCGACTACTGGCTCTCACCGGTCGTCGACGTCCCCTCGGAGCAACGCGAGGAGGCGCTGCTCGGGTCCCGCGCGCTCGGCCGGAGCTTCGTGTACTGGCTACAGACTGATGCGCCGCGGCCGGACGGTGGCACCGGCTGGCCGGGACTGCGGCTGGTGCCGGGCGTCCTCGGCACGCCGGACGGCTTCGCGCAGCGTCACTACACCCGCGAGCCCCGGCGCATCCGGGCCCGGACGACGGTTCGCCAGCAGGACGTCGGGGTGCTGACCGATCGGGCCGCCACCCGGGCGCCCGCCGTGCGCGACAGCGTGGGCGTCGGGTCGTACCGGATCGACCTGCACCCATCCACGTGCGGTCGCGGCTACGTCGACGTGCCGTCGTGGCCGTTCCAGATCCCGCTCGGAAGCCTCGTGCCCATGCGTCTACGCAACCTGCTGGCCGCCGGCAAATGCGCCGGGACGACCCACGTGACCAACGGCTGCTTCCGTCTCCACCCGGTCGAGTGGTCGATCGGCGAGGCCGCCGGCGCGCTGGCCGCCTTCTCCCGGCGCCGCGCCGTCGAGCCGGCCGATGTCCACGCGGACGACGAGTTGACGGCCGCCTTCCAGCGCGACCTCCAGACGCTCGGCGTGCAGCTGTCGTGGCCGGAGGAGATCGCCGTTCAGCCCCGCTGATCGCTCTGCCCTCGCGCTGCCCGGGCAGCCCGCGGGCGTGGTGATGTGGCCGGTCGCGCGACCTGCCGGCCTGCCATCGCGTTGAACGGTCGACCGTCGCGCCACCGTGCCCGCACGGAGCCGGATAGTGCCAGGCGTGGGCCTCGGTGGTGCGGACCCGTTCGGCCCGGCGTGGCAGGTCGATCATCTCCTTCCGTGGTCACCGACCGCCGATGCACTCGTTCGCGTGGCCCGCGTATGCCTCGGCTGGCTGCAAGCCTTCTCGGTCGGGCCGGCCGACCCGGGCGTTGCGGCCGCGGCGTGCGCTTGACAGGATCGGGGCAGGGTGGAAGTCGCCGGGTGTGCACGGCACGGCCGCGTGCGCGATCGGCTGCGTGGGAGGCAGGCAGATGAGCGACGTGTCGGTGATCGGGACCGGAGCGATGGGCAGCGCGCTGGTCGAGGCGCTCGCCGCCGCGGGGGGTGCGGTGACGGTGTGGAACCGGACCACGGACAGGGCCGCGGCACTGTCGGGCCCGAGGGTCGGTGTGGCGACGTCGGTGGCCGAGGCGCTCACGGCGAGCCCTTTGACGATCGTGGCCGTGTCGGACCACGAACTCGGGCGCACCCTCGTGGAGCAGGCGCGACAGGATCTGGATGCCAAGGTGGTGGCCTCGACCTCCTTCGTGACGCCGGACCAGAGCGAGGCGTTCGCGAACGTCGTGCGCGCAGCCGGCGGCCGGTATCTCGATCTGGAGATCGCGGCGTTCCCGGGCCAGGTCCGTTCCGGGCACGGCGTGTTCGTGGTCTCGGGGCAACGCACCGCCTATGAGGCGCACCGTGCGTGTTTCGAGCGGATGGGACGCACCACCTACGTCACGGACGCGCCCGCAGCGGCCTACATCAGCGGGATGGCCGTCCAAGTCGCGTTCTTGCCGATGGCCGTCGGTCTCCTGCAGGGGCTGCGCATCGCCGAGGCCCAGGGGCTTTCCCCGGACTGGTTCAAGAAGGCCGTGCTCGAGCTCTACCCGTTCCACATCGAGCGGCTGCTCGATCGGGTCACCGCGAGGCCGGACGCGTCGGCCCCGGACGTGGAGGCGTCCGTCGACGTCATGGTGGCAGGGGCGGCCGAGTACGGCGGAGCCCTGCGCGAGATGGGCCTCGACGCCGGGATGTACGACGCCCTGCACCGGCTATTCGTCGCTGCCTCCGAAGCCGGGCACGGCGAGGACGACTGGACGTGCGTCGTGGAGCACGTCGCGACGCGCTAGGGCACGTTCCCGTGCCAGCCCATCCAGCGTCACCGGCAGGGTGACCATCCGACGTGTCCACGGCAGCCGCCTCGACGCGAGGCGTCACCACCGTGATGATGGCCGTGGTCAGCGACCTGGCTCGCCCATAGTGTGACCGCGACCCGTTGCGGCCCATCGCCCAAGGCGAGCTCGGCGATGATCTCGGTCCACGCCGTCGTCCGATCGGAGGGATGCGCGATGGCTGCCACACCCGATGTACGTCCGGTGGGAGATCTCCCGAACGAGATCGGCAAGACCGCCGCCCGTGAGCTCTCCCGCAACGGGATCACGAGCCTGGAACAGGTCGCGCGCCGCTCGCGGGAGGAGCTGCTGGCCATCCATGGGGTCGGCCCCAAGGCGATCCGGATCCTCAGCGGGTCCCGCATCAGGAGCCACCCGCCACCCGTGACTCCGTGCCGTGCCTCCCGAGCTGGCGGACCAGGCCGGCCTGGTCCTGGGGGCGTAGCCGGTCGAGGGCGGGCGCCGACGTGGTGGGGGTGGCCGTGCACGTGCTCCGGGTCGGGGCGGATCGGCGCCGGGATCGCATCGCCCTGCGTCACGGCGCCCGAACCGGACGTCGATCGCACCCGACGGACAGCTCACCGATGTACGCCGTGGAGTATCGGTTGGCGTCACCGCCACCGTTCGCGCAGATCGGCGATCTGCCCGCGCTTGGTCGAGACGAGGTACCCCGGCCCTGCGGTGGAGGAAGGCGGTCAGCAGGATCTCCACGGACACCTGGCTCCAGCGCAGCGGATCACCCGGGCCGTAGTCGCAGGCGAACCACATGGACACGTGGGTCAGGTCCTCGGCTGCCTCGACGTCGTCGACCGTGAGGTACTCCGAGTCGAGGAAGCGGTCGATGAGCGCGTCGCGGTCCCCTCGGGCCACGCGGGAGCCGTTGCGCAGGCGATGCGTAGAGGGGAGGGCGACCTGCCCTCCCCTCTGATGGCCATCGTCCGGAGTCGGCGCGTCGCTTCAGGAGGTGTGGGGTCGTCCGATGGCGGCGCGGGTGTGTGTCAGCCCGGCGAGCACCGCGACGCTTGCAAGCAGCACGACGTTCTTGATCACGTACTCGCCCTCGACGCTGAGCAGCAATGGATGGCCACCCTGGAAGGCCACGTCGGGGCGGATGATCAGCACCAGCAGGGTGCCGGTGAGGTGGGCCATGACGGCGGCCAGTACCAGCGGCTGGCGCCAGCCGGTCAACAGCCACAGACCCAGCACGACCTCTACGCCGCCGATGACCGGGACGGACATGGTCGGCTCGATGAAGGGCATGATCGCCGCGATCAGCCCGGCCGGTAGCGTCGGCACACCGGCGATCTTCAGTGCACCGAACCAGATGAAGGTCACGGCCAAGGTGACGCGCAGTGCGAGTGGGGCGAACCGGCGCAGGACCGTGAGGAGGCGTTCCTCGATCAACGCGCCGCGCGCAGTGAGGGTTGGGCCAACGACGCTGACGGGCTCGCTGTCGGTAGGGGGTGTGAGGTTGGTGCTCATGAGGTCACCTCGATCGTGCCGGTCATGTTCGGGTGGAGGCTGCAGTGGTAGGTGTAGGCGCCGGGCTCGGTGAAGACGTGCTGGAAGGTCCCGTCGGCGATCAGCTCGCTGGCGATGTCGACGTCGTCGAAGACCACGTCATGGAGGATCGCTCCGTCATCGAAGATCCAGGTGACGGTGGCGTCGACGGGCACGGTGACCGATTCAGGCGTGTAGTCCATGTGCTCGACCATGACGGTGTCGGTGTCTCCGGCGACGACGGCGGAGTCGGCGTTCGGGCTGCACGCGCTCGAGGCCAGAGCCAGCGGGCCCACGAGCGCGGTCGCCGCCAGGCGGGACCGAAGGGATCGTTGTCGGTCCATCAGGGTGCTCTCCTTCTCTCCTCTGAGGTCGCTGCGGGGTTGGAAGTGCGATGTCTTACTGACGGTTGGGGTCCCCCAACGGGTGACAGCAGTCGTCGCTGTTCTTCGGGTTCCGCTCACGAGGCGCGAGGGGGTGATGCCTGCGAGCTCGGGGCAGTCGGGCCGGCGTCGAGCAGCGCCCGGGCAGGTGACAGTCGGTCCGGTCCGTGCTGCCGGACGCGAACCGCTTGCTCCGTTCGCTCGACCGTCGCCGCGGACGTCCAGGCCGGCGGACTCGGGCTGTGGCCGCGGTGTCGAACGTGGTCGGGGCCGCGATCCAGAGATGTCGTGACGGCCTCCCTGGCCTGCTACGCGACGGCCGCGTGCCCCCGTGGGTCCCCCGGCGGGAAGTCCGCGCCGCGTTCGGTGACCGGCAGGTCGGTGCCGACCCGATCCCGTTGCGCACCGACTCCGATCTCGTTGCGCACCGACTCCTAGAGCCGCCGCGTTGCCCGGAACCCGCGGGCGAAGAAGCCGTCGCCGTCCAGCACCGACGTGCCGTGCTGGTCGCCTCCCATGGTCGGTCCGTTCACCGATCGGCGCGAGTGCACGAACCGGTGGTGGCCGCCGTCGTCGGCACCGAGGTAGACGCCGACGTGGTCGATCACGCGGTCGTCGTCGCTCGGTGCGTCGAAGAAGACGAGGTCGCCCGCCTGGAGGCGGTCGAGTCGCGCCGGGTCGAGCTGTTCGCCGGTGTCGGCGATCGGGACGACGCCGGGCGCGGTGGCGGCCTGGTGCTTCGCTCGGCGCGGTAGCGATGCGCCACCGTCGGGGCGCCGGGTCAGCGGGAGGCCGAAGCGCACGCCGTAGATCTCGCGCACGTACCCGGAGCAGTCGAGGCTGCGATAGCGCGCCTCATCGGCACGGTGGAAGCGGCCCTTGGAGGCGGCCTCGACCCCGCGGAAGTCGTGCCAGTCGGAACCGACCGGGCGGCTGCCGTCGTCCTGCAGCGGCCCGTACCCGGCCTCGGCGGAGATCAGGACACCATCGTCTGCCACCTGCTCCGGGGCACCCGTCCAGTACCGGGTCAGCACCTCGAGCACGTCCGGGAGGTCGGTGTCGAGGGCGGCGGCGAGCCACGCCGCGTCCACCTCGCCGTCGAAGGGCTCCGGGAGCACGCGGACCCACCGGTCGGTGGTGACCCCGTGCTCGGCCGTGCTCTCGTCGAAGCGCCGCTCCGGGCCGACGAGGACGACGGTGGATGCCCCGTCGGTGAACGTCGCCACCTCGGCACCCTCCTCGTCGACCACCACGGAGCGGTCGGGGTCGGTCCGCCGGTCGACGCTCCAACCTTCCGGCCAGCGGTCCGGCTGCGCCGCCGCGACGTGGGCCACGGGCTGCGGCACGAGCAGTTCCGAGACGCCCCCGGACGATGTGCCAGCAGGGTCGCTCACGTGGATCCCGCTCAGCAGCAGTCCCGCGATCACCGCGAGGCCGAGGCTGAGGGCGACGACGGTCGGGCGGGTCGGCACGGGGATCCTGGTCATGGGCGGCGCGGGAGACGAGGGTCGCGGCCCATCCGCCGTTCTTGGGGTCCGGTCGCTGATCGAAGCCGGCGAACGTGACGGCGATACCGACCTACACGTGGCCGGCGGGACGGCCGGCGAAGGTACCGAGTGGCGGGGCTGTCCTGCCGCGACCCGAGGGTTCGCGACTCCTCCACCGAGGATCGACCGCATGGACGCCTCCACCCACGCCATCCCGTGCCAGACCGGCTACCCGAGTGCGGACGAGGAGGCCTACTGGTGGCGCTGACGCACGTCGCCGGTCGGTGGGAAGCGCGCGACGGACGCGACGATGGCCACTGCCAGCCGTTCCATCGGTCAACTCGTCGACCGTTGGGGCGTCACCGTCGAGCAGGCGGGCACCGGAGCGGGGAGGAACGCGTGGGAGCCGTCGAACGTCCCTCGAACCGTTCCCAGCCGGTGGGGTGGGGTACATGGAACCCGGGCGGTTCACCTCCGCGCATCATGCGGGTCATCCGGTGTTGCTCCACGTGGTGGACGCACGAACCGTGAGGTGCGGAGGTCCAGACATCCAGAACCGGGGGCCCGCGCCGTGCACCCGCCCCCTACGGGGAACCACGGCAGACGTTGGATGTCACACCCACCATCGATACTGGTGTCGCGCCGTGGGGCACGGCGCATCACCGCGGTTCGCCGCATGTCGAAGGGGCACGCCATGGATCTCTCCCTGCAACTCCAACACGAACTGGTCGCGGTGCAGACCGAGACGGATCTGCACGTGCTGGTCGAGCTCACCGCTCCGGCAGCGCCGGTCGATCACGCCCGTGAGCCGCTACGCATCGCGCTGGTCGTCGACCGGTCGGGTTCGATGCACGGCGCCAAGCTGGACGCGGCCAAGCGCAGCATCGCCTACCTCGCCCGCCAGTTGACGACGGAGGACCAGATCGCCGTGATCGCCTACGACGATGCCGTCACGCTTCCCTATCCGCTGGGGCCGGTCGATGTCGGGGCGATCGACCGGGCGTTGGCGGGGATCGGTCCGGGTGGGTCGACCAACCTCTCGGGTGGCTGGCTGAAGGGCGTGGAGGAGTTGCGCCGCATCGAGGGTGGCATCCGTCGGGTGGTGGTGCTCTCCGACGGGCACGCCAACGCGGGGATCACCGATACCGCGATCCTCGCGCGCATGGCCGGTGAGGTGATGGGCCGGGGCATCTCGACCACGACCATCGGGTTCGGCGATGGCTTCGACGAATACCTGATGACCGTGATCGCCGATAGCGGCGGGGGCAGTGGCCACTTCGCGCAGAGCCCGGACGATGCCCCGGAGATCTTCGCCGCAGAGTTCGACGATCTGGCCACCCTGATCGCCCAGAACCTGTCGGTCGAGGTCCGACCTACGGCTGAGGTCGAGGTCGTCGAGGTGCTCAACGCCTACCCGTCGGCGGCGGTGGCCGGCGGTGTGCAGCTCCAGCTCGGTGACGCGTTCGCGGGCCACACCGTGCGGGTGGTGCTGCGGCTGCGTGTCCCGGCCATCGCTGAACTCGGTCTGGCCACCATCGGCGAGGTGATCGTGCGGTGGGTGGCGCTGGGAGCGCAGGTCGCCGAGCACACCGTGACCCGACCGCTGGTGGTCAATGCCGTCAGCGCCGACGACGCCAGCAAGAATCTGCCCAACGCGACCGTGGTCGAGGAGATCGTGGTGCTCACCGCCGGCCGCGCCACCGAGCAGGCACGAGACCTCGCCCAGCGCGGCGACCTCGCCGGTGCCAAACGCCTCCTCGATGCCAACCTCGCCCGGTTGCGGGAGGTGTCATCGGAGCATCCCGCAGCCGACCAACTGCGCCTGAGCATCGCCCGGCTCGAGACCACGGGCGAGGCGATGGCCAGCGAGGCCTACGGCCCGGCCGAGGCCAAACGGATGCACTACGAATCGAGGAACCTACGCCGCAACAAGCGCGACACCACCACACCTCGACCCCGCCGAGGATCGGGTGGCGACCCGGCGGCTCGATGACGGAACCATCCGAGGACCACACACCGGACGCTTCCGATGCACCCCGGTCGCGACCGGTGTTGTCCCGCCCCGAGCCCAACGAGACCGTGGAGGAGTTCTCGGCACGTTTCTCCGCCGAGATCCTCCATGCCCAACGGTTGCAGGAGCAGCCCGAGGCCGACCGTGACTGACTCCTGCGAGTCGGTCCGAGGTCCCGGTCGCCCGCGTGGCGGCCGGAGGGCTCCGGTCGCCACGGTCTCCATCAGCGCAGGAGGCGAGCGTGTTGAGGTTCGGTGATCGGCGGGTGCGTTGGTCGCAGGGTCTGATGAGTTTCGTGCGCTGCGAGAGGCTCACGGCGCTCCGTCGCGCCGGGAGCCGATCCTCGGCGTCCACCGCCCCGCCGCGGCAACCCGTCGAGGTCGCCGTCACAGGCCCTCCACCAGGTCCGGTGTCGGGGATGTGCTCGCGGCCGTAGAGCTTCGACGAACAGGACATCGTCACCCGGCTGCACGACCTGATCGCCGGGGCCTGTTCCGGGGCACGTGCCGTCCGAGGGGCGACCACCGCATAGGAAGGGGTCCTCGCCATCCAGGGACCGCCCGGCACGGGAAAGACCCGCGTCGCCGCCCGGCTCGCACGCGAGTTGGCGGCCCGCGGCCCGATCCTCGGCGTCACCGCGTTGAGCCACCGCCGGGATGCCGTGCCCCGGACCCGATCGGGACGACCATCAGCCCGGACGCTCACTCGCGGATCGCTCGCTGGGAACCAGGTCGAGCGGTCGCGGCAGGGACCCGCTGCACAGGGTTCGAACCTGCTCGAGCGTGCGTTCGAGGTCGTCGATGAGGATCCTTTGCGTGATGATGGTGGCGAGCAGCATCGCGACGTCCTCCAGGATCCGCAGTTCGTCGGGTGACCATCGGTGGTCGTTCGCGGCGAACACGGCCACGACCCCCAACGGGGGCGTAGCGGGTTCGTTGACGATGACCGCCAGCGACCGACCCCCGGTCACGGTCGCGGGCATGCCGAGATCGTCGGTGTCGAGCATCCGGTAGCCCCCACCGTGCAGGAGCGACACCAGGCACTCGGCCGGAGGTTGGACCACCAGACGGTCGGTCAGCCATCGCGGTATCCGGTACCCCACACAGAACCTCAGCTGCCACGTGGGGTCCGCCGAGCGCAACCACAGTCCCGCTGCGTGCGCGTGCAGGAGTTTCACGACCTGCCGCAACCCCCACCGAACGGTCGCAGGGAGGTCGGCTTGCAGGTGGTGTCCGTCGCCGAGGAGAGCGGAGGCTCTCGTCGCCTGGCCATCTCCGAGCTCCGCCGACGGCTGGCGTGGTGGTGCCGGGGCCCACCTCGCGAGGAGTTGGTCGAGGTGCACGGGGTCGTAGCGGCGATGCCCTCCCGGGGTGCGGTGCGGCCGGACGTCCCCGACCTCCTCCGCGTGCAACAGGGTGCTTCGCGTGATGCCCAGGTAGCGACAGGCCTCACCTATCCGTAGCGCACGACGTGCTGGCCGATCCACCGACGCCTCCACTCCTCGCCGACCGAACCGAAGGCAGAACCGTCCAGAACTGGATCGACCTCGGTCCCGTCGTCCCGTATGACGGTTCTACCAGGCGGTTCGGTGTGGTTCAGCTGGACGCAAGGACCTCGGCCGCTCTGGTGGGAGTGACACCGCCGAGGAGAGGTGGCTGCTGATGGCTCCCCACGAGCAGGCTCGCAGGGCGACACCGTGATGGTTCCCTCGGGGGTCGCGCACCTGCAGGGCCAGGTCGCGCTGGTCACGGGTGCCGCTCGCGGTCAGGGTCGCGCGCACTGCCGGGCCCTCGCCGCGGCCGGCGCCGACGTGGTCGCGCTGGACGTCTGCGAGGACGGTGAGGTCCCTGCCTACCCCCTCGGCCGGCTCGAGGAGCTCCAAGCGCTCACGGAGGAGATCGAGGCCACCGACCGCCGCTGTCTGCATGTGGTGGCCGACGTGCGCGACCATGGCGCCATCCGAGACGCCATGGTCCAGGTCGAGGCCGCGTTCGGGCGGCTCGACATCGTCGTGAACAACGCCGCCATCGTCACGAGCGCCCCGTTCTGGGAACTGCTCCCGGACGAATGGCACGCCGTGATCGCCACGAACCTGACCGGTCCCTGGCATGTGGCGCGGGAGGCGGCCCCGATGATCCGTCGCTCACCGCACGGCCGCATCGTCAACATCGCCTCCACGGCCGGTCGTCGGGCGGTGGCCAACTTCTCCCACTACGTCGCGGCGAAGCACGGCGTGATCGGACTCACCCGTGCGATGGCGATCGAACTGGCACCGGACGAGGTGACGGTCAACGCGATCCTCCCGGGCGCTGTGGACTCACCGATGCTCGCCGGCCTCGCCCGCGAGCTCGGTCTCACGACCGACGATGTCCTCGAGACGTTCATGCACGACCAACTCTTCGAGGTCGTGCTCACTCCGGGGGAGATCACCTCGGCGTTGCTGTGGCTGCTGAGCGACGCCGCCAGACATGTCACCGGGCACTGCCTGTCGGTTGACGGAGGTTCGTTGGCGCACTGAAGCGTCGATGACGTGCAACGCGCGAGGAGCCCGAGGGCTCCGGAGAGGAGAGACGACATGGGACGTTTCGACGGCAAGACGGTGTTCATCACGGGAGGCGCGCGCGGGCAGGGACGTTCGCACGCCGTGGCGTTCGCCAGGGAAGGCGCCGACATCGTCGTGTGCGATGCGGTGGCGCCGATCGACACGGTGCCGTACGACCTTCCGACGCCGGATGACCTCGACGAGACCGTCCGACAGGTCGAGGATCTCGACCGCCGCTGCGTGGCGGAGCAGGCGGACGTGCGGGATCACGCCGCGGTCGAGTCGGTCGTGGAGCGTGGCATCGCGGAGTTCGGGAAGATCGACATCTGTCTCGCGAACGCCGGGATCTTCACGTTCGGCACGATCGCGGACATGGACGACACGACGTGGAACACGATGATCGACGTCAACCTCACCGGGGTGTTCCACACGCTGCGCGCGGTGTTGCCATCCATGCGGGAGCAGGGGTCGGGACGGATCATCGTCACCTCGTCGATGGCGGGGAAGATGGGGTTCGCCAACGTCGGGCACTACGCCGCGACCAAGTGGGGGGTCATCGGGCTCGTGAAGTCGCTCGCCCAGGAGGTCGCGGCCGAAGGGATCACGGTCAACGCCATCTGCCCGACCGGCGTGGCCACCACGATGATCCACAACGATGCGGCGTACCGGTTGTTCCTGCCCGACATGGAGAACCCGACCAAAGAGGACGCGGAGCCGGCGTTCGCCGGGCTCAACGCCATCCCGATCCCGTGGGTCGAGGTGGAGGACATCAGCAACGCCATGTTGTTCCTGGCCTCCGACGAGGCCCGGTACATCACCGGCGAGACCCTCGCGGTGGCGGCCGGACAGAACGCCACCAACGCCGGTTGAGGGTGGCAGCAACGACCGATCGACGGGAGAGGAAACCACCATGGGAAAGCTCGAGGGCAAGGTCGCCCTGATCAGTGGTCTGGCTCGAGGCCAGGGGCGCAGCCATGCGGTCCGGATGGCCGAGGAAGGCGCCGACATCATCGGGTTCGACGTGTGTTCGCAGGTCGAGACCGTCTCGTACCCGATGTCGACCCCGGAGGATCTGCAGGAAACGGTCCGCATGGTCGAGGAGCTCGACCGTCGGATCGTCGTGGCGGAAGCCGACGTCCGTGACAGTGCTGCCGTGGAGCAGGTGGTGTCGGACGGCGTCGGTGAGTTCGGACGGCTCGACATCGTGTCGGCCAATGCCGGCATCGTGTCGTTCACCGACCTGACCTACACCATGTCGGACGATCAGTGGAACGACATGATCGACATCAACCTCACGGGGGTCTGGAGGACCTGCAAGGCCGCGATCCCGCACATGATCGAGGCCGGGAACGGTGGGTCGATCGTGGTCACGAGTTCCACCGCGGGCATCAAGGGCATGGCCAGGTTCGGTCACTACGTGGCCACCAAGCACGGGGTCGTCGGACTGGCTCGTTCCTTCGCGAACGAACTGGCCCAGTACCGCATCCGGGTCAACACCGTGCACCCGACCGGGGTGGAGACCCCGATGGTGGTCAACGACGAGTTGCCCGCCTTCATGGACAAGTACCCGGAGATGGCGGAGAACATGCAGAACGCTCTGCCGGTCGAGATGCTCGACCCCGCGGACATCTCCAACGCGATCATCTGGCTCTCGTCCGACGAGGCGCGCTACATCACCGGTGTCATGCTGCCGGTCGACGCCGGCATGACGCAGAGGTGACCTCGGTGCCGAGCGATGGTGGTCTGGCGGTTCGTCGGGAGTTGATCGCGGCGGAGTTGGTCGGTCGCGAGCGTGAGTTGGAGTTGGTGTTGGCGGCGGTGTCCGCGGGGCGGGACCTGTTGCTCGAGGGGCCTCCGGGGACCTCGAAATCGACGATCTTGCGGGCCATCACCGCGCAGTGGGGGATCCCGTTCGTGCTGGTGGAGGGCAATGCGGATCTCACCCCGGCGAAGCTGCTGGGCCATCACAACCCGGCCCGGGTGTTGCGGGAGGACTACTCGCCGGAGAACTTCGTGCCTGGACCGTTGGTCACCACGATGGACCAGGGCGGGTTCCTCTACATCGAGGAGTTCAACCGGACCCCGGAGGACACGCTCAACACGTTGTTGACCGCGATGTCCGAGCGGGAGGTGACCATCCCCAGGGTCGGCAGGATCGTGGCCTCGGAGAGTTTCCGGTTGGTCGCCTCGATGAACCCGTTCGACAACATCGGGACCGCGCGGATCTCCACGTCGATCTATGACCGGATGTCCCGGTTGTCGATCGGCTACCAGAGCGAGGAGGAGGAACGGGCGATCGTGGCGTTGCGTTCGGGGGTCGGTGACCACGAGCTGATCGCTGATGCGGTGGCGGTCACCCGGGCGTCTCGGACCCATCCGTTGGTGCGTGCCGGTTCGAGCGTGCGCGGCGCGATCGATCTGACGCTGATCGCGGCGGAGCTGACCGCGATGCGAGGCGAGCCGGCCGACCATCGCCAGCGGTTCGACCGGTTGCTCGATGCCGCGACCCTCGCGCTCTCCGGCCGCCTGCAGCTCCACGAAACCACCGACACCACCACCGAACACGTCGTCCGCGAACTGTGCGAGACCCGGTTCCTGGTCGAGCACCACCGCGCCCCGGGGGGCGAACACCGGATCGTCCTACCGGATCCTGCCGTGATCCATCGCCGCGACTCGTCGGTCGGACCGGACGCGGGCCGACGTCCACTGAGCCGGAAACCGAAGGTGCTCGACGAAGCGCCGGGTCTGTACCGCCCGGCGGCGACGGGCTTCGTCCTCACCGGTGGGGGAGACCGCGCAGGGGGCGGAGATGGCCCGGTCCCCCCGGGCGGATCGGCGACCGAGACCACCGAGGAGGCCGGGATGCAGCTGGACCTCGGGGAGGTCCTGGAGGCCGCCGAGCCCGACGCGGAGTTGCTCGCGATGGTGGAGCGGATCACCCGCGCGCTGTCCCTGCGACGACGGGCCACGACCGATCTGTCCGGGGCGGGCAGGGGGCGCTTGACGACGGTGCCCTACCGCTACCGATCGGACGAGATCGACCTCGACGCGACCATCGATGTGCTCACCGAACGGCCGGTCCCCGAGGACACCGACATCCTCGTGCGCGATCGGCGGCACTCGCCGCGCGCGGTCGCGTTGATCGGGGACGTCTCCGGTTCCATGCGCGGCGAGAAGGTGCGCATCACCGCGGCGACCATCGGTGCACTGTGTCGGGATCTCGTCGACGACGAACTCGCGGTGGTCGCCTTCTGGAAGGACGCCGCTCTGGTGCAGCCCATGGCGCCGGCTGTCGTCGCCGACCGGGTCCTGCGCGACCTGTTGAGGATCCCGGCGCGCGGGCTCACCAACGTCCACTTCGGTCTGGCGGCCGGCCTGATCGAACTGCAGCGGGCGCGCGCCACCCACCGGACGGCGATCCTGCTGTCCGACGCGGTCCACAACGCGGGTCCCGATCCCAGGATGGTCGCGGCGAGGTTCGGTCAGCTCCATGTGCTGCTCGAGACCGACGGTGAGCACGACGAGGCGCTGGCCCGTGAACTCGCCACGGCAGGCAAAGGGTCCCTGGTCCCGGTCGCGGACCATCGGGACGTACCTGCAGCCTTGAACCGCTTGCTGGGTGACCGGTGAGTGCGCCACCGGTCGGGGATGGCGCTCGCGATCGCCGTGCCGTTCGGGTGGCCGCGACGGATCCGGGCGGGGTCGGGGCCCACGGCCGGTCGAGCCACCCATGCTCCGGACGGTCACGGGTCGGCCGCCGCGCGGTGCCGCGCGCCACGACGCATACGAGCCCACCCGACGCCCTCGTTCGAGCGGGTTCGTCCACCGTGTGGCAGGCTCGCAACCGGGAGTACGGCCCGTTGCGTTCAGGGTCGGAGGAGAGGTGCATGGTCGCCGTACCTGCGGGGCGGTACGAGGCGCGGGAGCGTTCCGACGAACTCTTCGAGCAGTTCGCGCGACTCGTCCGGAGCCTGGATCCCCAGACCGTGCTCGAGCGCGCCGCGCGGGAACTGGTGCGACGCTCGGGTCTTCCGGTCGCGCTGGTGGGGCACAGCGCCACGGCTGACCGGATGGTGGTCAGCGCGACCGACGGGACCACCTCCGAGGCGTTCCGGGGCCTGGTGGTGCCGGCGGGGTGCGGGCTCGGGGGCAAGGTGGTGGCGATGGGCACGGCCCAGGTGACCGTCGACTACCTCAGCAACCCGTCGATCACCCACGACTTCGATGCTCCGGTGACCGCCGAGGCACTGCGGGCGATGGTCGCCGTACCCATCCGCAGTTCACGCCGGTTCCACGGGGTGCTGTACGGCGCGGCTCGCCGGGCCGGTCCGCTGGGGGACGTCGCGGTCGATGCGGTCACCGAGATCGCCGATCACGCCGGTGTGGCGTTGGACGTCGCCGAGCAGGCCGGTCAGGCCACCGCGGTGGCCGTGCACGAGGAGCGGCGTCGCCTCGCCATCGGCCTGCACGACTCGGTCGGCGCGCTGTTGTACGCGATCTCCGCGAGCGCCCGTCAGCTCGCCACTGCCGTCGACGGTCTCGGGGACGTCGCCGAGCAGGCCCGGGACATCGACGATCGTGCGGCCTCGGCAGCCGTGGCGCTCCGGCGTGCTCTGCGCACGTTGCACGCCACGCCCGAGGAACTCGCGCTCAGCGTCGAGCTGTCGGCCGACTGCAAGGCGTTCGAGGCCCGCACCGGCACCACGGCCCACCTCATGACCCTCACCGACCTACCGGTGCTGTCGGCCGAACGGACCGGCTCCCTGGTCGCCGGGGTGCGCGAGGCCCTCGTCAACGTCGAGAAGCACGCCGATGCGGCGACCGCAGTCGTCACGGTGGCGGCCCGCGACGGCGGGGTGATGATCGCGGTCGCCGACGACGGCACCGGCCTGGAGGGCGCCGAGGTTCCCGGACCCGCGGCCGCGACGCCCGGCGAGGCGGGGTCGCGGCCCGCCGCCGGGGAGGAGGCCAGCAGCCGGGCCCGCGCCCACAGCAGCGGGCTCGGCCTGGAGACCGCGGCGGTGCGCCTGGCTCGGGTCGGTGGATGGCTGCACATGGGCGCCAACGACGACGGCGGGGTCACGACACGGATGTGGGTCCCGTGCTGAGCACCGATCGGCGTCGGCTGACGACGGGGATCCTGGTGGTCGACGACCACCCCGTGGTCCGTGAGGGCACCGCGGTGCTGATCCAGGGCGATCCCACGCTGAGGTTGGTCGGCTACGCCCGCAACGGGGTCCAGGCACTGCTCGTGGCCGAGCGGACGCGGCCGGACCTGGTGCTGCTCGATCTACGGTTGCCCGACATGCTCGCCCCGGAGGGAACGCAGGCGTTGAAGCGGCTCCTGCCCGGGGTCAAGGTGCTGGTCTTCACCGCGTACGCGGACCACGCCGCGCTGGACGCGGCGATGGCGGCAGGTGCCGACGGCTGTGTGATCAAGGACGCGAGTGGTACCGACCTCCTGGCGTCCATCCACCGGGTGGCCGGGGGCGAGGTCGTGATCGACCCGCGCATCCACCACGATCCGGCCCCCTCACCCGCGCGGCACACCGACCTGACGGCGCGGGAGTACGACGTCCTACGCCGGGTAGCGCTCGGGGAGACCAACCCGGAGATCGCGCTGGAGCTCGCCCTGTCGCGCAACACCGTCAAGAGCTACCTGCAGTCCGCGATGCAGAAGCTCGGTGCCCGCAACCGCATCGAGGCGATCGTGCGCGCCCGCGACGCCGGCCTGCTGTAGGCGATCACGGCACGGCACAGCCGGCCACTGCTCGCCGCGGCGCGCCGCGGCGTTCTAAGCCGAGTCCTGGGTCACCAGCCCCAGTTCCTCGATCATCGTCTCGCGCATCCGGAACTTCTGGATCTTGCCGGTGACGGTCATCGGGAACTGCTCGACGAACCGGACGTGGGTGGGGATCTTGAAGCTCGCGATCTGGCCCTTGCAGAACGCCCGCAAGCCCTCGGCGTCCAGGCTCGAGCCGTCGCGCCGGACCACCCACGCCGCGACCGCCTCGCCGTACCGGTCGTCGGGGATGCCGACGACCTGGGCGTCGACGATCTCGGGGTGGGTGTAGAGGAACTCCTCGACCTCGCGCGGGTAGACGTTCTCGCCACCGCGGATGATCATGTCCTTGATCCTGCCGACGATGTTGACGTAGCCGTCGTCGTGCATGACCGCGAGGTCGCCGCTGTGCATCCACCGGGCGGCGTCGATCGACCTGCGGGTGGCCTGTTCGTCGTCCCAGTAGCCGAGCATGACCAGGTAGCCGCGGGTGCACAGCTCGCCGCGCTCACCACGTGGCACGGTGAGGCCGGTGACCGGGTCCACCAGCTTGACCTCGACGAAGGGATGGATGGCGCCGACCGTCGAGACCCGGTGTTCGAGGTCGTCCTCGGGGGTCGACTGGAACGACACCGGCGAGGTCTCGGTCATCCCGTAACAGATCGTCACCTCGTCCATGTGCATGCGCGAGACGACCTGCTTCATCACCTCGACCGGGCACGGGGAGCCCGCCATGATGCCGGTGCGCAGGCTGGTGAGGTCGACGTCGTCGAATCCCGGCTCGTCGAGCATCGCGATGAACATGGTCGGCACCCCGTACATCGCGGTGCACCGTTCGGACTCGGCGGCCCGCAAGCAGGCGGCGGCATCGAAGGCTTCGGCCGGCAGCACCACCGTCGCGGCGTGGGTCAGGCACGCGAGGTTCCCGAGCACCATCCCGAAGCAGTGGTAGAACGGCACCGGCAGGCACACCCGGTCCACGGTGCTCAGGCCCATCCGCTCGCCGGTGAAGAACCCGTTGTTGAGGATGTTGTGGTGCGAGAGGGTGGCGCCCTTGGGCGCCCCGGTCGTGCCCGAGGTTTACTGGATGTTGATCGCGTCGTCGATGTCGAGCATCGCCTCGCGCGCACGTAGGGCCGCGGTGTCGGTACGCGCGGCGAGATCGAGGAACTCCGTCCAGCTCCGCGTCCCCGGATGTGACCCTGGATCGAGCAGTACCACCTCCCGAAGGCCGGGCAGGTCGCTGCGGACGGTGTCGATCATGGCGACGTAGTCGGTGTCCCGGAACGCCCGGGCGGCGATCAGCACCGAGCACCCCGACTGGCGCAGCGCGTAGCGCAGTTCGTGATTGCGGTAGGCCGGATTGACGTTGACGAGCACGGCACCGGCCTTCGCCGTGGCGTACTGCATCACCAACCACTCGATGCGGTTGGCGCTCCACATCCCGACGCGGTCGCCCTTCTCGACCCCCAGCGCGAGCAGTGCCCGCGCCGCCTCCTCGACCGCGGCGTGCAGCTCCGCGTAGGAGTACCGGACGTCCTGATGCAGCGCGACCACCGCCTCGACGTCGGGATGCTCCGCGGCCACCCGGTCGAGCTCCGCCCCGATCGTGCGGTCGAGCAGCGGATGATGCGAGATCCCCGAGACGTAGGAACGTGTCATGCGTGCGAGCCCTCCCGAGCGTGTGCCGTCATTCCTACGTCACCGGCCGCTGCTCCGGCACACCCGAACGGGTGGGTCGGGCCGACCGGGACGAGGACCCCGCACCGCACGTGGCTCAGGTGAGCAACGCGGTGAGTGCCGGTGCCAGGGAATGTAGGTCGGTGACCACCCGGTGTCGCCCACCGCCGGCTTTGGCGAGCGCACGACCCGCCGCCACGGACTCCGGTGCCTCGCTCGTGCCGAGCACGTGGACGTGGTCGATCCCGCGCGCCGCGTGCCGGGGATCCGACCCCGTGGTGGCGATGACGTCCGAGAGCACGATCGCGACCCGGGTCGAACGACCGGCGCCGGTCAGCTCCTGCGCCGCCGTCCGCAACGCGAGCCCGAGGTCGGTGACGCCGTGACCACGTAGCGACAGGATGTCGTCCACGACCACACTCACCGGCCGCCGCTCGTCGATCCGACGCAGCACCACCGCCTCCGAGCCGAAGGCCAGGACCCCGGCCCGTGTGCGGCCCTCGGCGGCGAGCAGCACGCCGGCGGCGGCCGTGGCGGCGATGAGCACCTGGGTCCCGGCCATGGAGCCGCTGCGGTCGATGCACAGCACCGTCGCCTGGTCGGGGGCCATCCAACCGCGCACGACGAGGTCCTCGGCCCGGCGTGGCCGTCCGCCGGCCCGCTCGATGCTCGCATCGACGTCGAGGTCGCCCTCGTGCGGACCGGCGCGCGAGACGATCTGGCCCACCCCTCGTCGCCAGGACCGGGCGTCGCGGGCGGAGCGGATCGCCAGCCGACCGGCGAGCGCCCGGGCGCGAGCCCGCAACACCGGGTCGTAGGCGCCGGCGAGATCGACCAGCAGCGCGGCAGCCGCGTCCGGTTCCTCGGCGAGCAACGCGTACATGGCGTCCTCGTCGAACGCCCCCGGCTCCGGGGAGACGGCCTCGAGCCGGGGGTGGGCACGCAGGAGCTGGGTGCGCGGCGCACGACGGCGTCCCGCCTCGGTCACCGCTCGACGTGCCTGTGCTCCCCGGCTCACCCCACCCGTACCGGTGCTGCGGTTCACCGGGGGTGGGCGCTCGCTTTTCCCGGCGGTGACCCCGCATCGGGCTCCGGAGCGTCGCCACCGTCGCGGCCGTCACCGCCACTGCCGTGGGCACCGCCGTCGTCACCCTCGTCGTCCTGCCCCTCGGGAGGCTCCGGGCCGGTGTCGCGTGGTGGGTCCGCCGCCGGTGCATCGAGGTGCCAGGTGGCATCGAGCAGTTCGTCGAGGACGTGCTCGGGTGTGCGCTCGATGCCGTCCTGGACCCGGATGCGGCCCGAGAGCGCGGCGTGGACCGCGGCCCGCACGGTGTCCGGTTCCGGGGGCCACTGTCCGCGGGCCGCCGCCAGGCCCCGCACGAGCGCGGCGACGTCCTTCGCACCCCGGACCGACGCGCCGTGCGCCAGATCGGGATGGTCACGGGTCGCCCGGACCACGCGCACCGCCGCCGCAGCCAGCCCCGGGTCGTGGCCGGCCTCGTCGGCCACCACCTCCTGCTCCCCGGCGGCGTCGAGGTAGTGGATGACGATGCGGCACATCCGGTCGTACAGCGCCTGGGCGACGCGGGCCGTGCCGATCGCGTCGAACGGGTTCATCGCCGCGACCAGCCGGAAGCTGGGCGCCGCCACGAAACGGCCGGCGCGGGGCACGTGCACCTCGCCCTCGGCCAGCGCGGTGATCAGGACGTTGAGGGTCTCGTCGGGAACCCGGTTGAGCTCTTCGACGTACAGGATGGCACCGTCCCGCACCGCCCGAACCATCGGCCCCGGCACGAAGGTCTCCGCCCGGTAGCCGCCGTCGAGCACCGCAGCCGGGTCATGGGCACCGACCAGGCGACCGGGGGTCAGCTCGGCGTGGCCCTCGACCAGTTCGATCCCGAGCCCGGCCGCGTCCGCGACCGCCCGGAGCAAGGTCGACTTGCCCGTCCCCGGAGGGCCCTCCAGGACCACGTGGCGACCCATGCCGAGCGCGACGGACAGCACCTGCGCCGCGTCATGGAGCCCGACCGTGGCGGCGTCCGCCGCCGCGACGAGGGTGACGACGTCGAAGTCCGGGCCCTCGAGATCGGGGCTGACGGCGGACGCCGCACCGGGGGTGGGGGAGCCCGCCGGTGCGGCGTCGCCGGATCGCGGCACGTCGCTCAGTGCTCGTGGATCAGCACACCGCGGACGTTCTTGCCCTCGATGAGGTCGTTGTACCCGGTGTTGAGCTCGTCGAGCGTGTAGGTCTTGGTGATCAGCTCATCGAGCTTGAGTCGTCCCGCCTGGTAGAGGCCGAGCAGCTTCGGGATCTCGAGGTGGGGGTTGCCGCCACCGAAGAGCCGACCGACGATCTCCTTCTCGAACAGCGTCAGCACCGACCCGGAGACCTGCACGGTCGCCTTGGCAGGATCGGCCAACGCGGTGAGGACGACACGACCACCCTTGCGGATGACGTTGACGGCGTTCTCCACGACCTCGGGGGTGACCACATCGACGGTCACCAGTGCCTTGTCGGCGCCCACCCCGTTGGTCAGTTGCTGGGACAGCTCCATCGCTTCCTCGGCGCTCGCGACCGCGTGGGTGGCGCCCATCTGCTCGGCCATCTCGCGCTTGTTGGCGAGCGGGTCGACCGCGATGACGTTGGTGGCGCCGGCATGCGAGGCGCCCTGCACGGCGTTGATGCCGATGCCCCCGATCCCGAAGATCACGATCGTGTCACCGACCTCGGTCGGGGCGCTGTAGACCGCGGTGCCCCAGCCGGTGGCGACACCGCAGCCGACGAGACAGGCCTTCGTCAGGTCGATCTCCTTGTCCACCTTGACCGCGGAGTGCTCGCTGATCACCCCGTACTGGCTGAAGGTGCCCAACATGCACATCGCACCGATGTCGTCGCCGTTCTCGTGGAACCGGAACGACCCATCGGTCATGCAGCCCTCGAGGATGGTCGCCCCCAGGTCGCAGATGTTCGAGCGTCCCTGCGCGCACCAGCGGCAGTGTCCGCACGCCGGCAGGAACGACGCCACGACGTGGTCACCGACCTCCCAACCCGTAGCGCCGGGACCGACCTCCTCGACGATGCCGGCGCCCTCGTGGCCTCCCACGATCGGGAACCTCGGCACGATGTCGCCGTGCCGGAGATGTTCGTCGGAGTGGCACAGGCCCGACGCGACCCAACGGACGAGCAGTTCGCCGGACTTCGGCGGGTCGAGGTCCAACTCGACGACCTCCCAGTCCTTGCCCGAATCTCGCAGCATCCCAGCTCTGGTCTTCATAACGCTCCCACTCGTCACGGAACCCGCCTTCTCCCAAAGACGGCGTCGACCTGACGTCCAGGCGACGTATCGAGCAAAGCGGATACATCGGTCGGACGGCACACCCACATGGGGGGCCCAGGGTGTCCGCTCGGTCACCACCGGCCGCCCACGGGTGCAGCACGCGCCTCATGGGCGGACGGCGCGGCTCAACCCGGGCTCGGGCTCCGCCCGCCGTGAACATGCCCCTCGGAGGTGCCGAGGTGACGTTCGAAGTCCGGGGCGATGACCAGATCGTCCCGGCCGAGTTCGTGGACCGAGGACCGCCGCGAGGCCATCATCCCGGAGACCAACCCGGCGCGCAGCAGGTCGAGGACGTTCTCGACGCCGGCCTGGCCGTTGGCCGCGAGGCCCCACAGGTAGGCGCGCCCGATCAGGACCGCGCGTGCCCCCAGCGCGAGGGCCTTGAACACGTCGCCGCCGCGGCGGATCCCGCCGTCCATCAGGACCTCGATGTCGTCACCGACGGCGTCGACGATGGAGGGGAGCACCCGGATCGCGCCCGGAGCGCCGTCGAGGTTGTTGCCGCCGTGGTTGGAGACCGAGATCGCCGTGGCACCGGCCGCGACCGCCTCCCGGGCGTCGTCGACCCGCAGGATCCCCTTGACCATGAACGGGCCGCCCCACTGCTCGGCCAGCCAGGCGATGTCGGACCAGGTCGGTTGGGGGGTCTGCATCCACTCGCCGTAGGCCTCGAAGAACCCGGGGGTCGGCTGTCCCGGCAGCGCCATGTTCGGCACCGTGAGCGTGGGCGGTCCGCCGCTGGTCAGGTAGTCCTTCAGGTAGCCGAACTTGCCTCCGAGCAGGATCTCGGGGGAGAAGCGGATCATCGTCTTGAGATCCATCTGGCTCGGGATCGACGGGCTGCCCCAGTCGCGGCTGTGCGAGAAGGACCAGTCCAGGGTGATGATGAGCCCGACGGCCCCGGCGGCACGGGCACGCTGGATGCGGTGGATCATCGCATCCCTGGAGCCCATCCAGTAGGTCTGGAAGAAGGTCTTGGGGTTGGCCGCGACCACCTCCTCGACGGGCTTGCTGCCGAACGCGCCCAGGCCCATCGCCACGCCGCGGGCGGCGGCGGCCCGGGCGACGGCCAGTTCCCCGTCGGGGTGCACCGCCTGCACGCCGGTGGGGGAGATGATCACCGGCATCGACAGCGGCTGGTCCATCACGGTGGTGCTCAGGTCATGGTCGGTCGTGAGGTCCACGACGTGGGGTGCCAACCCGAGCTCGTCGAAGGCGTCGAGGTTGTCCCGGAGCGTGACCCCGCGTTCGGAGCCGGCGATCAGCGCCAGGTAGACCGACCGCGGCAACCGCTTCTTCGCCCGCCGGCGGGCCTCGAGGACGGTCTCGAACCAGTCGTTGGCCATGGTCTCGTACCTTCCCGCGGGGGTCCCCGCGCAAGCCGGCCCCCCGGGAGCCGGGGTGGCTCAGGCGAACCCGGCGAGCGGGTCCTCGGCGCACGGCTTGACCGGTGGCCCGGCGGCCGGGGCGGTTGCCCGCGGTGGGCCGGCGGACAGGACCGGTAGCTGGGGGAGGCCCGGCCGGGCGCTGCTGGGCCGGCTGTGGTCGGCCGAGGGCCTCGGTACCGGCCGGTCGGCGTCGCGGGCCGCGAGCGCGTCCTCACCGAACCCGCGGACGCATTCCGGGTCGGGGCCGTCCAGTGGCAGGCCCGTGAAGAACTTCGCCGCCATGCACCCGCCGCGGCAGGAATCGTAGAACTCACACGAGGTGCAGGCACCCCCCGATCGGGGGGAGCGCAGTTCGGTGAACAGCTCCGAGTCGCGCCAGACCGTGGCGAAGCTCCCGTCGGCGATGACGTTGCCGGCGAGGAAGGTGTCGTGGATCGCGAACGGGCAGGCGTAGACGTCTCCGACCGGGTCGATGAGGCAGACCACCCGCCCGGCGCCGCACAGGTTGAGGCCCGGCAGGCTCTCGCCGTAGGCGGAGAGGTGGAAGAACGAGTCGCCGGTCAGCACGTGCTCGCCGTTGACCACCAGCCAGTCGTAGAGATCGCGCTGCTGCGAGGCCAGGGGGTGCAACTCGCTCCAGACGTCCGCACCACGGCCCGAGGGGCGCAGCCGGGTGATGCGCAGCTGCGCATCGTGGTCCTCGGCGATGCGCAGGAAGTCGTCGAGTTGAGGGATGTTGTGTCGCGTGGCCACGACCGAGATCTTGAACCCGCGGAAGCCCGCCGCCCGCAGGTGTCCCATCGCCTGCAGCGCGAGCCGGTAGGACCCCGCGCCGCGAACCGCGTCGTTGACCGCCTCCGTGGCCCCGTCCAGCGAGATCTGCACGTCGACGTAGTCGCTGCCCGCCAGACGCTGCGCCACCTCGGGGGTGATGCCGTAGCCGTTGGTCGAGAACTTGACGCCGACCCCGCTGGCCGTGGCGTGGTCGACGAGTTCCCAGAAGTCGGGCCGCACGGTCGGCTCACCACCGCCGATGTTGACGTAGAAGACCTGCATGGCCGCGAACTCGTCGATGATGGCCTTGCACTGCTCGGTGCTGAGCTCGCGGGGATCGCGGCGTCCGGAGCTCGACAGACAGTGCGAGCACGCCAGGTTGCAGGCGTAGGTCAGCTCCCAGGTGAGGCAGATCGGCGCGTCCAACCCGGCCTCGAACTGATCCGCGAGTCGGTTGTTCCGTGGTGGGGCGGTTGCACTCATGGGTCGCCCTTCTGGCGCGCGGTCTGGTGCTCGTCGTCGGTCCGGGCGTCGTGGAGCACCAGCATGTCGGTGGCCGCGAGTCGTTCGAGCGCCGCGGCGTACCGGGTTCGCGACTCCGGGGGGACCTCACCGGAGGCCATGGCCGCATCGACGCTGGGCGAGTCCTCGAGCGACTGGAGCACCCGCAGGAGTGTGGAGTCCTTGACGAAGGTCAGCCGGCGCGTGCCGTAGTGGTACAGCAACGCACCGAAGGGCTCGGGCCGGACCGCGACACCCGGGTGCAACCGCCAAGGCGCCGTCCGGTCGAAGGCCGGGCTCACTGCGGTGGTCACGGGTGTGGCGGACGCGGGTTCCGAGGTGATGGGGGCCTCCACGGTGTCCACGCGGCGATCAGTAGACGCCGCACATCCCGTCGATCGAGACGTCCTCGAGGAGGTCGTCGACCTGCGCCTCGTCGACGGCGCCGGTTCGGGTCACATGCGGGTCGC
Organism: Nitriliruptoraceae bacterium; assembly: GCA_003558435.1. Taxonomy (GTDB): domain Bacteria; phylum Actinomycetota; class Nitriliruptoria; order Nitriliruptorales; family Nitriliruptoraceae; genus PWLR01. The sequence continues at coordinate 2,006 of PWLR01000158.1, read as the reverse complement.
CTGGGCCGGAGGTGGCCGGTCGCTCGTCCGCGCCGTGCAGCAGGTCGTCGTCCATGCGCATCCCTCCCAGGTGCAGCTGTGGAACACTCCCGAGCACGGGACGGTCGCCATGGGCTACCGATCTCATGCTGATGACCGACGATAATGACACCCTGTGCCGTTGTAAAGCGTCGGAGCGGACCGAACATCATCGAGTAGGCAGGAGTTCCCATGTCGCGAGATGGCCGTCCGAGGGCGTCGTCCGCGGTCGGACCGGCGACCGGTCGGCTGGGGCGCCCGCCCGTGACGTCGCATGCGCAACTGGAGCGCGTCGGGATCCATCTGTTCACGACCCGCGGTTTCGAGGCCACCAGTGTGGACGACATCGCCGAGGCCGCCGGGGTGTCACGCCGGACCTTCTTCCGCTACTTCTCCGCGAAGGCGGACGTGGTGTGGGGCGACTTCGAGGGAGCGGTGACCCGGATGCGCCAGGACCTGGCGTCCACCCCCGAGGGCGTGCCCCTGATGGAGTCGCTGAGCCGGGCCGTGGTCCGTTTCAACCACCTGCCCGCCGCGCAGGTCCCGCACCATCGGCAACGCATGCGTCTGATCCTCGAGGTCCCCGAGGTGATCGCACGTTCGACCCTGTGGTACGCGACCTGGCGTGGGGCGATCGTGGAGTTCGCCGCTCGTCGCCTCGGTCAGGACGAGGAGGCGATCCTGCCGTGCACCATCGGCTACTGCGCCCTGGGCGCCGCCATGGCGGCCTACGAGCAGTGGCTGCGGGATGAGGAGGCGCCGCTCGATGAACTCCTCGAGCAGAGTTTCGCCGCGCTCGCGACCGGCCTCGACGTGGACGTCGGCCGTGTCCTCGCGACCCACACACAGGCGCCGAGGTGAGGCGCCTCACCGATGCGCGGTGGCCGCAGGTCGAGCAGGCCGATCGCACGGTGCTGGTCGTCCCGGTCGGCTCGCTGGAGCAGCACGGCCCCCACCTGCCGCTCGACACGGACGCGTTCCTCGCCTCGACGATCGCCGAGCGACTGGCCGCGTCCCGTCCTTCGGCCGGCCTGGCGCCGACCCTGCCGCTCGGCGCGAGCGGCGAGCACGCGGACTTCCCCGGCACCCTGTCGATCGGAACGGCGGCGCTCCGCGAACTCGTCGTCGAGTTGGTCCGCGACGCCTCACGACACTGGTGCGCCGTGTTGGTCATCAACGGACACGGTGGGAACGTGCGCGGCCTCGCAGAGGCGGAGGAGCGATGCCGCTACGAGGGGCGGCGCCTAGCGATCCACCACCTCGTGCTCCCGGAGATGGACGCACACGCCGGGCACGCCGAGACCTCGATGATGCTGCACCTGGACCCCGGGCGCGTCGACCTCGACGCCGCACGGGCAGGACCGACCACCCCGGTCGAGCAGTTGATGCCGACGCTCGTCCGTGACGGGGTCAGATCGGTCAGCCCGAACGGTGTCCTGGGCGATCCGCGCGGCGCCTCGGCGCAGGACGGCCGAGAACTGGTGGAACGGCTCGTGACCGACGCCCTCGCGGCCCACGACCGGTGCCGGCAGCAGGCGCTGGCGACGCCGACCGGACCGACGAAGCCGACCGGTCCCTGACCACGCCGGCCGGGCCCTGACGACGCCGGGTAGGTCACGAGCGGCGTGACGATGGCAGGCGGACGTGGGGGAGCAGCGCCCGCGGCTGTCGCGCCCGGATGACGCTGGCCAGTACACCGCTGCCGTAGGCGGCGTCCTCGACGAGCCGCAGGGCCACGTACCGCACGGGATCGAGACGCGGCCGGGTGCGCGCGTACTCGAGCGCGAGGGGTGCGAGCATGGCCAGGGTCGCGAACCCGCCCGACCGGGACCGTCTCGCGCTCGCGAGCGCGAGCCAGCCGACGGGCCACCACTCGCGACGCAGCGCGTGGCCGACGCCGACGACATCCGCGACGAACCCCTTCGCCACCACACGCACGGCCAGTTCGGCCGGCACCCCGGATCGAGCGAGGCCGCGGCCGAGGCTCG
>PWLR01000194.1 GCA_003558435.1 Nitriliruptoraceae bacterium | reverse complement strand
GTTCGATACCGCCCACCTCCGGTTCGATCCCGCCCACCTCCGGTTCGATCCCGCCCACCTCCGGTTCGATCCCGCCCACCTCCCCCTCCCGAGGCCTCACGTGCGTTTCCTTGACGGACACGATCCCCGCCACGACCTGACCTACGAGGACGTGTTCCTCGCGCCAGCCCGGTCGGACGTGATCTCACGTATGGACGTCGATACCGCGACCATCGACGGCTCCGGCACCACCATCCCGATCGTCGCGGCCAACATGACGGCCGTCTCCGGCCGACGCATGGCCGAGACCCTGGCTCGGCGCGGTGGGCTCGCCGTCATCCCGCAGGACATCCCGCTCGACATCGTCGCCGAGGTGATCGCGTCGGTGAAGTCGCGCGATCCGGTCCTCGAGACGCCCATCACCCTCGCCACGAGCGACACCGTCGGCGATGCCCTCAACCTCCTGCCCAAACGCGCTCACGGCGCCGCCGTCGTCCTCGACGACCAACGACCCGTCGGGGTGATCACCCAGGTCGACCTGCACGGCGTCGATCGGTTCACCCAGGTCGGGCAGGTGATGTCGGGTGACCCCGCCATCCTGGCCTCGTTCACCGACGCCAGGGCGGCCTTCGATCAACTCGCCGAGGTCCGTCACCGCCTCGCTCCGGTGGTCGGCGACGACGGTCGACTGCGAGGCCTGCTCACCCGGCCCGGAGCGCTCCGGTCGACGATCTACCGCCCCGCGCTCGACGCCCGGGGCCACCTGCGCATCGCCGCCGCGGTCGGCGTGAGCGGCGCCGCACCGGCGAAGGCCGCGGCGTTGCTCGCCGCCGGCGTCGACGTGCTGGTGCTCGACACCGCTCACGGCCACCAGGACCGGATGCTGGAGACCTTGCGCGCGGTGCGAGAACTCGATCCGCAGGTTCCCGTCGTCGCCGGCAACGTCGTGACCCGTCACGGGGTGCGCGACCTCGTCGAGGCCGGGGCGGACATCGTCAAGGTCGGCGTCGGACCTGGCGCGATGTGCACCACACGGATGGCGACCGGCGTCGGACGACCACAGTTCTCCGCCGTACGCGAGTGCGCGGCCGAAGCCCGGGAGTTGGGCGCCCACATCTGGGCCGACGGTGGGATCCGCCACCCTCGCGACGTCGCACTCGCGCTCGCCGCCGGTGCCTCCAACGTGATGGTGGGCTCCTGGTTCGCCGGCACGCATGAATCCCCGGGCGACCTCGAACACGACCCGGACGGCCGGCCCTACAAGATCTCGTTCGGCATGGCCTCGTCGCGGGCCGTGCAGCACCGGACGGAGGGTGAGAGCGCGTTCGGCCGAGCCCGGAAGGCCATGTTCGAGGAAGGCATCTCGTCGGGGCGCCAGTACCTCGATCCCGATCGCCCGGGGGTCGAGCACCTCCTCGACGCGATCATCGCCGGCGTGCGCAGCGCCTGCACCTACGCCGGCGCACGGACCTTGGAGGCGTTCCACGAACGCGCCCTGGTCGGGGTGCAGACCCGGTCCGGCTACACCGAGGGACAACCCTTGCTGCGCGGCTGGTAGCTGACACCGCCAACGCCCGGCAGGGTGGGGACCCTCGGTCGGACCCCACCCTGTCGAGACTCGGCGTCGTCAGGCGAAGATCTCGCTGATGCGGTCGACCGCGTCGTCGTCCAACTGCTCGAGCACGTCGAGCGCCCGCATGTTCTCCTCGACCTGCTCGACGCGCGACGCGCCGGTGATGACCGTGGAGACATCGGGGTTCGCGGCGCACCACGCGATCGCCAACTGCGCCATGGTCGCGTCGAACTCGTCCGCGACCTGCTTGAAGTCGTGCAACGCGTCGTTGTACCGGCCGTCGGAGAGCCGGTCCTTGAGGAACTCGTAGCCCGGCAGCGAGGCGCGGCTGCCCTCCGGGATACCGTCGAGGTACTTGCCGGTCAACAGCCCCGACCCGAGCGGCGACCAGATGGTGGTACCGAGCCCGATGTCCTCGTAGAGCCGGGCGTACTCCTTCTCCACGCGCGTCCGGTGCAGCAGGTTGTACTGCGGCTGTTCGACGACCGGCTTGTGCCAGCCGTTGCGGTCGGCGATCTGCCATGCCGCACGGATCTCGTCGGCGGCCCACTCCGAGGTGCCCCAGTAGAGCGCCTTGCCGCGATCGATCGCGTCCGACATCGCCCGGACGGTCTCCTCGATCGGCGTGTCCGGGTCGGCGCGGTGACAGTAGATGAGATCGAGGTGCTCGAGACCGAAGCGGTCGAGCGAGGCATCGATCGCCTCCAGCAGGTACTTGCGGTTGAGGGTTCGTCGCGTGTTGGGACCGTCGTGCAACCCCCAGAAGAACTTGCTGGACACCACGTACTCGTCGCGACGCCAGCCGAGTTTACGGATGGCGTCACCCATGATCCGCTCGGACTCGCCACCGGCGTAGGCCTCGGCGTTGTCGAAGAAGTTCACGCCGGCGTCGAACGCCGCAGCCATGCAGTCGACCGCCTTGTCGACATCCAACTGGTCCTTGAAGGTCACCCACGACCCGAAGCTCAGCACGCTCACCTTGAGGCCGGCATCGCCCAGCCTGCGGTACTCCATGTCCATGCATCTCCCTGTCGTCTGCTCGACTCAGCCGCGACAGCCGGTCGCCGCGGTTCCGGAGCGCGAGCGTAGGGCGGGCGCAGCGGATCGGTGCCGCCCGCCGGACAGCCCCGCCGACACCCGGCTCGGGGTGCACCGGCCGGCCGCTACGGTCGACCCCCAGCGACGACGAGGTGACACGACGATGCGTGTTCTGGTGACGGGAGCGACCGGGTTCGTGGGCGGCCGGGTCGCCGCGCGGCTGCGGGAACGGGGCGACGAGGTCGTCGCGGCGGTCCGGACGCCTTCCCCCGACCTCGAGGCGCTCGGCGTGGAACAACGCGAGATCGGGCTCGAGGTGACCGCCGAACACCTCGTGGGGGTCGACGCGATCGTGCACGCGGCCGCGAGCGTCGGACCGTCCATGGAGGACGCCCGGGCGGTCAACCGGGACGGCACCCGTCGCCTGTGCGAGGCCGCGCTGGCCGCGGGTACCGCCCGCCTGGTGCACATCTCGACGACCTCCGTCTACGACCTCGACGCGACCGGTGACGCCGAGGTCGACGAGGACGCTCCGCTGGCGACCGAGGACTCCGGCGACTCCCCCACGGGCAGCGCGGGCAACCCGTACTCGGTGACCAAGGCGGAAGCCGAGGCGGAGGTCATCGAGGCCACCGCCCGTGGGTTGTCGACGGCGATCCTGCGCCCCCCGGCCGTGCTCGGCGCAGGTCCCACCTCGACGTGGGGCACCCGGGTCCCGCGCCGGTTGATGGAAGGCAACGGACCACCCCGCCATCCCGAGACCACCTTCGGGTTCGTCCACGTCGAGGACCTGGTGGACGCGACACTCGCGGCGCTGGCCTCCGACGCCCGTACCACCGTCAACGTCGTCGGCGGCCACACCACCGTGGGCAGCTACCTGCGGGCGGTCGCCGAACTGCTTCCGGGTCCCGTCGAGCTCCCCACGCCCGACGACGACGCGCCGTGGCGGGGCCGCTACACCACCGACCGGTTGGCGGACCACCTCGGTGTCCAGGCCACCCGCACGTTCGAGATGGCCATGACCGAGATCGCCGGATCGTGGCGCGATCGGGCGCCCGACGAGGCCTGATCGTGCGAGTCGCGCCACCCCCGGCCCCGTTCGCTCTCCCCGACCTGTGAGGTCGCCATGACCATGACCATGCCCCCCACCATGCCGAGCTCCCGGCGCGCCGTCCCGGCGCGCCTGAGCGACGAACAGCGCGAACGGCTCCGCTTCCTGCTCGACGACCCGGACACCTGGGTCCTGCGACCGGCCTGGGAGCGTTTCCTGCTCCAGGGCGACCACGCCACGCTGGTGGCCACCGACGAGCTCAGTGCGGATCACCGCACGGCCGCGCTGGCCTGGTTGCGTCAACAGCGGCACGCGCTGCACCGGGCGCTGGAAGGCGAGGTGGTGGCACCCGACGGGTGGCTCGAGCAACTCCCACTCGTCGCGCGCCTCCTCGCCCTCGACGCCGGCGAGTGGCCGCAGACCGACTGAGTGGGCCCCTCCTCGGGCTCAGCGTTGCGGGTCGAGCTGGTCGTTGATACCGCGCAGGGCACCCAGCCAGCGGTCGATGTCCGTGGCCTTGTGCCGGAGGTGATCGGCCACCTCGGGATGGGGCAGGATCAGGAAGCGGCCGTCCTCGATGCCGGCCACCACCTCGGCCGCGACGTCGTCGGGTTGGAGCACCTTGCCGGCCAACCGCACGACCTGCTCGGCGATCGATCCGCCGGCGGCGCGCAACAGGTCGGTCTCGACGCCCTGCGGACACAGCGCGCCGACCTGGATACCGCGCGAGCCGTAGGTGACCGACAGCCACTCGGCGAACGCGACCGCGGCGTGCTTGGTCACCGCGTAGGGCGCATCGCCGAGCATGGTCAGCAGTCCGGCCGCCGAGCAGGTGTGCACGAACGCCCCACCTCCACGCTCGAGCATGGACGGCAACAGCGCACGGGCCGCATGCACGTGGGCGAGCACGTTGATGTCCCAGGACCGCTGCCACATCATCGGGTCGGCGTCGATCCCCGCGTTGGTGCCGATCCCGGCGTTCGAGACCATGATGTCCACCGGGCCGAACGCGGCCTCCGCGGCGAGGACCATCGCCTCGATCTCGCCCTGTTCGGCCACGTCGACCCGTCGGCCGACGGCGGGGGTGCCGGCGGCAGCCAACTCGCCGGCCACCGTCGCCACGGCGACCTCGTCGAGGTCGGCCAGCAGGATCCCGGCAGCGCCCTCGGCGGCGAGGCGGCGCGAGATCGCGGCACCGATGCCGTTCGCGCCGCCGGTGACGATCGCGACGGTTCCTTCGATCTGCACGCTTCCTCGACGTTCGGCGGGCCCGAACGATAGTGGGCCCGAACGCGGGGGTCCGCACCGGCGTCCACTGCCGCGGGGCGGGGCCACGTCGCGGACCCCGTCAAGCCAGCGGGAACAACACCGCGATCGTCCATGCGAGGAAGCCCGCCGTGCCGATACCGGCAGCCCACGGACGCTGCACGGGCGCCGAGACGATCATCGTCAACCCGATCAGGACCGGCAGCAACGGCAGCACCAGGATCACGAACCCGAGCCCGGGCACGACGTTGGACGCCGCGCCCAGGGTGAGCAGCAGCAGCGCGGACACCGCGGCCCACCACCCGAAGGCGTTCACGCCACGTCGGTGTTGCAAGGCCGCGCCGAGGGTGACCGTCCAGGGCAACAGCGCCGCCCCGAACAGCGGGATGTAGAGCACGCGGCGTGGGATCGGGAACCATGGCAACCACACCCGCGACGCCAGCGCACCGAACGCCACCACCAGCACCAGCAGCACCAACGCGCCCCACACCAGGTCGCGACCATCGAACGGCCCGGGACGTGGTCCGAACCGCGACCACACCCCACCGGCCAACACGAACCAGGCGACCAGGGTCGGTCCCACCGACATCCCGGCGACCGTGCCGAGCTCCGCGAACGCCCCGACGACCGCGAGCACCGAGGTGGCCACGATCCCTCCCGCCAGCAGGCCCAGCAGGGGACGACCCCGCGTGTCTGGCCGTACTTCCCCGCCGACGAGCAGTGGGACCACGGCGCGCCACACCATCACCACACCGGCGAGTCCCGTGGCCCACCACAGCATCGACCACACGGTCTCGGGAAGAGACGAGTCCACGCGACCGAGCACCTCATCGAGCCACCGGGCGGCCGCGCGATGAGCGGTCGTGCTGAACAGGATCGACACGTGCTCGACGGCCGGCACGATCTGCAGGTCACGCGCCGTACCGAGGTCCATCGCGAGGGCGCGGTCCGGGGAGCTGCCACCGGCCCGCGCCAGCAACGACTCCGCGTTGGCCACGAACCGTGGCTCCAACTCGCCGACCAGCAGGAGCAGGTTGGGGGGCGAGGTGGCGGTCACCGCGGCATCGGTGGGGGACACCGCGACCACCGCCCGGACCCGGTCCGGAGCCGTCGACGCCGCTTCGAGTACCGCGCCCGATCCCAGCGAGTGACCGAGCAGCGCCACCTGACCCGCGTCCACCTCGTCGCGCCCGGAGAGCACGTCCAGGGCGATCAGCACGTCGGCCGCGACCGGTCGCGCCTCGGTGTCGAGGGGGTTGCGGTTCGCTCCGTGACCGGCCAGGTCGGGGAGCGCGACCGCGTAGCCGGCAGCGGTCAGCCCGAGCGCGAAGGAACGCATCAGCTCGCGCGACCCGGAGAAGCCGTGGGTGACGACCACACCCGGGCCCGGACCGGCCGTCTCCGGCAACAGCAACGTGATCGGCACCCCGTCACGTTCGACCTCGACCTCGGTCAAGCCAGCCGTGGACTGACCGACCTGCCACCAAGCGGCGATCACCAGCAGCACCCCGAGGATGCTCACGGCGCGCCGGACCGGACCGAACCGCGGTACCCGATCCAGGTCGAGCCCGATCACGCCAGGGCGTCCAACTGCGCCACCTGGGTCTCGGTCAGGGTCACCTGGCTGGCAGCGACGTTCTCCTCGAGGTGCGGGATCGACGAGGTGCCCGGGATCGGCAGCATCACCGGGGATCGGTGCAGCAGCCAGGCGAGCGCGAGCTGGGCCGGTGTCGCGCCGGTCTCGGCCGCGAGGTCGTCGAGCGGACCGCCCGGCCGGGCCAGCTCGCCGGTCGCGACGGGGAACCAGGGGATGAACCCGATACCGGCCTGCGTGCACGCCTCCAGCACCGCCTCGGAGCCCCGGTCGAGCAGGTTGTAACGGTTCTGGACACTGACCACGTCGAGGTGGTCACGGGCGTGGGCCAGGGCGTCGGCGTCCACCTCGGACAGGCCGATGTGGCGGATCTTGCCCTCGTCCTGCAACGACTGGAGCTCCGCGAACTGGTCCTCGGCGGTGACCTCCGGGTCGATGCGGTGGAGCTGGAACAGATCGATCGTCTCCACCCCCAGTCGACGCAGGCTCATCTCGCACGCGAAGCGCAGGTAGGCCGGCCGACCGAGGGTGTGCCACTCCCCCGGTCCGGTGCGGATCAACCCGGCCTTGGTCGCGATGGTGACCCCGCTGTAGGGGTCGCTGCCACCGGTGTGCAACGCCTCGCGGATCAACTCCTCGCTGACGAACGGGCCGTAGCTGTCGGCCGTGTCGATCAGGTCGACGCCCAACTCCACCGTGCGTCGCAACAACGCGATGGCGCCCGCGCGATCGCCGGGCTCCCCCCAGATGCCCTCCCCGGTGATGCGCATCGCGCCGAAGCCCATCCGCGTGACGGTCAGATCACCGCCGAGGTCGAAGGTTCCGGCGGCTGCGGCAGGTCGATCGGTGTCGATGCTCATGGCGGGTCATCCTCGGTCGGACGGGTGGGTCGAGCGCTCGGGGCGGGCGACGCGGCGCCTCAGTGTTCGGTGGCGTGCTGCAACGCGAGCAAAGCCTCGGTGAGCTCCGGCGGCGCCTTGATCGGGCGGCCGCTGTCATCGGTGATGGCCGATCGGACCTCGTTGGTGGCGATCAGCGTCTCGCCCCGATGGATCTCCTGTAACCAGGTCGCCGACGCCCGCTTCAACGCGCCGAGCTGGCTGCGGACCTCCAGGCGGTCGCCGGCGAGCGCGGGCGCCCGGAACCTCACGTGCGCCTCGACCACCAACAGGTGGAAGCCCAACTCGCGCAGCCGGGGCAACCCGAAGCCGATGGCGTCCAACAGATCGATGCGGGCGACCTCGAAGTAGTTGAGGTAGACACCGTGGTTGACGTGACCGTAGGGGTCGAGTTCGTAGAACCGTACGTCGATGGTGGTGGGTGCCACGCTCGCTCCTCGCTCGTGACCCTGCAGGCTAATGCGCGGCTCGCCCGCGAGCGCCTCCGGCCGCGGCGAGGGCACATCTACGCTGCACACCTGACGGCTACGGCCGCTCATCCGAACGTTCCCGGCGATCCGGCGTTGCGTATGCGCGAGCAGGTTCAGCTCATCACCTACGTCGACCGGCTCGCCGGTGACTTCACAGGTCTGCGCGAGCTGCTACGGGGCCCGCTGAAGGGCTTGTTCGGCGGTGTGCACGCCCTGCCGTTCTTCGATCCGATCGACGGCTCCGATGCCGGCTTCGACCCCATCGACCACACCGCCGTCGACCCGCGGCTGGGGTCCTGGGCGGACATCGAGGAACTCGGCAGCGAGATCCCGCTCATGGCCGACCTGATCGTCAATCACGTCTCCGCACGGTCACCGCAGTTCCAGGACTTCCTCGCCAACGGCGAGGCGTCCGACTACGCGGGCATGTTCCTCACGCTGGACCACGTCTTCCCCGACGGTGCCACCGAGGCGCTGCTCACCGAGCTCTACCGGCCCCGCCCCGGTCTGCCGTTGACCCCGTACGTGATGGGTGACCGGTCCCGACGCATCCTGTGGACCACCTTCACCCCCCACCAGATCGACATCGACGTCCACCACCCCGCCGGGGCGGCCTACCTCGCATCGGTCCTCGACCGCTTCGGTGACCACCGCATCCACTCGGTGCGCCTCGACGCGATCGGCTACGCGATCAAGACCGCGGGCACCTCCTCGTTCATGACCGAGCACACGTTCGCCTTCATCGACGAGCTGACCGGGCAGGCGCAGGCCCGGGGCATCGAGGTGCTCGTCGAGGTCCACAGCTACTGGAAGCGGCAGGTCGAGATCGCCGAACGGGTCGACTACGTCTACGACTTCGCACTGCCGCCCCTGGTGTTGCACGCGCTGTATTCCGGCGATGCGGAACGTCTCCGGCACTGGTTCGACATCCGTCCCCGGAACGCCGTGACGGTGCTCGACACCCACGACGGGATCGGCGTGATCGATGCCGGTCCGGACACCACCGACCCCGACAACCCCGGGCTGCTCGCCGCCGACGAGATCGACGCGCTGGTCGAGGGCATCCACGAGGCCAGCCTCGGCAGCTCTCGGCTGGCCACCGGCGCCGCCGCCTCCAACGTCGACATCTACCAGGTGAACTGCACCTTCTTCGATGCGCTCGGGGCGGACGAGAACGCCTACCTGATCGCCCGACTGCTCCAGATGTGGTTGCCGGGCGTGCCACAGGTCTACTACGTCGGGCTGCTGGCCGGACACAACGACGTCGAGCTCCTGCACTCGACCGGCGTCGGACGCGACATCAACCGCCACCACTACACCCGTGGCGAGGTCGAGGCCGCGCTACAGCGCCCGGTGGTCCGGCGCCTGGCCGCACTGCTCCGGTTGCGCAACACCCACCCCGCCTTCGGCGGCGAGTGGCAGCTCGGCGAGGAGGGTCGCAACGAGGGCGGCATCACGATGACCTGGCGACACCACGCCGAGCTGGCCGCGGTCACCGTCGACCTGCGGACCAGGACCTACGAAGTGACCATCACCGTCGACGGCGAGCAGCGCACCGTCGTCGACCTCGCGGACCTGTCGGCCTGAGGCGCACGGACATCGTCGTGGGGACCGCTGCACACCCCCGGGGCGGGCGCACCCGGTCAGGGGGCCAGGGCGTGGAAGGCGATCGCGCCCGCGGCGGCGACGTTGACCGAGTCCACGCCGTGATGCATCGGGATGCGGGCACGCACCTGCGCGCCGCGCAACGCGTCGTCGCTCAGCCCCGGGCCCTCCGCGCCGAGTAGCACGGCGACGCGCTGATCGGCTGCCACCTCGAGGTCCCGGAGGTCGCTGGCATCAGCGTCCGGGGTGAGCGCGACGGTCGCGAACCCGGCCTCGTGGAGGGCGGCGAACCCCTCGTCGAGGCTGTCGAGATGGCCGTGGGGGACGTGGAGCACGTGGCCCATCGACACGCGCACGCTGCGGCGGTAGAGCGGATCCGCGCAGCCCGGGCCGAGCAACAGCCCGTCGATCCCGAGCCCGCGGGCGGAACGGAACAACGTGCCGAGGTTCTCGTGGTCGTTGAGCCCCTCCAGGATCGCGATGCGCCGCGCGCCGGCGAGCACCTCGGTGATGCTCGGCGCCGGCAGCCGCCCGCCGCAGGCGATCACGCCCTGGTGCAGCTTGAAGCGCACGACCTCGAAGAGCAGCTCACGTGTGACCACGTAGACGGGGGCGCCGACCGCGGCCACCCGCCCGACGAGATCCGCCAGAGTTCCCAACCGTTCCTCGGCGATCAACAGGGACCGCACCGGGTAGGGCGAGTCGATCAGCGCCCGGACGGGGTTGGGCCCCTCGGCCACGAGGACGCCCTGCCGGTGTTCGTAGCGCTTGCGCAGGGCGGCGTCGGTCAGCGCCGCGTAGTCGCCCAGGCGAGCGTCGTCGGCGTCGGTGATGGTGACGAGCGCGCCGGGATCGAGAGGGGTGTCGGTCATGGGCGCAGTCTGCCCTACCCGGCGCCGATGGCACACCGTCGGACACCCCTCCTGCCGCGCATCCGTGGCGGGGTCGACGCACAGCGTCAGCGACCTGGTAACGTTCGTCCCACGCGGTGCCCGACGCCGCGGAACACGTGCACCGACCGCCGGACCGCCAGCCCACCCCCAACGCGTGGGGAGGATGCGGCACCGACCGGGCCTGGTGCGGATGATCAGGCCGCGACCTCGGTCGCGCCACCCTCTTCCGATGCGTGTTCACCACGCACCGATCTCCCACGCAGGGAGCGGACGGCACAGCCGCCGACCTCTGCGCGCAAGCGATCCGTGCACGCGCACGCGAACCCTCGACGTGCGTGCACCAACCATGCCCGCGCGCCACGAGTGTCCAACGCGATCCAAGCGACGGACCGGCCCGGGCGGACAGAGACCACTTCGTGACCAGTACGACCGCTCCCGACGCGCGCACCAACGCCGACGCGTCATCCACCAGCTTCCTCGACCTCGGTGTCTCCGAGGCGATGGTCCGCAAGCTCGACGCGCTGGGCATCACCAGCCCGTTCCCGATCCAGGTGGCCACCCTGCCCGACGCCATGGCGGGTCGTGACGTCTCCGGACGCGCGCCGACCGGCTCGGGCAAGACCCTCGCCTTCAGCCTGCCGATCGCGACCCACGTCGAGCGTGGCAAGCCGGGCCGGCCGCGCGCGCTGATCCTGGTGCCGACCCGCGAGCTCGCCTCGCAGGTCCGTGACACCCTGGTCCCCCTCGCCGAGCAGCGCCAACGACGCGTGATGACCATCTACGGCGGTACCAACATCCGCACCGACCAGCAGCGTCTGCGCAAGGGCGCCGACGTCGTGGTCGCCACCCCAGGCCGGCTGGCCGACCTCATCCAGCGTCGTGACATCAACCTGGGCGATGTCGACCTGGTCGTGATCGACGAAGCCGACCGCATGGCCGACATGGGGTTCCTGCCCGAGGTCAAGCGTCTGCTCGACGCCACCTCGCCCGACCGTCAGACCCTGCTGTTCTCGGCGACGCTCGACGGCGACGTCGACGTGCTCGTCAAGCGCTACCAGAAGGACCCGGTCCGCCACGAGGTCCACACCCCCGAGGAAGAGGTCGGCGACGTGCGCCATGTCTTCTTCGCGGCCGAGCGCGGCGAGCGTCGCAAGTTGACCGGCAAGGTCGTGCGCGACCGCGGACAGGCCATCGTGTTCACCCGCACCAAGCACGGTGCGGACCGGCTGGCCAAGCAGCTCGCCCAGGACGGGATCAAGACCGCCGCGATCCATGGCAACCGTTCGCAGGGCCAGCGCGAACGCGCCCTCGCCGGCTTCCACAACGGCTCGGTGCACGCGCTCATCGCGACCGACGTCGCGGCGCGTGGCATCCACGTCGACAACGTCGCCGTGGTCGTGCACCACGATCTGCCGGCGACCGAGAAGGACTACGTCCACCGTTCCGGTCGTACCGGTCGCGCCGGGGCCACGGGCCTGGTGGTGACGTTCGTCGCAGCGGAACAGTTCAAGGACCTCGACGACATCCAGCGCTCGCTCGAGATGCCGCGTGGCGTGCATGCCACCGACATGGCCGTGCTCGACGAGTCCGTCATCCCCTCCCCGACCCTTCCGGCCGGCATCCGCGAGGACCGCGGTGCACGCCCGGGCGGTGGCAAGGGCAAGGGCGGCGGCCAGGGCAACGGCCCACGCAACGGCAACCGTTCGCGTGGCGGCGGTGGGGGCGGTCAGTCACGCTCGTCGAACAACGGCGGCAACCGGGGCAAGGGCGGCGCCCGGACCACCCGTGGGTCCGGCAACCAGGGGTCGTCCCAACGCGCCGGCCGCTGAGCCGAGCGCATCCCACACCGGTCCCCCACCGCGGTGAGGGACCGGTGTGTCGTACCCGCACGTACACCGCGTGGCTCGAGGTCAGCGACACGACCCACCGTGGCTGGCCCCGGTGCGGGCGTCGTCGACCTACCCGGCGCAGCCTGCGGGCGAGCGACGTCGGTTCACCCCTTGACCGCGCCCTGGATCAGCCCGGAGGCGATGTAGCGCTGCAGGAACAGGAACAGCACCACGATCGGTGCCCCCGCCAGCAGCGCCCCGGCGGCGAACGGGCCCCACCGTGCGCCGTAGTCCTCGGCGATGAAACGGAAGAGCCCGACGGCGAGCGTGAACTGCTGTTCGTCGGTCAGCAGGACGCTCTGGACGATGAAGTCGTTGATCGCCACGATGAACGACAACAACGTGACCACGGCCAGGATCGGGGCCGCCAGGGGCAGGACCATGGTGAAGAAGACCTGCACGTGGCTGGCACCGTCGACCTTGGCCGATTCGTCGAGGTCGCGTGGCACCGTGTCGAAGAACCCCTTCATCAGCCACGTGTTCAGGCCCAGCGCACCACCGAGGTAGATCGCGATCAGACCGGCGAGGCTGTTGAGCCCGATCGTCGGGAAGTACCGTGCGATCGAGATCATCAGCAGGTACAGCGCGATGATCGCGAGGAACTGTGGGAGCATCTGCAGGATCAGCAACCCCAGCATGCTCACCCGGCGGCCGGTGAACCGCATGCGGCTGTAGACGTAGGCCGCCAGGGCGCACAGGAACGTCGACCCGATCGCGGTCACGCCCGCCACGATCATCGAGTTCGCGAACCAACGCCAGAACGGTGTCGCGAACAGTACGTCGAAGTTCACGGTGCTGACCGGATCGGGGATCAGTTGTTGCCCGGCGATGCTGCCGGTCGGGTTGAACGCCGCGGACGCGACCCACACGGCGGGGAACAACGCGAAGAACAGCGCCACGGCGACCACGAGGTAGCGCCACCCCACCTGACGGAACCAGCGCATGGCCCGCTGCAGAGCCGGACGGGGTGGCGCGGACCGATGCGTGTCCGCATCGGCCAGCGCCGCCCCGGCCGACATGCTCGCGGCGCCGGCGGACGGGCGGGGGTCCCTGGTCGCATCGCTCATAGCGCGCGCACCGTGCAGGGGGACGTCATTCGTTGATCTCCTCGAGCGGCCGGATCCATCGGAAGCTCAGCACCGCCATGACCGCGACGAGCACGAAGGTCAGGATCGCCACCGTGGCGCCGAGCCCGAAGTTCTGTCCCCCACCGGATTCGAACGCGATGCGATAGGTGTAGCTGATCAGGATGTCGGTGTGCCCGGCAGGTGTCGCGGCACCCACGATCGGCGGGTTGCCGCCGGTCAGCAGGTACACGACGTTGAAGTTGTTGAAGTTGAACGCGAAGGTCGCGACCAACACCGGCGCGGTCGCGATCAACAGCAACGGCAGGGTGATGCCGTGGAAGCGTTGCCAACCGCCCGCCCCGTCGATGGAGGCGGCCTCGTAGACGTCGTCGGGGATCGACTGCAGCGCGGCGGTGCAGATCAGGAACATGTAGGGGAACCCGAACCACAGGTTGACCAGGACCACCGAGAACCGGGCCCAGTTCGGATCGTTGAGCCACGGGACCGCCACCCCGAGCATGTCGTTGAGGACCCCGAAGCTGCGGTTCATCATGCCCCGCCAGATGAGTGCGGTCATGAAGGTCGGCAGGGCGTAGGGGATGATCATCGCGAGCCGGTAGAACTTGCGCCCCTTCACCCGGGCATCGTTGAGCGTGATCGCGATACCGAGTCCGACCGCGAAGGTCAGGAACGTCGACAGGAACGCGAACGCGTAGGTCCAGACCAGCACCCGGCCGAACGGGCCACGGATGGCCTCGTTGGTGAACACCTCGGCGAAGTTCTCCCAGCCGACCACCACCCGCCACCCGGGCGTGAGGGTCTCGGTGCCGTCCTCGCTGACGAACCGGCCGCGTTCGGACGCGACGTAGGTGGTTCCCGTCGCCTCGTCGATCAGGCGATCGGTCTCCGGGTCGTAGAACCGGGTCTGCTCACGCAGTGTCGCGGTCGTCAACGAGACCAGTTGCACCTCACCGGCCTCGATCGGCACGCGCATCTCGGTCAACTCGTCGATGCGGTCCTGCGCCGCACCGAGGCTCAGGCGCTCGTAGCCCTCCACCTCGACGACCTGGTCGGCGTCGCGCACGACCTCGAGTTCCTGCAGTGGCACCAGACCATCGTCGGGAACCCCGAGGAACTCCTGTCCCTGCTGATCGCTCAACAGCAGGGCGAGATCGTCGCCGTCGGCGAACGGCACCGCATCGAAGCGCGGCGCGTCCGGCAGGGTGGTGACCGAGAGTTGCTCGATGCGCTCGATCGCCTGGTCCTGGGTCAGGATCTGGCCCGTGGAGTAGTTCGTGAACGCGATGAAGAACGTGTAGACGAACGGCCATGCCTGGAACACCAGCAGGAACAGGGTGCCGGGGATGAGGTACTTCAACGGCAGGTTGCGCTTGCCGAGGTAGATCACGTTCAGGGCGATCGTGGTGACCAGCGTCATCACGAGGCCGTACCAGGGCGCATCCAGCGAGGCCATGCGCACCAGCATGAAGATGCCGAGCGCGTTGAACGCGGCGACCAGCACCAGCTTGACCAACAGTCCGCTCAGGCTGTCGGCGACCCGGCTCAGCGGGTGCTCACCGGTACGCAGCCTGGCATCGACGCCGGTGCCGCCGGACGCCGAGCCGTGCAGCTCGGTGTCCGGCGGCGAGGTCGTGGTCGACACCGACTAGTCGATCAGCGTGCGGATCTGGTCGGCCGCGTCGCTGAACGCTTCCTCCGGCTCCTGCGCACCCTCGTAGATCAGTTCGTAGGCATTGGTCCAGGCATCCCACACCGAGGCCATCTCCGGGATCGCCGGCATCGGGACACCATCGGCGGCCGCTTCCGCGAAGCCCTCGAAGTTGGGGTCGTCGGCGACCTGTTCGAGCGCGGCGGTCAGCGCCGGCGGCCGGGTCCCGGCCTCGAACAGTTCGATCTGCGCCTCCTCGGTGGCCATGAAGTCGGTGAGGAAGGTCTGGGCGAGCAGTTCGTTCTCCGCGAACGCGCTGATCATGAAGCCCTGCACGCCGACGAACGGCTCCGGGGTACCCCCCTCGATGTCGGGGATCGGGGTCACCTCGAAGGGCACGCCCTCCATGTCGCCCAGTGCCCACGGACCGGTGACGGCGAACGCCGCGTCGCCGCCCGAGAACAGATCCACCATCAGGTCGTAGCTGATGTCGGGCGAGAGCACCCCGGTGGTGATCAGTTCGTCGAACTTCTGCGCGGCTTCGATCGCCCCGTCGCTGTCGATCCCGAGGTCGGAGGGGTCGTAGGTCCCGTCGTCGGTCTGGCCGAAGACGTAACCGCCGTAGGCGGTGACCACGGGGTAGTTGTGGTAGGGGTCGGCGGGTTCGGTCGGCCACACGAGGCCCTGCTGGACCTCGTCATCGTCCTGCAGGGCGGTCGCGGTCTCCTCGAGCTCGTCCCAGCTGCCGGGGACCTCCGGGACCAGGTCGGTGTTGCGGTACAGCGCGACGTTCTCGGTCGCGTAGGGCAGCCCGTAGGTCTGCCCTTCGAAGGTGAACGCCTCGACGGCGATGTCCTCGAGTTCGCCCTCGACCCCGGCCAGATCCACCGTGGCGATCACACCGTTCGCGACGAGTTCACCCAGCCAGTCGTGGGCACCGATGATGATGTCGGGGCCCTCCCCCGCCGGTCCGGCGGTGATCAACCGGTCACGGATGTCGTCGAACGGCACCTCCTG
The DNA here is from genome assembly GCA_003558435.1 of Nitriliruptoraceae bacterium. Lineage (GTDB taxonomy): Bacteria > Actinomycetota > Nitriliruptoria > Nitriliruptorales > Nitriliruptoraceae > PWLR01. The sequence continues at coordinate 14,940 of PWLR01000194.1, read as the reverse complement.
CACCGTGACGTTGACCTCGTTCTGGTCACCGAACTCGTCACCGAAGGGCTCGAGGACCGGGGTCCGGAGATCGTCCGCCCAGATCACGAGGTCCGCGTCGGCGCGTACCACGTCGTCGGCCGCCTCCTCGTCCACCTCGGCGTCGTCCGGCTCCTCCTCGGCCTCCTCGTCCAGGTCGGGTTCCTCCGTCACGGGCTCCTCGGCCGGGTCGTCGCCCGGGTCACACGCGGTCAGTACCAGCGCGGCCGCCGGCAGTACGGCCAGCCAGCTCCTCCAGGTCCTCATCAGCACTCCTCCGGACGACAGGCCGGACCCGCGCGGGCGTCCACCGGCCCGGGCGCGAGGGGGTCGCCCGTCCCCCCTCGCTGCGAATGCAGTAGTACGACAACGGGGGTGGACAGGCGATGACGGGGGGAATCCTTCGACCCCGTTCCAGGTCGAGTTCACTCGGGTCAGGACGGACCCGGTTCGCCGGCGCCCCGATCCCGCCCGCGCCGTCCGGCCAGGCGCCCGGAAGCGGTCGGCAGGTGGTTCAGCCCCCCGCCGCGCGCCGGCGACGACGCTCGGCGCTGTCCGCGGCAGCGGCGGCTTCGGCTTCCTCGACGGTCGGTGCGCCGCCCCCGAGGTGGGCCGGCTGCCACCAGGCATCGTCCGGACCGGCAGGACGCTGGGGGTAGCTGCGCTGGGCGTCGTCGACCAGATCCCGGATGGCGCCCATGAGCCGTCCGTGCACCGCGCTCGCGGGTTCGTCCGGCGTGTAGTGCACCGGCGGCCCGAAGGTCACCGTGACCACGGTCCGAGGCGCGGCCCGCGGCTTACGGCCCTTGGTGGAGATCCGTTGGCTGCCCCACACGGCTCCCGGGATCAACGGCACCCCCGCATCCATCGCCATCTTGGCCGCCCCCGGCCGCCCCGGCAACGGCACGAAGGAACGTGAGATGGTGCCCTCGGGGAACATCCCGACCAGGTCACCGTCGGTCAGCGCCGCAGCGACCTCACGCATCGCGGTGGCGGTGTCACCGCCACGGTCGACGCGGATGTGGCCCATCGAGCGCATGAGTGGGCCACCGACGGGGTGATCGAAGACCTCCCGCTTGGCAACGAACCGCAGACGACGTCCGCTCCGTTCCCGGACGCCGTAGCCCGCGAAGACGAAGTCGAGGTAGCCGACGTGGTTGGTCGCCACCACACCTCCACCCCGCGCCGGAACGTGCTCCGACCCGCGGACACGCACGTCCCACCCCGCGAGCTTGAACGTGGTGATGCTGGCGGCGACGGCGGACGCGTAGACAGGGTTCACGGCAGGCCTCCCAGGCCCCCGGACCCTAACGGGTAGGCGGCTATCGCCGCTCACCTTCCGTCGCGGCCGACCGATGGGGACCCACGGCATCACGCCCCGGCCGCGCTCCGACCGACGCCGCACCCCGGATACCGTGCCCCCGTCTCCGGGCGACCACACCACCGATGGCGGGCACTCGCTGCCCCGACGCACCCGACGTGTCGCTCTGCCCACGACGCCCCGACCCTTCGCCGCCCCGACCCCTCCTGGAGCCACCATGAAGTGGACCGCCGACGATCTGCCCGAACTGAACGGACACGTCGTGGTGGTGACCGGTGCCAGCTCCGGGCTCGGGGAGGCCACCACCGTCGCACTGGCCACCCGTGGCGCCCACGTGGTGCTCGCGACCCGGTCCGCCGACAAGACGACCACCGTGATGGAACGCATCCGCGAACGTGCACCGTCGGCATCGCTCGAGCATCTGTCCATCGACCTGGCCGACCTCGGCAGTGTGGCCGAGGCTGCGGGTGTGCTGGGCGAACGGCACGACCGCGTGGACGCCGTGGTGGCCAACGCCGGGATCATGGCGCCACCGCTGTCGCGTACCGCCGACGGGTTCGAACTGCAGATGGGGGTCAACCACCTCGGCCACTTCGCGTTCGTGGGGCGGATCCTGCCGCTGGTGCTCGCGGCGGAGGCCGGGCGCGTGGTGGTCGTGTCGTCGGCCGCACATCGCGTCGGACGCATCGACCTCGATGACCTCAACTGGGAACGGACGCGCTACCAGCGGTGGCCCGCCTACGGTCGATCCAAGCTCGCGAACCTGCTGCACGTCTTGGAACTGCAGCGCCGGTTGGACCACGCCGGGTCCCCGGTCGTCGCGGCCGGTGCCCACCCGGGCTACGCCCGGACCGCACTGCAGACGACCGGCCCGACGATGCAGGGTGGCCTGAGCGGTCGGATCACCGGTGCGCTGTCGGGCCTCGCCAACAGGATCGTCGCCCAGCCCGCCTCACGCGGCGTGCTGCCCCAGCTGTACGCCACGGTCGCCGACGAGGTTGCCGGTGCGTCCTACTGGGGACCCGACGGTCCCGCCGAGGCCCGCGGCTTCCCGGCCCCCGCCTCGCGGTCCTCCGAAGCGTTGGACGTCGAGGTCGCGCGCGAACTCTGGACGGCATCCGAGGAGCTCACCGGCGTGACCTACGCGCTGCCTGCCTCGGGGTGACCCGGGACACCACATGGCTCCTCCGGGCCGGTGTGCGGGACTCAACCGTCGACCGCGACCATCCAGTCGTGCGGGTCGGCGACCTCCGCGCGTTGGATCGCCAGCAGGGCATCGCGTAGCCGCACGGTGTTGGGCCCGACCTGGCCGGAGCCGATGGTGACCTCCCGACCTTCGTGCACCAGGGTGCCGACGCTCGAGAGCACCGCGGCGGTCCCGGCCAGCGCCGCCTCGCCGTCCCAGGCCAGCAACTCGTCGATGTGGATGTCGCGTTCCTCGACCTGGTAGCCGAGGTCACGTGCCAGCTGCAGCACCGAACCACGGGTGATGCCGTGCAGGAAGGACCCGTCCAGGGCGCGGGTCACGACGCGGTCGTCGTCCAGCAGCAGGAAGTTGGCGGCACCGGTCTCCTGGACATCGCCCCCGGGGGCGAACAAGACCTGGTCGGCGCCGTGCTCGGCACGTGCGCGACGGGTGACGCCGAGCGCCATGACGTAGTTGGCACCGGCCTTGGCTTCGCCGAACTGGGGCGTGGTGCGGGGCAGTTCGGTCTCCACCAGCAGCTTCAGGGTCCGCGCACCGCCGGCGAAGTAGTCCCCGACGGGTGAGGCGAGCACGACCAGCAACGCGTCCTCGGAGGGGGCCGCAGCCGCACCGATGTTGGGATCCATCCCGAGCAACAACGGCCGCAGGTACAGCGCACCCGGTGCTGCGGGGGCGACGTCGAGGTTGGCGGCCACAGCAGCACGGATGGCCTCGGCGAGCAGTTCCGCCGGCGGTACCGGCAGACACAACAGTTCGGCCGTGCGGCGCATCCGTGCGACATGACGGTCCGGCCGGAACAACCGCACCACGCCGTCGTACCCGCGATGGGCCTTGAGACCCTCGAAACACGCGCTGCCGTAGTGCAGCGCGTGTGCGAACGGATGGATGGCCAGCGGTGCCGTCGGAACCGCCTGCGGGGTACCGAACACCCCGGCGATCACGTCGCTGCGGACCATCGTGGGGGCCGGCACCGAACCGAACGCCGGGGCGGCCGCCGTCGTCTCGGCCGTCGGCGCGGTCACCGAGGGCGTCGCGGCAGCGGACGCGGTCACGCCCGGCGCGCTCACCGTCGAGGACGTACTGGGGGGTGTGGTCACGTGGCAGCTCCGGTTCGGAGGTCCTGTGGACCCTAGCTCGACGGGCGGCACATCCCGTGATCACGGGCCGACCACTTTGCGGCCGCGAGGACGGTGGACGAACGGCGGAGCGCCAGGGTCGTCCGACCGGGGTGGGGGCTACGGGGGGCCGTTCGGACACCCCGGGGTGTGATGGTGCCCCGGGGCTCAGGACGTACACATGGGGGCAGAGGGCGCGCGCCGCCGCGCCCCTATCCCAGACGGAGGCATGACATGTACATCGGACTCGGAACGCTCCTGCTCATCATCATCCTGATCATCCTGTTCGCCTGAGCCAGCTCAGGACCGCTTACGACCTGAGGAGGGGCCGTGGCTGACTTCAAGGAAGACACCCGACAGACCAAAGAGGAGTTCGAGGGTCTCTCGAACTCGACCCAGATCCTGATCTGGTCCATGGTCGCCATCGGCGTGCTCATCGGACTGCTCCTCGGCGGCGCGGTCGCCTATGGCGTCGCGGTCGAGGAGGTCGACGGGCGCGACTGCATCCAGTACGAGGGCGAGTTCTACTGCGCCGGCGAAGAAGCCGACGAGGCCGAAGCCGAGGACCCGGAGTCCGACGAAGGCATCGAAGGCGATGTCGACCTCGGCGACGACGACGACGGCTGACCACTCCACCACGCCACACGCATCGGGCCGTCCCTCTCGAGGGGCGGCCCGATCGTCGTCCGACGGCGCCGGACGCCTCGCCCCGGCCACCCCCTGGCCACCGACACGGTCGTCGTCGACACCGCCGGAGCGCTGTTCCGCCCTCTACCCTGCGTGCTCCGAGGTCGGGAGGTCGCGATGGGGTTCATCGAGGAGTTGGGCGCCGCGTTACCCGATGGTGCCGTGGTCACCGACCTGGAGGTGCTCGAGGGCTATCGCCACGACCGGACCACCTGGCTGACCCCCGGCCATCCGGTGGCCGCCGCGTTCCCGACGAGCACCAGCGAGGTCGTGGCCGCGGTGAAGGTCGCGGCCGCCCACCGGGTCCCCATCGTGCCTCGCGGCGCGGGCTCCAGCCTGTGTGGGGGTTCCCAGGCCGTGGACGGCGCGCTGACCCTGTCACTGGAGCGCATGAACCGCGTGCTGGAGATCGACCGCGCCAACCAGGCGGTGATCCTCGAACCCGGCGTGATGAACGCGGACATCTCGCTGGCCACCGCGGCCCACGGCCTGTTCTACCCGCCCGACCCCGCCAGCAAGACCTTCTGTTCGATCGGTGGGAACATCGCCACCAACGCCGGCGGGCTCTGTTGCGTGAAGTACGGCGTGACCCGCGACTACGTCCAACGCCTGGAGGTCGTGCTGGCGGACGGCACCGTGATCGAGACCGGACACGACACCATCAAGGGGGTCGCCGGGCTCGACATGACGGGCCTGTTCGTGGGCTCCGAGGGCACCCTCGGGATCGTCACCCGGATCCGTCTTCGTCTGCGCCCGGCCCCCACCGGCGCGGCGACCATGGTGGCGTTCTTCCCGACGCTCGGCGCCGCCGGCGAAGCCGTCTCGGCGATCACCGCATCCGGGGCGACGTTGTCGCTGATGGAGATCATGGACCGGGCGACCGTCGGTGTGGTCGACGACTACACCGGTATGGGACTGGACCGCAACGCCGCCGCGCTGCTCCTCGTGCAATCGGACAGCCCGGCGCCGTTGCGCAACGTCGAGGTGGAACGGGCCGCCACCCTGTGCGACGCCGCCGGCGCGTCCTACACGGCCTTCACCGACGATCCGGAGGAATCCGAGGCCCTGCTGCAGGCCCGTCGGTTGGCCGGACCGGCCCTCGAACAGCTCGGCGAGGCCATCTGGGACGACGTCGGCGTGCCGAGATCCCGCGTCCCCGAACTGATCGGCCGGATCGAGCAGGCCGCGGAACGTCGTGGCGCGGACGTCTACACCTTCGGGCACGCAGGTGACGGCAACATGCATCCGACCCTGCTCTCGCCCCGCGGCGACGACGACGCCCGCCAGCGGGCCCTGCTGGCCTTCGACGACATCGTCGAGGCGGCGCTCGAGCTCGGCGGGACGATCACCGGTGAGCACGGCGTCGGCCAGATCAAGGCGGCCTTCCTGGAACGGGAGGTCGGCGCCGCCAACCTGGCGCTCCAGCGGTCGATCAAACGAACCCTCGACCCCGGCGGGCTGTTCAACCCCGGCCGCTGGTTGTGAGGCCCGGCTGCCCGAGCTGATGCCCCGGCAGGACGCACCTCGAGAGCCACTCAGCTGGCCAGCACCAGCGCCGGTACCGCGACGAGGTACACCGCGACGAGCAGCGCACCAGCGACCCGACCGACGGCGGGTAGACGCCACAGCCACACGCCGACGACGGTCGTGATCACCGCGGCGGCGACCACCACGGCCAACGACGCCACGTCGACGGTCATCGCGTCGCCTCGAGCGGCGGCGACCAGGGCCGCGACGCCGACCACGCCCATGGCGTTGAAGGCGTTCGAACCGATCAGGTTGCCGAGGAGCAGCTCGGTCTGACCTCGACGGGCCGAGGCGATGGCGGTCGCGAGCTCCGGCAACGAGGTACCTATCGCCACCAACACCGACCCGATGACGATCGTCGGAACACCCAGGCCGGTGGCGATCCCGCTCGCCCCCCACACCAGCAGCTGGGCACCGACGACCACGCCGACCAGACCGAGCAGCGCACGTGTCGTCGATGCACCCACCTCCAGGTCCGACGCCTGCAGCCCTCCCACGGCCGGCATCGACCGGCCGGCCCGGACCTGCCACCACACCGCGACCCCCAGGGCGGCCAGCAGCACGCTGCCGGCGACCGGTCCGAGCCGACCCGTCAGCGCCAGGGCGACCAGCAGGACACCGCCCGCCGAAGCGACCGCCACGTCCCGACCCGGTCCCCGTCCCGTCCCGCGAACGGGTGCGACCATCGCCGCCACCCCCAGGACCAGCAGCAGGTTCGCCACGTTCGAGCCGGCCGCGTTGCCGATCGCGAGCTCGGCCTCGCCACCGAACGCCGCGACCGCGGAGGTGACCAGTTCGGGCAGGGAGGTGCCGAACCCCACGACCACCGCGCCGATCACCGCCGGCGACCAACGTCGGTGCACCGCGATGCTCTCGGCCGCGACGACGAACGCGTCCGCGGCCTTCACGAGCACGACCAGCCCGACGGTCAGGGCACCGAGTGCCAGGATGACGTCCACGAACGAGCACCGTTCCCTTCGAGCCGATGATCGGGTCCGCGTCGGCCCGTCCACGGACGATACGGCCACGACGACCGTGGCCGCGACGGCGTGCACCGCCGCTCCCGTCGGATGGACGGCCCCGCATCGAACGCGCGGGGTCCCGGCGGCCTACCGTCACCCACCATCCGCACGCCCGGACCGACTCGGCGTGCCCACCAGCGCCACACCCCGCCGCCCCACCTCGGAGGACCCACCGTGCCCGATACCCGCGAGTTCGACCTGGTGCTCCTCGGGGCCACCGGCTTCACGGGCCGACTGACCGCCGAACACCTCGGCCGACGACTGGAAGGCCGTGACACGCGCTGGGCGATCGCCGGGCGCAACCGGGACAAGCTCGAGGCCCTGGCCGCGGAGCTGCCCGGCGATCCCGCCGTCGTGGTCGCCGACACCGGCGACCTGGTCGGTCTCCTGGAGCTCGCCGAACGCACCAGGGTGCTGGCCAGCACGGTGGGTCCCTACGCACGCCACGGCGAACTGGTCGTGCAGGCCTGTGTCCGGTCGGGGACGCACTATGCCGACATCACCGGCGAGCCCGGCTTCGTCAAGCTCCTGCAGGACCGCTACGCGGCGGATGCCGAGCGTCAGGGCGTGAAGGTCGTCAACTGCTGCGGTTTCGACTCGGTACCCCACGACATGGGCGTGCGTTACACCGTCGGTCACCTCCCCGACGACGTGCCGCTGACGGTCCGCGCCTACGTTCAGGGCAAGGGCCAGGTCTCGGGCGGTACCGCCCTGTCGGCGATCGAGGCCATCGCGTCGCGCGCCGGTGCCGGCAGTTCGTCGCCGAGCTCCGATGGTCGCCGAGCGGTGGCGCTGCCGGCCCGGATCCACCGGGTGCCGGAGCTGAACGGCTACGGCGTCCCGCTCCCCACGATCGATCCCGTCATCGTGTTGCGATCGGCGCGTGTGCTCGACGGCTACGGCTCCGCCTTCCGCTACGGGCACTTCGCCCGGGTCGGTCGGCTGCCGACGGTGATCGCCGGGGTCGGTGCGGTCGGCACGGCCGCGGCGATGGCGAGCTTCGGTCCGACCCGCAAGCTCCTCGAAGCCGTCGTCCCGAGCTCCGGCGAGGGACCCGACGAGAAGACCCGCGCCAAGAGCAGCTTCGAGGTCACCTTCATCGGTCGCGGCGCCGGGACCAAGGTGACCACCCGCGTCGCAGGTGGCGATCCCGGCTACGGCGAGACCTCCCGCATGCTCGGCCAAGCGATCCTGTCGTTGGCGGAGGACGACGGTCCGGATGTCGCCGGGGTGCTGACCCCCGCGGTCGCGCTCGGCGAGCCCTACCACCAGCGCCTGATCGAACTCGGCATCGTGTTCGAGGTGGTCGAGACGGCGTGAACGACGGCGGGCTCCCTCCGGACGGCCACACCCACACCCAGTGGTCCTGGGACGCGGACAACGGTTCGCTGGAAGGTTCCTGTGCGCGTGCGGTCGAACTCGGGCTGCCGGCCATCGCCTTCACCGAGCATGTCGACGCCGTCCGGTGGGCGGTGCCGCCCGCCAGCCGTGAGGCGATGCGCCGCCGCGGCCTCGAGCCCGACGACCACGGCCGGTTCGAACCGGCACCTCTCGACGTCGACGGCTACCTCGACACCATCGAGCGCTGCCGCCACCGCTTCCCGCAGCTGCGGATCGTCACGGGTGCAGAGATCGGCGAACCCCACTGGTTCCCCACCGAGACCCGGGCCTTGTTGCAACGCGGCGATTTCGAGCGGGTGCTCGGCTCCGTGCACTCGCTCACCCACGAAGGCCGGCCCTGGGCCACCGACGACCTGCTGGGGGCCGCGGCTCCCACGGGCCTCGGTCCGCACGAGGTGGTACGTCGCTACCTCGCCGAGGCGCTCGCGCTGGTGACCACCGACACCACCGTCGCGGTGCTCGCCCACATCGATTTCCCGTTCCGTCATTGGCCGGCGGCAGCGGGCGAGGTGTCCGTCACCGATTTCCAGGAGGAGTTCCGTGCCGTGCTGCGCGAACTGGCGCGTTCCGGTCGGGCGCTCGAGGTCAACACCCTCGTCCCCCTGGACGCCGAGGTGGTGCGCTGGTGGGTGCAGGAGGGCGGCACGGCCGTGACCTTCGGCAGTGACGCGCACGAACCCACGAGTGTCGGCGCGGGCTTCTCCGCGGCGTCGGCGATGGTCGAGGCCTACGGCTTCGGGCCGGGTTCACATGCCCACGAGGTGTGGGTGCGCTGAGCTTCGGCGAGCGGCCGCGATCCGTGATCGGCCGCCGCCGACGTCGCAGCCCGTCTCAGGCGTAGCTGTTGGACCGCGAGGTCCGAGCCGGTCGTGGCGCATCGCGCACGCCGGCCGCAGACGCGATCGCGATACCGAGCAGTGCCCCGAGTGCGTTCGCGAGCAGATCCGCGGTGTTGGCGACCCGCCCGGTCGGCACGAGGTACTGGAACGCCTCGATCGCCCCGGAGAAGACCACACATGCGAGCCACACCAGCAGCCGCGAACGTCGCCACCACACCGCAACCGCGAGGCCGCCCAGCGGAACGAACATCATCACGTTGTCGTAGACCGGCCGCCACGCGATCGAGTCCCAACCCCACGCACCCTGGACAGGATCGAGGATCAGCACACGCTCGGCGTCACTGGGGGGGACCCAGCCGAACAAGGTCAGCGACAGCACGCCCGCGACCACCACCCCGAACCCGATGCGTGCACCGAGCCCGGCCGTGCGCAGTGCTCCTCGACGACGCAACGAGGCCAACATGAGCAAGCCGAGCACCAGGGCCACCAGAACGGCGACGGTGAAGCCGAACCTGCCGAGCTCGGACTGCAGTGCGGTTATCGAGGGCACACCGCCTCCGGGTCAGCGAGTGGGATCGAGCGAGTGGGATCGGGGGTGTGGCGGATCGGGATGAACGATCAACCAGCGGGAGCGGTCGTGGCCGAGCGCCCAAAGATCCTACCGCTGCCCACCAACGCCCACCAGGGTCCGCGGAGATGTCCCCCGCCGGCGCAGACCGCGGCACGTCCCGCAGCGCCCTATCGGGCGCACCTCCCAGCGCCCCATCGGGCGACGGCAACGCGGGGCCGGACACTACGCTCCGGGCTTCGGCACCGATCGGGGATCGCGCGGTCGGACGCACCGACGACGGCGAGGACACGCGGTGGACGGGAACGCACGCTGCGACCTGGTGCTCGGTGGCGGTGGGGTCCGTGGGGCGGCCCACATCGGTGCGCTCACGGCGCTCGAGGAAGCCGGCTATTCGGTGGTCCGCTCTGCTGGCGCCTCGGCCGGCGCCATCGCCAGCGCGTTCGCCGTCGCCGGGGTCCAGGCCACCACCTTGCGCGAACTGTTCGAGGCACTCGACCTGACCCGGTTCGTCTTCGCCGATGTCGTCGCGCGCCTGCGGACCCGGCGCGGGGTGGGCCGCCTTGCGGATCGTTGGTCCGACGAGGCGGCCGAACCACTCACCTGGTTGACCGAGATCCTCGCCGACCAGGGGATCCACACCTTCGGTGACCTGAAGGTCGCCGACCCCGACGCCACCGACCCTCCCGAGCGCAGCTACCGCCTGGTGGTCCGCTGCCTCGACATCATGCAACGCCGAGTCGTGCGGCTGCCGTGGGACTACGCGCGCTATGGCCTCGACCCCGATGCGCAGTCGGTCGCCCAGGCCGTCCGGGCATCGATGTCGGTCCCGCTCGTCTACGACCCGGTCCGGATCGGCGGCGAGGGTCGGACGGGGCTGCTCATCGACGGTGGGCTGACCTCCGGCTTCCCGGTCACGGTGCTCGACCGGCAGGACGGCGCGTTGCCGAGGTGGCCGACCTTCGGCATCCGCCTGCTGCCACGCGCCCCGGCCAACGGCGAGGTCCCCGACGGCGGTCTGGCACTCGCACGGATGGTGATGGACGCGCTGTTGGACGCGGGCGACCTACTGGAGCCCTTGACCGATTGCGACGAACACCGCACCGTGCGGATCGATCTGTCCGAGACCAGTCAACTGGACCTGAGCAGCGAGCAGGACGAGGTGTTCGCCGACGGACACGCCACGATGGCCCGCTTCCTCGCCGACTGGGACTTCGACACCTACCTCGCCGGATGTCGTTCCTGAGTGCGGAGGACGCCCGATGCGGGGGCGACCTCCGCACTACGCACCCCCGCGCGGTTCCCCTGGCAGACGGTGGATCCGCGAGCGCTCCCGTAGGCCCGCGGCGCGCAGCCGCCGAACCAGTTCTCCCGCGGCGACCGGTTGGGCCCCTCGTTCGATCGCCGCCAGCCGCACCTCCGCGGGCACGTCGTAGTGATCGCCCTGGAATGCCCACCGGGGGACGTCGAGTTCCGCCGCGAACGCGTGCAGTTCCTCGTAGGAGGTGTCGCTCACCAGATGCGCCCACTTGCGGCCGCGGAACGGCCAGATCGCGCGGTCGACGAGGATGGCCACAGCTCAGGCCGCCGGATCCGACGCGATGGGATCGTTGGGTAGTGAGCGGCCCGCCGGATAGCTCGCCACGGCGAGTCGGGGGGCCAACCACAGCCGCAGCAGCACCAGGCCGATCCCGGCGCCACCACCGGCCACCACGAAGGTCGGTCCGTAGCCGGTCGTTGCGGCTGCCAGTCCGAGCGCCGTCGGTCCGACCGCGGAGGCCAGGTCGAGGAACATCGTGAAGGTCGCCATGACCTGGGCGCGCTCGTCCGCGGCCACCCCCTGGATCGCGGCCAGGACCATCGAAGGAGCGAGGATCGCGGTCCCCACGCCCAGACCGATCGTCGTCACGTACAGCCCGACGACGCTCGGCACGAACCCCATGGTGGTCAGCGACACGGTCAGGATCACCAGACCGATGGTGGCCAGCGGCACCGCTCCGAACCGGTCCGGCAGCTTCGCGCCGAGCACGCGCACCAGGGCGATCGTGCCGGAGCACAGCAGGAACAGCGGAGCCACCTGGGTGAGCCCGACGCTGCGACCGTACAGCGGGACGAACGCGAGCCACCCGACGAACCCCAGGGCACCGAGGAAGACGATCACGCCGGGTCGGATCGCCGCCGGATGCAGCAACCCGCGTCTGGTGAACGTCGCACGTCTCACCTCGCGTGGGAACAGTGCGGTGGCACCGACACACACCAGGGAGCCGACCGCCGAGGCGATCCACACCGCGGCGTACCCGCTGCCGACCAGCAGCAGTTCGCCCATCAACGGTCCGAACCAGAGGCCGAGCTGCAACGCCACCATCACGAAGCTCGCCGCCTCGCCCTGGCGGGCAGGCGGGGCGAGGTCGAGGGCCATCGTGGTGAAGCCCACCAGCACCGCGGCCTGCCCGGCGCCGGCCAACAGGCGCATCAGCACGAGCATCGTCACGGTGTCGGCGGCGAGGTGACCGAGCAGAGCCACGCCCGTGAGCACCGCCCCCACCTGGATCAACAGTCGTCGACCCGAGCGGTAACCGACGCGTCCGATCAACGGCCGGACCGCGACGGCTGCCATCGCATAGGCCGCGAAGACGAACCCGACCACGGTGTCCCCACGGCCGAGCACGTCCACCACGTAGCGGGGAAGGACCGGTAGTGACGCACCGAACGCCGCGAAGAACAGGAACGTCGCACCAACGACGATCGCGTACTGGCGGGAGAAGAGGCGGGTCGGATCCACGAAGTCACGCTAAACAGCTGTGCGCACGACGGATAGTCGTGGCGCGAAGCGCGCACGGGACCCATCCGTTCCCACCTCGGGAACGTCCGTGCCTTCGGTCGAGTCACCACGCCGACAGGTCCTACGACAGGATGTCCTTGCGACCGAACCACCAGAACGCGAACCCGAGCGCCCCTACGAGGTAGGGGACCTGCAGCAGGATCCCGCGCGTCAGCTCGCCCCACTGCGGCGGCGAGGCGAGCAGGCCGATCCACGCCGTGAGCTCGTGGACGGGCAGGAAGGTGCGTAGCGCCCCCAACGCGGTGATCGCGTCCAGGATCTGCACCACGATGACCAACACGATCGTCCCGGCCACCGCACCGACCGGCGCATCCGTGACCGTCGACCAGGCGAAGGCGATCCCCGCCACCCAGGCGGAACTCCACACGAGGTAGGCGACGATGGCCAGCAACCGTCCGAGGGCCGGTCCCACCGCCAGCACCCCGAAGGGCGTCTGCACCTCGCCCCAGCCGAACGCGAGCGTCCCGGCGGCCAACCCGCTGAGGGGCACCAGCAGCGCCGCCACCACCGACAGCAGCACCCCCACCGCGAACTTGCGAGCCAGCAGGCGCGAGCGCGGCACGGGCCGCACCAGCAGATACCTCAGACTCCCCCAGCTGGCCTCGCTGGAGACCGAGTCGCCGGTGAACAGCGCCACCACGGCCAGCAGCAGGAAGGGCGCCGTCGCCGCGGTCGACATCAGCGCGAAGTTCAGACCGGACGCGGTCGCCAGATCGAACAATCCGGTGGGGTCGCCTCCGCCACCGCCGCCGTTCGCGCCGTCGCCCGACAACACGAAGGCGATGGCCAGGATGACCGGCACCGAGGCGATACCGAGCAGCCCGAAGACCGTCCGGCGGCGACGCAGCTGCCGCTGCAGCTCCACGATCACGTCACACCTCCGGGGCCCCCGCGTTGGCCGATCGGCTCGGAGCCCTCGGCCGTCTCGGAGGCCGGCGGTCCGGTCAACGACAGGAACGCGTCCTCCAGCCTGCCGCGGGGGGTGAGGGCGTGGATGCGCAGCCCCTCGGCCACCAGCCACGTGACGAGGTCGGCGGGATCATGATCGCCGAGCGTGACCGCGAGCCCCGCGCCGGACGCCTCGATCGATCCGGAGGGGAGATGGCGGCCGAGCACGGCGCGCGCCCGGTCACGATCGTCGGTCGCCACCACGACCGTGCGTCCGGCCCCCACCAGCTCACCGATACTGCCACTGGCGAGCAGCCGGCCCCGTTGGACCACCGCCACGTGGGTGCACATCTGCTCGACCTCCGCGAGCAGATGGCTCGAGACCAGCACGGTGTGGCCCTCGTGACCGAGCCGCGCGAGCAGCTCGCGCATGGCACGGATCTGTTCCGGATCCAACCCGTCGGTGGGCTCGTCGAGCACCAACAGCTCGGGGCGACCGAGCAGAGCCTGCGCGATCGCCAGCCGTTGCTTCATCCCGTGCGAGTAGGTGCGCACGGGCTTGCGGATCGCGCTACCGAGGTCAGCGACCCCCAGCGCCCACGGCAGATCGGCCTCGTCGAGCGACCGTCGACCACCGGCTCGCCAGTACAGCTGCAGGTTGTCGATGCCGGACAGTTCGGGTACGAAGCCCGGGCCTTCCACCAGCGCGCCGACCCGTCCGAGCACGGGGTGACCGGGGCGCATGTCGTGTCCGAACACCCGGATGCTCCCAGCGGTGGGTGTGGACAGCCCGAGCAGCATCCGCAGGCTGGTCGTCTTGCCGGCCCCGTTGGGTCCGAGCAGGCCCATGACCTGCCCGCGACCGACGGTCAGATCGAAGGCATCGACGGCGAGGTGTCCGTCGGCGTAGCGCTTGGTGAGCCCCTCGATGGCGATCGGGGGAGGCTCGCGGAGCTCCGCGTTGCCCCGTGCGTCGCCTGTCGCGGCCCCGGGATCAACCCCGGCGACCCCGTCCCCGGCCCGACCCGCGGGATCGACGCCTGTGGACGAGCCGCCCCCTTCGGTCCCGCCCCGACGCCGGAAGACCAGCACCGCCGCCAGGGCCGCCACCGCCAGGGCGATCCCCGCCACGACCGGCAGCCGGACCGCCGGGGCGACGCTGGCCACCACGGGCAGTCGTAGCTGCGCGGCACCATCACCGAGCACCAGGCTGGTCGTCGCCCCCTCGATGCGGTTGCTGAACGCCTGATCCGTGGTCGCGATGGTGACGCGGAGCCGATGATCCGCCTGGAGCCGGTAGGCGAGATCGGGGAGCTCCACAGCGAGCTCACTCGGCAGCGACGTCGCCCGGACCGGCGTCACGGCCTGGTGGATCAGGGTCGTGGATCCGTTCGCAGCCACGTCGGTGAGCTTGACGAAGAGCCGGGCCTCGCCGCCATCGTCGAGCAACGTCGCGACCGGGTCGTCGGGCGGGTCGTCGGTGTCCCCGGGGGCAGGTTCGTCCG
>PWLR01000125.1 GCA_003558435.1 Nitriliruptoraceae bacterium | reverse complement strand
GTGTCCTGCGCCTCCTCGGCCGTATCCTCCGCCGTGTCCTGCGCCTCCTCGGCCGTATCCTCCGCCGTGTCCTGCGCCTCCTCGGCCGTGTCCTGCGCCTCCTCCGTGGTGTCCTCCGCCGTGTCCTGCGCGCCCTTAGAGAGTTGGTCCTCGGATATCTCGCCGAGCATCAGGCCGATCTGCTCGAAGAGCGATTGATCGTCCAATGCGTCGATGTCGTCGATGCCGAGTTCGTCGGCCGCGTTCGCCAGGTCGTCGCGGTCGAGTCCGGTCTCTTCGACGCGCGGGACGGCCGGTGCGTCGGTTGCCATGGCAGCTCCAGTCATCCCGTACCTCATGCACGGGTCTCGTCGGTATGAAAAGCGTGCCCACACCTACCCCGGCCGTGGACCGCCCTCAATGGGACCGTTCGACGGGTGGACCGAACGGTCGGGGTGGACACGAGCCCCGCCGATCGACCGCGAACACACCGATCCCGGAGCGCACGGGCTCCGCGCGCTGTTCCCTTGACCACCGCCGGTGGACGCGGGGCGGGCCCCTGGGGTCTAGATTGCGCAGGGCGACGGCTGACCGACCGTCCGCAGGCAACGAAGGGACCCTCCTGATGAACCGGCGAGCGAGTTTGCCCGGTGCCGACGAGCTGTTCGGCTCGAGCTCCAACTGGAGCCAACGGGTCGACCGAGGCGAGGAACCTGCGCCCAACGAGGGCGAGCAGGTCGACGCACGTGTGCTCGCCGGGGTCCGACGTCTCACCGCGGTCGAGAACTCGGCCCTGCAGGCCGCGCGCGACGCCGCCGGTGGCACCTTGCATCCTCCGAGCCCGGACGTCGGGGCGTTGCTGCGGTGGGCGGTGGACACCACCCAGGCGCAGACCGCGGTCGAGATCGGCGCGGCCGGCGGCGTCTCGGGTCTCTGGATGTTGACGGCACTTCCCGCCCGCGGTGTGCTCACGAGCATCGAACCCGATGCCCACGCTCACGAGTTGGCCTCCGAGGCCTTCCGGGCGGCACGAGCGGGACAGCGGGTGCGCTCGATCCAGGGCGATCCCGCGACCGTGCTGCCCCGTCTGTCGGATCACGCCTATGACCTCGCGCTGCTGCAGGCCGACCCGGTCGGCTACCCCGAGGATCTCGAACACGTGCGTCGTCTGCTCCGCCCCGGTGGCATGCTCATCGCCCGAGGGGTCCTTCGAGCGAGCGAGCACATCGACGAGCTCGCACGGTTCATCCAGGAACTCGCGGAGGACCCGTCGTTCAGCACGGCCGTGCTCCCCGTCGACGGCGGCCTCGCGCTCGCCACCCGGCGCCCGGACCGCAGCGACGCCTGACAACGAGTGACCGCCCCCGGAAAGGGAGACGGCAACAGACTCCCCAACCGACGCGCCGTGCTGCTGCTGCTCGGCGTCACGCTCGTGGCCTACGTGGTCGGACTGGTCGTGGTCGGGGTCGGCGAGGCGCTGGAGGACATCGGCCGCGCCGCGGCGGCACCGCTCGTCGGCGCACTGCTCCTGGAGATCGCCACGATCGCCTCACTCGCGATGGTGCACCGCTGTAGCGCTTCGGCGGTGGGGCACCACGTGCGCTACCGGGAGGCACTCAACGTCTCGATGACCGCCTTCACCCTGACCCAGGCCATGCCCGGTGGCGGGGCGGTGGCGGGAGCCGAAGTGGTTCGACGATGGACCAGGTTCGGCCTCGCCGTCCCCTACGCCACGGCCAGCCTCGCACTGACCGCAACGCTCGCGACCACGACGATCGCCCTCCTCGGAGCGGGCGGGGTGGCGGTCTCGGTGCTCCGCGGCGACCTCCAGGGACGAGTGCTGACCGGCTCCATCGTGCTGTTGGTCGTGCTCATCGGACTCTCGATCCTCGTGCTCGCCGTGGTTCGTTCACCAGCACGGGGCGCACGCCTCATCCGGCGGCTCGGCAAGCTCCACCGCTCGCTGGGCGAGCGGGCGGAGGGGTGGGTCGAGTCGCTCGAACACCCCGATCAGCACCCACCGAGCCCGGCTGCGCTGCTGCGCATCGTTGCCTGGTCGGCCCTGAACTGGAGTGCCGACATCGCCGCTCTATGGCTCGTGTTCATCGCGTTCGGCCAGCCGGTGACCATCGCCACGCTGCTCGTGGGCTTCGCCGCCTCGCAACTGGGGGCAGCGATCCCGGTGACCCCCGGCGGTACCGGGTTCGTCGAGGGCGGCATGGTCGCGGCATTCGTCGCGGTCGGCCTGTCGCTCTCGATGGCGAGTGCCGTGGTGGTCACCTATCGGGTGCTCGCGACCTGGCTACCCATGCTCGCCGGGCTGCCAGCGTTGTTGCGTCCCCCACCCGTCAGGAACTGAACAGTCGCACCTCGGACACGGTGGCCCGGTAGACCGATCCGTCCTGGGGCAGGGAGGTGAACCACAGCAGCCACACCCGTCCTTCGGTCGGCTCGTCGAAGGTCACTGTGGTCTGCGACTCGGCGCCGTTCACCTCGGCGACCGGACGTCCCCATGCCTCAGGGTCGGCCCCGGGGTCAGGCGGACTCGCGCCGGCGAAGACGGTGAACGAGGCACCAGAGGTGGCCATGGCCACCTCGAGCTCGGTGACCTGCTGCTCATCACCGAGATCGAACCAGATACCGACTCCGGACTTCAGGCCCCCGAGCTCCGGGCTGCCCCGATAACCCTGGGTCTGCCATGCGGTCGTCGCATCTCCGTCGAAGGAGTTGGGGACGTCCGCCCGGTGCTCATCGCCGGAACCGAAGGGATCGTGGTCCCGGCCGGCGACGATCTCCGCAGGCTCTACGTCGCTCAGCTCGTCCTCGTCTTCGGTGAGCTCGTCGTCGATGACGGCATCCGCCGCTACATCGGGCCCGTCGGCGGTGCGATCGTCACCGGCGACGTCACCCGCCCGCGTAGGCACCTCCTCGGAACGATCGATCGCCGCGATGACCGCTCCTCCACCGACCAGGACGGCAAGCACCAACCCCAGCGCCAGGACGGGCCGTCGATCCCGGCCGGGCTGTGCTGGATCCTCCCGTCGTGTCGACGACGCGGCGGGAGGCGCATCCTCGGAGTCCTCGACGGCGCGAACGGGAGTCGGATCGGGAGCTGACGGCTCCGCAGATCCGGCACGGTTCCCGCCGTCGGCATCGGTCGCGGCGCCCCGTGAGGAGCCCGCCGACGCCACGGAAGCGAACGCCGGCGGTACCGCGAAGGGGGCCATACCTGCGGTTGGTTCGTCAGCTCGTCCCGGCCCTTCCGGCGGTGTCGACCATCGATCGACCTCGGGGAGTTCGACATCGTTGGCGAGATCCGCGGTCACGGAGGATGCGTCGCGAGCGTGTGACGGATCCGGGGCATGCGCGAACAGGCGCGTCGCCAACTCCCGGCGCGCCCCGGGTGTGGAGGACCGGGCCAGCTCCGCGGCGAACGCTCGCCCATCGACGAACCGGTCGCGCGGATCGAGTTGGGTAGCCCGCGCGATCGCGTCGTCGAGGCCGAAGGGGACGTCCGAGCGGTGTTCCGAGACCCTCGGCAGACTGGCCACCAACCGCCGCGATGCAACCTCGGCCCTGGTGCCCTCACCGAACGGCACCTCACCGGTGAGCGCTTCGTGGAGCACGACCCCGAGGGCGTAGACGTCTGCGCGCGCATCGATGGTCTCGCCCCGGAGCTGCTCGGGAGCGAGGTAGCGCGCGGTGCCCATGACCTCGCCCGGCGCCGTCAACCGCGAACTCGTGGCACCGAGTGCCTGAGCGATCCCGAAATCGGCCACCTTGGCGTCGCCTTCGGTGGTGACCAACACGTTGGCCGGTTTCACATCGCGATGTACGAGCCGTCGTTGGTGCGCCGCACCGAGCGCACGCGCGACCTGTGCGCCCAGCCCGGCCACGGTGCCGGGAGCCAACGGCCCGCCCGCCAGCACCTGGGCCAGGGTGCCGCCTTCGACGAACTCCATGACCAGATAATCGCGACCGCCGTCATGGCCGATGTCGTAGACGATGACCGCGTTCGGGTGGGTCAGCTTCGCCGCCATCGAGGCCTCGGCCCGGAACCGGCCAGCAGCCGGCGGATCTGCCGCCACCTCTGCGTGCAACAGCTTGACGGCGACCGTCCGGTCGAGCAGCAGGTCCTGGGCTCGCCACACCACGCCGGCGCCACCGGAACCCCGACGCTCTTCCAGGGCGTATCTGCCGGATAGGGGGTGACTGACCGCGGGGGTACAAGGGTCGTTCACTGGCGGCAACCCCGACGGTCTGCTGTGACGTTGACGGCCGCATCGGCCGTTCTGAATAACACGACGATACGAGGTCTCCCGCGACGCCGGGTCGAAACGGCAGGGGTCGTAGGTACATCTCGACCGGGAACTCTGTTGGGTTCAGACCTGCTCCCGCGGCAGCTGGTCGGTCGATGGCTCCGAGGTCGGGCCCTCCCGTGACCGCAGCAGCAGCGAGGCGCCCGCCACCCCCAGCAGGCCGAACACGGCGCCGGGCTGGGCGCCCAGGCCCATGGCGACCACGATGCCGGCGAACAACGCCACACCACCAGCCAGCGTGGCCCAGGTGACGGTCGTCGGAGGAACCGACCGCTTGCGACGGGTCTCGAAGGCGACGACGGCGATCATGACCGGCGCCACCATCACCAGGCAGAGCACGATCCAGGACAGGCGTCCGAGCCAGAAACCGGCCTCTCCAGGCACACCAGCATCGATCGGGGCGCCCACACGCTCGCCCAGCCAGGCCGCCGGCAACTCGGCCAGTTTGTGCCAGAGGTACAGCGGCATCCCGAGCGCGCCCAGGATCCCGACCACCTTGCCCACCGCCCGCTGTTCGAGGGCACGTCTGGCCGGTCCCTCGAACGCCAGCACGACGCCCACCTGCACCCACATCACGCCCACGAGCGCCAGCGTGGGTGGGAGCACGTTGCTGTTGCCGGCCAGGTCCCCGCCCACCATCGCCACCGGATAGCCGACGGCGACCGCTGAACCCAACCACACGAGTCCGGCGACGAGCAGTACCAGTCCACTGCGCAGACCCCCGAAACGACCACGCTTCCAGGCGATACCGAGCTGTTGGGGCAGCAACCAGACCACCAGGACGTTCACCCAGCCGATCCCTCCGCCGGTACCGGTCACCAACGTGCCCAACTCGCGCAGCTGCCCGGGCGAGCTCACACCGGCCCGCAGGACATCGGCGAGTGCGGTCATCACCAGCAGACCGACCACGGCCCGCAACCCGAAGCGGGTGTCCGCACCCACACTCAACGGCAACAACGCCTGGACGGCCAGCAGCATCAACAAGAACCACAGGTGAACGGTCAAGGACTGGTCGAGCGGTCCCAGGAGCCGACCGCCGCTGTAGCGCGCGATGACCGCCATGACCGCCAGCACGGCGAGGTAGGTCACGCTCGGGCGCGCCAGGCTCAGCGCCCGGCCCGCCCACCAGGTGAGCTGCCGGTCGCCCGCCTGGATGCGCCGGGCCGCGCCTTCGGTGCTCACCGCCGCGGAGACGAACACGAACAGTGGGACCACCTGCAGACCCCAGGTCAGGATCCCGGCACCGTCCCAGACCGTCAACAGGTGCTCGGTCTCGACCATCCGTCCGTCCACGAGTCGGGGCAGTGTGGCGATCCAGTGCCCGAACACCACCACGAGCAAGGCCCCGGCGCGCAACGCGTCCGGATAGCGATCCCGCCCGCTCCGACCGCCCATCGGGAACTCCCCACCTGTTGCCACCCCGGCCACCGTCCTGATCGCTGGCCTGGTTGTGGCCGGCTCACCGGCCCGAACCATCGCACCGGTACGCGTCCGAGCCCCAGCATCGGCAGGTGACCGGCCGAACTCGAGCCTAGGACTCACGGCGGTCACCCACGGCTGCAGCGGTCCGCCGCGGGCATCGAGCCGTGCAGGAGCGCACGGATCCGTACCCACCGACCACCGAGGTTCCCCGGTGTGCGCCATGTGGTGCGGATGCGCGACACTCCGGTCATGGCCTCTCCTCTCGCGCTCACCTTCGTCACCTCGGCGGACGACCCCTCCCTGCTCCCCCGGAGCCGAGCGGAGGTCGCCATCATCGGTCGCTCCAACGTGGGCAAGTCCTCGCTGCTCAACGCCATCGCCGGTCAGAAGGACCTGGCCCGGACCTCCAAGACCCCCGGGCGCACACAACTGCTGAACTGCTTCTCGGCCAAGAGCGGCGGCACCATCGTCGACCTGCCGGGCTACGGCTACGCGAAGGCCCCGGCCGCCAACCGCAAGGCCTGGCGCGCCCGGATGGACCGCTATCTCCGCGAGCGCGAACCGCTCGTGATGACGCTCGTGCTCGTGGACGGCGAGGTCGGCCCGACCAAGCTCGACGTCGAGATGTTGGACTGGCTGCGGAGCCACGACCGCGCGTTCACCGTGGTCGCGACCAAGCACGACAAGGTCCGCTCGTCAGACCGTGAGCGACGCAAGCGTGACCTGGCCGCGGGCTGCGGCCTCGATCCCAAGGCGGTGGTCTGGGTCAGTGCGGAGAAGGGCGTCAACATCGCCCGGCTACGCGGCATGGTGCTGGCCTGGCTGCGTCGCGCCGCCTGACCGACCGCACCCGCCCTGGCCGGATGGCCCGCGGTGTGGGCCGCGTGACGTGGCAGCCTGCGAGCCACCCACGAAGGTCAGGCGATCCATGGACATCGACGACATACTCGAAGAAGCCGCCGAGGTGGCCCGTCCCGCCGCCGAACACGGCAAGGTGGCCGGCTACATCCCCGAGATGGCGAAACTCGACCCGAAGAGTTTCGGCCTCGTGATGTGCGAACTGGACGGCACCGAGCACGGCGTGGGCGACATCGACGAACCGTTCGCGATCCAGAGCATGTCGAAGGTCTTCTCACTCATCCTCGCCATGCAGAAGCTGGGGACCGAACACACGGTGACCGACGAGTTGTGGTGCCGGGTCGGCCGCGAGCCCTCCGGTGATCCGTTCAACTCGCTCGTGCAACTCGAACACGAACAGGGCATCCCCCGCAACCCCATGATCAACGCGGGGGCGTTGGTGGTCGATGACGTGTTGATCGACCACTGCAAGGACCCCGACGCCTCGATGCGCGAACTCGTTCGGCAGTTGACCGGCGATGAGATCGAGATCAACCCCGCCATCGCGACCTCGGAGGGCGGCGCGTCGTACCGCAACCGGGCGATGGCCAACCTGATGGCCGACTTCGGCAACCTCAACCACACGGTCGACGAGGTGCTCACCACCTACAACGACCAGTGCGCGACGATGATGACGGCTCGCCAGCTCGCACGTTCGATGCGGTTCCTCGCCAACGACGGGATCGAGCCCGACAGCGGTGAACAGATCCTGGACGCAGCGCTCGCCCGCCGGGTCACCGCGATCATGTTGACCTGTGGTACCTACGACGCGGCCGGCGAGTTCGCCTTCAGCGTCGGGCTGCCCTGCAAGAGCGGCGTCGCGGGCGGGATCATGGCGGTCGCACCCGACCATTCCGGTCTGTGCGTGTGGTCGCCTCCGCTGGACAGTTCCGGCAACTCGCTGGCCGGACGCGCGGCGCTGCACGAGCTGACCAACCGTCTCGAGCTGTCGATCTTCTGAACCGCCCCGTGGTGGTCGACGGATCGCCCAGGGCGTAGGCTCCTCATCTCTCCGGCAGTCGGCCGTGAGCGTGGTTCCCCGGAGGTCGTCCGTCGTGTCCGTGGTCATCCGCGCGTCCGGTCTGGTCAAACGCTACGGCGACGTCGTGGCGCTCGACGGCCTGGATCTGGAGGTCCCGGAAGGCACCGTGCTCGGGCTGCTCGGGCCCAACGGTGCCGGCAAGACCACCGCGGTGCGCATCCTGACCACGCTGCTCGTACCGAACGAGGGCTCAGCCGAGGTGGCCGGTATCGATGTGCTGGCCGACCCCGACGGCGTACGTAAGCGCATCGGGCTCTCCGGACAGTACGCCGCGGTCGACGAGTACCTCACCGGGTTCGAGAACCTCGACATGATCGGTCGGCTCTACCGCCTCGGGCGCAAGCCGGCGACGGCGCGAGCCCGGGAGCTCCTGGACCGTTTCGATCTCGCGGATGCGGGAGACCGGCCGGTGAAGACCTACTCGGGTGGCATGCGCCGCCGCCTCGACCTGGCCGGCGCGCTGGTCGCCGAGCCGTCGGTGCTCTTCCTCGACGAACCCACGACCGGTCTGGACCCGCGGAGTCGCACCACGATGTGGGAGGTCATCCGGGAGCTGGTGACCGGCGGCACCACGCTGTTGCTCACCACCCAGTACCTCGAGGAAGCCGATCGTCTCGCCGATGACATCGTGGTGATCGACCATGGCCGGGCCATCGCGCGGGGGACCGCCGATCAGCTGAAGTCGCAGGTCGGGGGCGAACGCATCGAGCTCGTGGTCGAGTCGTCGGCGACGCTACCCACGGCGCGCGCCGTGCTCGCCGAGGTCGCGGCCGGTGAGGTGGTGGTCGACGAGCACACCCGTTCGTTGACGGCACCCGTGGCCAACGGCGCCAAGAGCCTGGTCGCAGCGTTACGACAGCTCGATGCGCAGCAGATCGACATCCTGGACGTCGGACTGCGCCGACCGACGCTCGACGACGTGTTCCTGACCCTCACCGGGCGGACCGCCGAGCACGACGATGCGGTGCCCACGGGTGCCACGGACGGAGGGTCGAACCCGTGAGCGAACTCCTCCACGCCTTCGGTGACGGTGCGATCGTCGCCAAGCGCAACCTGATCAAGATCAAGCGCGTGCCCGAGGTGCTGGTGTTCGTGCTGATCTCGCCCATCATGTTCGTGCTGCTGTTCGTGTACGTGTTCGGCGCCTCGATCGAGATCCCCGGCGTGCCCTACCGCGAGTTCCTGATCGCCGGGATCTTCGCCCAGACCGTGGTGTTCGGTGCCACCTTCACCGGGGCCGGACTGGCAGAGGACATGCAGAAGGGCATCATCGACCGGTTCCGGTCGCTGCCGATGTCCCGTTCCGCGGTCCTGGTCGGGCGCACCGCCAGCGACATCGTCTACAACCTGCTGTCCATCATCATCATGTCGTTGACCGGGCTGCTGGTCGGCTGGCGGATCCGCAACTCGCTACTGGATGCGCTGGGCGGGTTCCTGCTGTTGTTGGTGTTCGCCTACGCGTTCTCGTGGATCATGGCGTTCGTCGGGTTGGTGGTCCCGAGCGTCGAGGTGATCAACAACGCCTCGTTCATCGTGATCTTCCCGTTGACGTTCATCGCCAACACCTTCGTGCCGAGCGAGAACCTGCCGGGCCCCCTGCGCACCTTCGCCGAGTGGAACCCGGTCTCCGCGGTCACCCAGGCGGCCCGTGAAGCCTTCGGCAACACCAACCCGGCGTTCCCCGTACCCGAGGTCTGGCCACTGCAGAACCCGGTCGCCTACACCCTGATCTGGGTGGCGATCATCCTGGCGGTCTTCGTCCCGCTCTCGGTCTGGCAGTACAAGCGCTCCGCGACCCGGTGAACGGTGCTCAGTCCTCGGCCCGATCGCGGTCGACGAGTTTGAAGAAGGTGGACGGCTCCCCGTCGGCCTTGCGCTCCTGGTAGAGGAACGCCAGGTTCTCCGACTCGAACTTGTCGTACCAGGCGTCCCAGTCGATGTGCTCCAACG
>PWLR01000193.1 GCA_003558435.1 Nitriliruptoraceae bacterium | reverse complement strand
CTGAGGCGCGGGTGCGGGCGGCTCGAACTGGGGTTCGGGTTCCTCGGCCTCCAGACCATCCAACGGTTCGAGGTGCGAGGTGTCCGGGGTCGGGAACGGCTGGACCGGCAACGGCTCCAACAACTCCTCCATGTACGCCCCCCAGATACGCGCGGGGAAGGAACCACCCGTGACCCCGTCCATCGGGGTGTTGTCGAGGTTGCCGACCCACACCGAGGTGGCGTACTCCGGGGTGTAGCCGACGAACCACGCGTCCCGGAAGGAGTTCGTGGTGCCGGTCTTGCCGGCGTTCGGGCGATCGAGGTCCGCCGCCGATCCCGTGCCGTCCTCGACCGCCGCGACCAACACGTCGGTGATCACGGCGGTGTCCCGCGCATCCATGACCTGTTCGGCACCGCCGTCGTGGTCGTAGATCACCTCGCCGTCGTGGGTCTCGACCCGCTCGACGAGGTACGGGTCGTGGCGGACCCCCTCGGCCGCCAGCGTGGCATAGGCGGCCGTGATCTCGATCGGGCGGAGGTCGCCGGCGCCGAGCGTCATGCTCGGGAACGGGGGCAGTTCGGTGACGATGCCGAGCTGTGACGCCCGGTCGACCACCCGGTCGTAGCCGAGTTCCCCGGCCATCCGCATGTAGGCGGTGTTGATCGACGACGTCGTCGCCTCGCGGACGGTCACCTCCCCGTGCGCTTCGCCGCTGAAGTTGCGCACCGTGGTGTCCTCGCCGTTCTCGCTCTCGATGTCGAGTTCCTCCGGCGCATCGATCAGGGTCGTGTTCGGGTCGTAGCCCTGTGCGACGAGTTCAGCCAGGGCGAAGGTCTTGAACGAGGAGCCGACCTGCCGGAGCCCCTGGGTCGCCACGTCGAACTGCTGCTCGCGATGATCGCGGCCCCCGACCAGGGCGCGGTAGGCGCCGGTCTCGACATCGATGGTGACCACGGCACCGGCGTAGGGTTCGTCACCCAGCCCGTCGTTCAACGTCTCCACCGCCAGACGTTGCGCGCGCCGATCCAGCGTGGTGTGTACCCGCAGTCCCGTATCGAGGTCGTCGAGCTCCAGGTCCAACATCCCGGGGAGCTGGCGCCGCACGGCCTCGAGGAAGAACGTCTCGGGTCCCGGGGTGACCAGCGGCTCGGTACGCAACTCCGGGAGGGGGCCGCCCAGGTAGGGATGAGCCGTCGCCTCGTCGAGCGCCCCGGTACTGATCATCCCGTTCAGCACGAAGTCGCGACGCATCGACGCACCCTCCGGGTTCCGCTCCGGGTCGTAGGCGCTGGGTGCGGCGAGCATCCCGGCCAGGATCGCGGCCTGGTGCACGTCCAACTCGACCGCGTCCACACCGAAGTAGGTCTGCGCCGCGGCCTGGATGCCCTGGGCGTTACGTCCGTAGGGCACCGCGTTGAGGTAGTTCTCGAGGATCTGGTCCTTGTCGAGTTCGGCGTCCAGCCGGGCCGCCGTGGCCACCTCCCGGAACTTGCCGCTGAACGAGTCGTCGATCTCCTCGACCGCCATCGCCACGTACTGCTGGTTGATGGTGGACGCCCCCTGTCGTACCTCGCCCGCCCGGAGGTTGACCAGCGCGGCACGCACGATCCCCGTCGGCGAGAAGCCTCGATGCTCGGTGAAGGACCGGTCCTCGGCGGCCAGCACCGCAGCGGGCACGTGATCCGGGAGTTCCCCGAGCGAGACGTTCTCCCGCACCGCGGCCGGACGCAGGTTCTGGACCACTTCCCCGTCCGCCGCGACCAACACCGACGGATCGGGCAACCGCAGCTCGTCGGCGGAAGGGATGCTCGCGCCCGCGTAGATCCGCCAGAACGCGACGGCGACCACGACCAGCACCAGTACGCCGAGGGCCGCCACCACCCCGAGCCCCGCCACGACCGGATGCCGCCACCAGGGGCGCCGGTCGGCAGCCCGGCTCGCACCGGTCTCGCTCGTTGGCTCGGCCACGGGGGTCTCCGTCGAGGATGGCGCGACCGTCGGGGCGAGGACGGTCGGATCGAGGGGCCCGGGGTCGCGCTCGACGCCGGCCACCGGGCGCGAGCGACGCCCGGCGACAACTCACGTCGGACCCCGCGCGTTCAGGCGACCAGGGTTACCGTCGATGTGACGACGGCAACCGTCGCGCCCCCTCCCAACGGTCGTACGCGCGACACCACCGCCGATGGCCGGGGACCATCGGACGAGGCCGTGGAACGGTCCTGCCGCCCTACCCTGCGCCGGGAGCGGCCTCCGGGCCGTGATGCACACGGGGCGTGACCAACCGGGGAGACGGATCGTGTACGAGGTCGAAGTCCGCGAACTCGAGGAACAGCCGACCGCGGTGATCCGCTCCCGCGTCCTGGAGGACCAGCTCGGCTCGTGGTTCGCGGGCTCCTACGGGACGTTGGCCACCCACCTGCAGAACATCGACGTCGCCACCGTGGGTCTGCCGTTCGCCCGCTGCGCCGAGGGTGTCAACGCCTACGACGTGGAGGCCGGTCTGCCGGTGGCCGACGCGATCACTGCCGACCACGGGATCGAACCGGGATCGTTGCCGGGCGGCGCTGCGGCCACGACCTGGCATCGCGGGGCCTATGCGACGGCTCGACCCGCCTACACCGCGATCGCGGCCTGGCTGGAGCGCCACGGCTGTGAGGCGGCCGGCCCGCCGTGGGAGGTCTACCACGGCGACACCGCCACGGACCTCGACCAGACCACGTGGATCACCGAGGTCATCCAACCGTTCACGCGGTGAACCAGCGGGCGGAGCCGGGTGGGCGTCGATGCCCGCCAGGGTGCGGCGATCAGGCGTGCAGTACCTCGTGGAGGAAGGCCGCCACCCGCGGATAGCAGTCGATGCGGTTGGCGAGCTTGGCGAGCCCGTGCCCCTCGTCGTGGTAGACGCGCAGTTCGCTGCGGATCCCACGTTCGGTGAGGATCTCGTGGATCTGTTCGGCCTCGCCGAGCGGGACCCGCGGGTCGTTGGCCCCGTGGACGATGAACAGCGGTGCCCGCATCGACTCGACATGGGTGATCGGCGACGCCGCCTCGAGCAGTTCGCGGTCGTGCTCGAGCGAGCCGTACTCGCGCTCACGGAAGGCGCGACGCCACTCGGCGGTGTTCTCGAGGAAGGTGACCAGGTTGGACATCCCGACGATGTCGACCCCGGCGGCCCAGCGGTCGGGTTGGAACGCGAGCCCGGCCAGCACCATGTAGCCCCCGTACGACCCGCCGTAGAGCGCCGCACGGTCCTGGTCGAGGTGGGGCTGGGTCGCCAGCCAATCGTGCAGGCCCTCGAGGTCCCGGACCGAATCGAGCCGCTTCTCCACGTCGTCGAGCTGCTGGTAGGTGCGGCCGTAGCCGGTGGAGCCCCGCACGTTGGGGGCGACGACCGCGAAGCCCTCGGCCACCAGGTACTGGGTGAGCGGCGCGAACGACGGCCGGAACTGACTCTCCGGACCACCGTGGATCACCACGACCACCGGGAAGGGGCCCTCACCCTCCGAGGGGGTGAACACGAACGCCGGGATCTCCAGGCCGTCGAACGAGGCGAACCGGACGAGTTCCGCGTCGACGAACGTGTCCGGGTCGACGTCACACGGGCTGACGGTGAGCCGGACCAGCTCGCCGGTGTCGGTGTCGTAGCGCCACGCGTCGCCGGGCACCAGCGGCGAACTGAAGCTGTAGGCGACGTAGCGTCCGTCACGCGAGAAACGGAAGCCTCCGGCGACGCCGTTGCCGGGCAACGGCACCTCGGCCGTGACCTCCAGGGTGGTCGGGTCACGCAGTTCCGCCCGGGTGCGGCCGTCGTCGTTCCAGGCGACCAGCAGGTGCCGACCGGTCCAGTCGATGGCGCACCCGGCGTCCCACCCGGGTTCCACGACGTACTCCCAGTGGCCGTCGGGCGTGCCCTTGGCGATGCCGCTGTACTCGCGCCCGACATCGGTGGCGAAGAAGAACGCGCTGCTGTCAGGCAGCCACGACGGCGTGCCGACGCTGGCCGGATCCTCGTGGGGCGCCAGCTCGTGCACGGCGTCGTCGCCCGGCGCGGACGGCGCGTCCCCCACGACCTCGAGGTCGACGAGCAGCACCTTGTTGTCGCCGGGGCGCGTGGTGAGTTCGCTGACCGCGAGGTAGCGACCGTCGGGCGAGAACCCGCCCGGGCCCGTCCATCCGCCGGAGGCGTAGACGGCGCGTTCGACCCCGGTGGTCAGGTCCCGGACCCAGCTGTCGAAGGCGACGCCGTCGCCACGGTTGGTCGCGTAGGCGATGCGGGTGCCGTCGCGGGTCACGCCACCGGGCCGGTGGATGAACTCCTCGTCGACCACCAACGGCTCCAGGTCGTCGGGGCCCGTCAGCGGCTCCGGCGGCGCGTCCCCGGCGGTGTAGAGCTGGTAGCGCTCGTTACCGCCACGGTCGGTGGCGAGCAGCAGTCGGTCCCGGCCCTGCCCGGTCGGATCGGCCGGCAGGTAGCCCGCGCCGATCGGTTCCTCGAAGTCGGTGAGCTGCACCAACTCCTCGGCCGCCCGGGGCAGCCCGGCCGCACCGAGGTCCAACCGGTGCACCTGCGAGGTCCCGGGCAGGTTGGACGAGATCAGCAGCTTGCCGCCATCCGGCGACCAGCCGGACGGGCTGGCGGTGCGGATCTCCAGGTACGGGCGGATATCCGCCGCGGTAGCTGGTGGGAAGGTCGCGTCAGTCATGCGCCCGGAGGGTACGGGGCGTGGGCGTGGTGGGTGTCAGCCGCCGTTGACCACGGGTGGACGGAACGCGTCCAGCGCCTCGTCGCAGATCGCGTCGAGGTCGGTGCCGCTCGGGCCGTCGCACTGCACGCTCCACAGCGCGTTCTCGCTCGGGGCGGGGTAGAAGCGCTGCCGCACGTCCCGGTCCAGCAGCTCCGGATCGACGCTGAAGCTGATCTCACCCACCTCGTCGACCTCCGGGCCGTCGTAGGGCCAGGTCCGGGTCGCGGTGACCTCGTTGCCCTGCGCCTCGGCGACCAGCGCCAGCGCCTCCGCGATGCCCTGGGCGTCGTCCGGGTCGACGTCGAGGTCGTACTGGTCGACGTTGACCTGCAGCGAACGCACCTCTCCCTCGACCGGGATGGCGACCATGGCGCGGATGTTGGAGGTCTCCGGTTCGACCACCGCCAGGCGCGGCTCCCAGAAGCTCCACCAGTCGGTGCCCGCGGCCACCTCCTCGAGCGGGCCGAGCGGGGTCCCGACCGCCCAGACCGCGGCCTCCTCGGGCGCAGCCAGCTGGAACGGCCCGGTCTGCTCGTCGGGGACCAACACGGGCTCCCAGCCCGCGGGCAGCTCCGGCTGCGGTTCGGGGGCGAGTTCCGGATCGGGGTCGGTGTCACCCGGTAGCGCGGTGTCGGGTTCGTCCGCTTCCTCTGGTGGGACGTCGGCCGGCTCGTCGGTGGGCGTACAGGCCGCCGCACCCAGCGCGAGCGCGAGCGCGATCGACAGCGCCCCCCGACGCCCTCGGCGACCACGCGGCTGGCCCCCACGACCCCAACGGGCGCGACCGCGGAGGTCGCGGGACGGAACGGTCTCACGGTGCGTGCTCATCGACTCCCTCAGAACGGCTCTCCGGCGCCTGCTCGGCGGAAACAAGGTACGAGCGTCGATCGTGCGCTGGCCACGGCCGCTCAGCTGGGGGGCTCCAGCTCCGCGACCAGCCCTCGCAGCACCGCGGCACGTTCATCGGCCGGCACCCCATGCAGCGCGACCCCGACCATGAACGTCGAGATCGGCGCGGTCCACCGTTCGCTGGTGTGGGCGGCGACCCGGGCGAGATCGAGCAGGGCATCGCGCTCGTCGTCGCTGACCGCCGGCGGGCGATCGGACCCGTTGCCGTCCGGGTCGACCCATGCGGACAGGGCGGCCGTGAGCTGTTCGAGCCAGGCGTCGGGGGTCATGGCGTCATGTCCGTGTCGCTGAGGGGCCGGGGCGCGCAGCCTGCCACGTCGTCGGCCCGTTACGGTGGCCGGCGTCCGCGACGCGACCGATCAGGGGAGAGCCGACGTGGCCGAGCGATCCCTCATGGCCGAGGTTGGTGGCGCGATCCTGCTCGGCGGTCGGTCCCGGCGCATGGGCGGCGACAAGGCTCACGTCGTGGTCGACGGCGAGTCCTTGCTGGTCCGTACCGTGCGCACCGTCGGTGAGGTGGCCGATCGGATCACGCTGGTGGGTGCCGTCCACGACGCCCGGGTGGACGCCGCCGCGAACGCCACGCACGTGCGCACCTCACCGGCACCCCGGGCGGTTCCGGACCTGCGCGCGGACGCCGGACCGCTGGCGGGGCTGGAGACCGCCCTGTCGAGCCATGCGCAGGCCGACGTCGTGCTGGTCGTCGGCATCGACCACCCGTGGTTGCAGGCGCCGGTGCTGGCCGAGCTCTGCCGCCTGTTGCTCGACGGGGGCACGGGTGGCGGCGCGGGCACCGACCACGGTCGCGGCCCGGATGCGGTGATGCTCGGCACCGACCGTGGGGCCCAGCCGTTGGTGGCCGCGTACCGGCCGCGCGCCTCGGGGGCGGTGTCCGAGCTGCTGGATGCCGGCGAGCGACGGCTGCGCGTCGTGGCGGATCACCTCGACGTCCTGGTCCTGGAACCGGCCGTGTGGCGCCTGCTGGATCCGTTCGGGGCCACGGCCGTGGACGTCGACACCCCGCAGGAGCTGGCACGCGCCGTGCGCTGGCAGGCGCGCCGGCAGGCCACGCAGGCGGTAGCCACGGCCCCCTCGGGTCGGGCCGTACCGGTGGTCCCGGTCGTGCGGGTGGGCGACGGACGGAGCTCGCAGGCCGACGACACGATCATCGGCGAGCAACCGCTCCAGGTCCGCGCCGCCGGACCCGGTCAGGCACCGGTCCCGCTGATGACCACGCTGCGCACCCCCGGCCACGAGCGCGAACAGGCGGTCGGCTGGCTCCTGGCCGAGTCCTTCGCCACCCCGGACCAGGTCCGGGCCGTCAGCATCGGTGATCCCAGAGAACTGGCCCGACCCGAGGACACCGTGACCGTGTCCTTGACGATCCCGGTGGATCCGGCGGCCGGCGCCCGCCGTCACGCGGTCGCCACCGCCTCGTGCGGGGTCTGCGGCCGGGCCAGCATCGACGAGTTGGCGGCGCGCACGCGGCCGGTCACCGGTGACGCCTTCCTGACCGACCCACTCGCCTGGCCGGTGCTCGCCCTTCTGCCCGACGAGCTCCGCTTCGCCCAGTCGCGGTTCCACGCGACCGGTGGGGTCCACGCCACGGGGCTGTTCGACCGGGACGGTCGCATGGTCACGGTGCGCGAGGACGTCGGACGCCACAACGCCCTGGATGCAACGATCGGCGCGCACGTGCTGGCCGGGGACTGGCCTTCGAACGGCCTGGACGACCTGATCTGCGTGCTCTCGGGCCGGATCGGGTTCGAACTGGTCGCGAAGGCCGCGGTGGCGCGGCTTCCGATCGTCGCCGCGGTGGGTGCGGCCTCCGACCTGGCCGTCCGCACCGCCGATCGGTTGGGGGTCACGTTGGTCGGGTTCGTCCGCGGGGGGCGTGGCACGGTCTACACCCACCCGGAGCGGCTCGTGTTGCCGTGAGTTCGGCCGCGGGTGTTGGCCGGACATCGACCTGTGACCGGATGGTCCGTCCGCGGCCCGGAGGTACCGACCGGCTGGCGGATACCTGGAGGCGCTGATGACGGAACGGCTCGTCGACGTCGAGGTTCCCGAAGCGGCTCGGCGTCTCTCGGGCACGGACACCGTCAGGGACGCCGTCGACCCAGCGGCGCGCGGACGCGTGCTGGCTGCGGAGCGGCGGCAACGTGTGGAGGTGGCGGCTATTCGAGCGCTCCGCTGCGGCCTCGCGTGGGCTGCGCGACGACGATCTGATGGCAGACGCGTGGCGCTGACACCCGCTCGCGCCGAGGGGCGAGCCCGGGAACCGCGGCGCGACCACCGGGCCCGGGGCCGTCGCCCCTTCGTCGCCGGGTTGACGAGGGTGCGGCCGAGGGCCTGGCCGCGACCTGACCCCACGCCCGCACGTGCTCACCGATGCCGACGACCGGGACGCGTCGGCGGGGTACGGGCTGTGGCGAGCGGGGAACAGTCGGGGCCGAAACGGCTTTCGCCGTCTGTCGACGATCTTGTCGCAGGGCGATCCGCCTCCACTCGGGCGGTCGTGGTCGCCCCCTGCCCGACGGTGTGGTTGTCCACACGCAACGCGGGGGCTATCCCCCTGTCGGCGGACCGTCGTGTCGAGCAAGGTGGCGGGAGCAGGCAAGGAGCAAGGATCCGCCGTTGGGGGTACTGGTCGCGGAAGTCGGCCGGGAGCGAGAGCGAAACCGGCCTGGGTCTGCTCCGCGCCGTCGATCGACGGCGCGGGTGTTGACGATCGGAGCCCCGAGATGAAGCGAAGCCTCAGCCTGGCCGCCGTGATCGCGCTGGCACTCAGCCTGATGAGTGGTCCGGCAGCAGCATCACCACTGGATGACCCACATCCCCATGTTCTGTTGCTCGGAGCCGACATCACGTGGGTGGACCCCGGGCCCGGACAGCCGCCGTACGTCATCAACGACTACCGGAAGTGCGTTGACCTCGCCGGTGGCCGGACCCTGAAGCACAACCGGTTCCACGACAACGTCCACTTCGGCCAGGCGAACCAAGCCCTCGTCGGCGCGGGACACATCGTCGTCCCCTTCACCAACTGTGCGGCTCTCGACGAGGCGTACAACAAGTAGCGCACACGGTGCCCCGGCTTCGGTCGGGGCACCGTGTGACGGGACTCAGGAGTTCGCCGTCGACCGCGGTCCTGCGGGCCCGGGACCGCATTGCGGGCCCGGGGACTTCGGCCGGTGAGCCCGATGAGATCGAGCGCCGGTCACCGTCGTAGTGGCGGTCACCGGGAGCTACTCGGGCGCGTCATGCCGCGTCGCGACGACACGGAGCCAACGTCGCGTGGTTCGGGCCCTGTACCCACATCGAGGACCTACGCGGGCACGGGCCGAGCCCGATCAGAGCCGGGCGCTTGAGCGACTCGCGGGCTCCATGGCTCGTCTCTCCGGCGATCGCGGTGATGATCGTCGGCCGACGCACCATGCGAGTCGAACGACCAGGAACTACGGGCCTGCGCCTGTCGGGCGCTGCCGACGGGCCTCGATGCGATGGAGAAGGCCCTATGCACGCCCCTCAGAGCCGGTCTGGACGGCTCTCGTTGTCGTTCTGCGGTGCTCTGCTGCTCACGACCTGCGGGGGTGATGACGACGGGGCGGCGAGCGCCGAGACCGACGCGTCCGGGACCGTCGACCACGCTTCCGACGACGACGGGTCGGGGGACGGCGTCGAAGACGACGCCTCCGAAGGGGGCGAGGCGAGCGAAGCTGCGGCCTCCGAAGACGACGGCACACCCGGCCGCGGTCCGGCGAACGGCACGATGGTCGTCGACGGCGAGGAGTTCGAGCCCGCGGCCGCGGGACCGTGCCCGCCGCGGGACTTCTTCGACCCGGACAACCAGCACGACAGCGCCGGGCACCTCGTCGATCTGCGGGCGGAGACCGAGGATCGGCTGACCGCCATCCGCGTCTCGGAACGGCTCATCGACGGCGTCATCTCACACCGTCTCGGCGACGGGTCGGCGACGGGTCGGCGACGGGTCGGCGACGGGTCGGCGACGGGTCGGCGACGGGTCGGCGACGGGTCGGCGACGGGTCGGCG